>DAHXNW010000303.1 GCA_027365195.1 Acetobacteraceae bacterium
GGCCCAGCCGGCGCAGGCTCGCATCGGCGCCGGGGTTGAAATCGCCGCCGCTGCCGCCGCTTTTCGTGTCGATCAGGATGATGCCGCCATGCGCCATGAAGTCGTTCAGCGCGGCGATCGCCGCCGGCGGGAGTGCTGGCGCATCCGCAACGATCGGCCAGTAGAGCAGCGGATAGACGCTCAGATCGTCGCGCCCCGGCACCACCGGCGCCGGGGCGGCGATGCTCGCGGCGGTGCGCTGGTTCACATAATCCGAAAGCCCGGCGAGGCCGGCGTGCGAGACCTGGTCCACCGTCGCATCGCCGGTGATGACATAGGCGAGATGCACGGCGAGCGCCGGATAGCGCGCCGCCGCATCCTGCGCCCGCGCCGGCAGGGCGAGCAGCAACAGCGGCAGCAGCACGAGACTCCCGCGCGCCGTCGGCCGAGCCGGTGGGCGCAGCAGGCCGCGCAGCCAGAGCGCCAGCAGCAGATCGAACGCCAGCAGCGCGAGGGCCACGGCCAGTAAGGCCGGGCCATACGCACGTTCGCGCTCGGCGCCGGCGAGCCGCGCCTGCCGCGCGCCGGCAACCGGGGCGGCGGCGGCGAGCGGCGGCAGGCTGGCGCCGAGATCGAGCGCACGGCGCCCGTTCTCCGGCCCATAGAAGCCGGCCGGATGACGCGGGCTGGCCGCCGTGGTGGCAAACGCGGACGCCGCCAGCCCATGCGCCGCGCGCGGCGGGGTGCCGAGCTGGCCGAAGCCGTCGAGCGATTCCACCGGCGCCAGCACGCTGCCATCGGTGCCGGTGGCGACCCCGGCGGAGAGCGCCACCAGCCGGCGCAGCATCGCGACGAACAGCCCCGACAGCGGCAGGTTCGACCAGTCGGCATTGGCGGTGACATGGAACAGCACGATCCGCCCGGCACCGCGCGCCGCCTCGGTGACAAGCGGCGTGCCATCCGACAAGGTGGCCCAGCTATGCGCGAGCAGTGCCACCGACGGCTCGGCCAGCACCTGACGGTCGATCTGCACCTCGGCCGGCACCGGCAGACCATCGAACGGCGAGCCGGGTGGGAAGGGGGCGAGATGCGCCGGCTTGCCCCAGGACATCGCCCCGCCCAACTGCCGGTCGCCGCTCAGTAGCCGCTCCGGCAGCAGCGGGTCTGGGTGCTCGGCGAGCAGCGGGCCGGCGAAGCGCAGCAGCAGCCCACCATGCTCCACCCATTGCGCCAGCGCCTGCTGCGTCGCCTCGTCGTCGATCACCGCATCGGCCAGGATCAGCACCGACAGATCGCGCCCGAGCAGCGCGGCGACCTTCCCCTCGCGCAGTTCGGCATAGGGCGCGAGAGCGCGGCGCAGATAATAGAGCGGCCCGAGCAGCGGCGCCTCGGCACTGAGCGCGTTGCCGGCGGCGAGCCCCACCGGGCGGCGGCGCCAGCGCTCGTCGAGCAATGCGACACTCCCCGCCGAGGCGCTGCCGGCGAGCACCAGCCGGTCGATCTGATTGCGGATCTCGGGTGGCAGCACGATCGGCGCCTCGGCGCTGCCCTGGCCGGGGGCGAAGCGCAGCATGGCGCGCGCGAGGGTGCGGCCATCGCCGCTCTGCGCCAGCACCGCCGCCGGCGGGGTCGCGGCGGCCTGTGCCACCTGCGCCACGCGCGCCACCAGCCGGTCCGCCTCGGCGCGCGGCGGCAGCAGCAGCCGCTCGGCCGGCACTGCGTGGCGCAGTTCGAGCACCGGGCTGGCGGCGAGCGCGGCGGCGAAGCCGGCATCGCCGGGCTGCGCCAGATCGCTCGCGAGGTAGGCGATGGCGCCCCGCTGCCAGCCGCGCAGGCGGGCGGTATCGGCGGCCCGATCGACCGGCCAGGGCATCGGCCGCAGGGCGGCGAGGCGGGCGCGCGCCTCGGCGACCGGCATTGGTGGCCCGATCGGCGGCACCACCCCGCCTTCGTCCGGCGCCGTGCTGAACAGCGCGACCGCCCGACCGGCGCGGCTCGCGCGGTCGAGCAGCGATGCCGCCGCCTGCTGGCGCGCCGCCCAGTCGGCCGCCTCGCTCCAGCCATTGTCGAACACCAGCAGCAGCGGCCCGGCGCCGGGCAGCACACGCCCGGCCTCGCGCACCGGCCCCGCGAGGCCGACGACGATCAACGCCGCCACCAGCAGCCGCAGCGCCAGCAGCCACCACGGCGTGCGCGCCGCACTCTCCTCCCGCCCGACCAGCCCGGCGAGCAGGCGGATGGCGGGAAACACCTCGCGTCGCGGCGGCGGCGGCGTGACGCGCAGCAACCACCACAGCACCGGCAGCAGGGCGAGCGCCAGCAAGAGCCAGGGGGCGGCGAAGCTCATGCGGCGAGCGCGCTGTAAAGGCCGAGAAGAGCGGTCTGCGGCGGCTGATCGGTGCGATGGGTGGAAAAGCCGAAGCCAGCGCGGGCGCAAATCTCCGCCACCCCGCGCTGCTGCGCCGCGAGCCGCGCCGCATAGGCCTCGCGCACCCCCTCGACGCGCGGCACCAGCACATCCGCCTCGGCCTCCAGCCCGGCGAAGCGCACCCGGCCGTGATACGGCAGCAGCGCCTCCGCCGGGTCGAGCAGTTGCAGCACATGGCCCGAGAGCGGCACGGCGGCGAGGCCGGCGATGGCGGCGGCGATCTCCGGCAATGGCGCCAGAAAATCGCCGATCAGCACGACGCGGGCGAAGCGCGGCAGCACGCTGCCGGCGGCCTGCGGCACGCCCTCCTCACCGTTCGCGCGGGCCAGCGCCTCGGCGATTCCGGCGAGGGCGGCGCGGCCGGCGCTGAGCCGGGTCGCGATGCCGAACAGCCGCACCCGCTCGCCGCCGCGCAGTAACAAGGCGGCGAGCGCGAGCAGCAGCAATTCGGCGCGCGCCCGCTTCTCCTCGCGCGCGAGCGTCGAGTGCCAGCGCATCGAGGCCGAGCCGTCACGCCAGAGCAGCACCGTCTGCGCCGCCTCGGATTCCGTCTCGCGCACGAAGGCGCGGTCGGATTTGGCGGATTGCCGCCAGTCGATCCGGCTCGCCGGATCGCCGGGCAGAAACGGGCGGAACTGCCAGAAACTATCGCCCTGGCCGACCCGGCGGCGGCCATGCACCCCGGCGGCGACGGCACTCGCGATACGCTCGGCGGCGACCAGCAGGGCGGGCAGATGCGCGCCCAGCGCCTCCGCCCGGCGTGCCAGCGCCTCGTTCGCGGCCGGTGGGAGGTTCATTCTCCCACTCACCCCAGGGTTTCGATCAGCCGATCGATCACCCCGGCGAGGGCCACCCCCTCGGCGCGGGCGGCGAAGCTGAGCGCCATGCGGTGGCGCAGCACCGGATGCGCGAGCGCCGCCACATCCTCGATGCTCGGCGCGAGGCGGCCATCGAGCAGCGCGCGGGCGCGGCAGGCGAGCATCAGCGCCTGCGCCGCGCGCGGCCCCGGCCCCCAGGCGACATGGCTGCGCACCGCCTCGATCGCCGCACTCTCCGGCCGCGCGCCGCGCACCAGGGCGAGGATCGCCGCTAGCACGCTCTCGCCCACCGGCAGCCGGCGGATGAGCGCCTGCGCCGCCAGCAGTTGGGCTGCGGTGAGTGCCGCGCGTGGCGGCTCGCCGGGCGCGCCGGTGGTGGCGAGCAGCATCGCCCGCTCCGCCGCCAGATCGGGATAGGCGACATCGATCTGCAACAGAAAGCGGTCGAGCTGCGCCTCCGGCAGCGGATAGGTGCCCTCCTGCTCGATCGGGTTCTGCGTCGCCAGCACATGGAACGGGCGTGGCAGTGCGTGCTCCACGCCGGCGACGGCGACGCGCTGCTCCTGCATCGCCTGCAACAGGGCGGATTGCGTGCGCGGGCTGGCGCGGTTGATCTCGTCGGCCATCAACAACTGGCAGAACACCGGGCCGGGGATGAAGCGGAACTGCCGCCGCCCGTCGGGCGCCTCGTCGAGCACCTCGCTGCCCAGGATGTCGGCCGGCATCAGATCGGGGGTGAACTGCACCCGCTTCGGCGCGAGGCCGAGCACAGAGCCCAAGGTCTCCACCAGCCGGCTCTTGCCGAGGCCCGGCACGCCGACCAGCAGCACATGGCCGCCCGACAGGAGGGTGATCAGCGCCTGCTCCACCACCAAATCCTGGCCGAAGATGGCGCGGCCGATCTCGGTGCGCACGGCGCGGATGCGGCCGCCGAGTGCCTCGATCTCGGCGAGCACCGCCTCGGCGGGCGGCGCGGCAGGCTGGCTCGGCGGCGCGGCGATATCGGAGGGCATGCCGGATCGGTCTCCACTGTGTGGCCGCCGTGACGGGCGGGTTGAACGGGCGCGGCGTGGCTCGCGCCATCATGCGCAGAAGGAATGTGAGACGACAGCCTTAAAACGCCCAGGGGGCATTACCTATATTTTATCGCATGACGAAAGTCCGGCGACGCTTTGAGGGGGGTCCGACGTGAACAACGTGCCAGCACAGAATCCGCTCGCAACCCCGATGATGCTCTCCCGCCCGCCCTGCCAGCCGGTGCGGCCCGCCATCGAGGGCAGGCCCGCGCGACAGCGCGCCGAGTGCGGCGATCTGCCGTTCCTGATCAAGCGCGACGCGAGCTGGCTGTATCGCGGCAGCCCGATCGGGCGGAAGGAGATGGTCTGCCTGTTCGCGAGCGTGCTGACCCGCGCCGAGGACGGTTCCTTCTGGCTCGAAACCCCCGCCGAGCGCGGCCGCATCGAGGTGGAGGACGCGCCGTTCCTCGCCGTCGAGCTGAACTGGAGCGGCAGCGGGCGGCAGCAGAAACTCTCCTTTCGCACCAATGTGGATGCGGTGATCACCGCCGGGCCGGACCATCCGATCCGCGTCGCCCACGATCTGCTGACCTGCGAACCGACCCCCTATATCCGCGTCCGCCCCGGCGCCGGCCGCTTCGACATCGAGGCGCGCATCGGGCGGGCGGTCTATTACGAACTGGTCGCCCTCGGCGTGGTGGAACAGGTGTTCGGCCGCCAGATGCTCGGCGTGTGGAGCGGCGGGCGTTTTTTCCCGCTCGGCGAGATGCCGGCGGAACGCTGAGGGGGTGAATGCGGCCGCTCTGCGCGCCCGGCTATGCCGTGCCGAACCCTGCGAAGCCGAGCTTTCGCCTGACGAGTCCGCGCTGATTCCAGCGGCGGTGCTGGTGGCGATCGTGCTCGGCGCGGCACCCGGCGTGCTGCTGACCAAGCGCAACGCCCATCTGAAGGCGCATGCCGGCCAGGTGAGCTTTCCCGGCGGGCGCATCGACCCGACGGACG
>DAHXNW010000027.1 GCA_027365195.1 Acetobacteraceae bacterium
GGCGCGCCACGCGTCACGCTGAGCAGCAGCCGGCTGCCCGGGCGGAACGCCATCACATCGGCCAGCCGCATCACCTGCTCGTCGAGCACGACGTCGATTTCCACATCGGTATTCCAGAGTTCCTCGGCCAGATGGGTTTCCCATATGGAATCACGGCCGAATTTCTCACCCATGAATTGTTGCAGGAGCAATTCACGCACTGGCTCCAGTGTTGCATAGGGCAGCAGCAATTCGAGCCGGCCGCCGCGATCTTCCATGTCGATACGCAGCCGGGCCAGCACCGCCGCATTCGACAGCCGCGAGATGGTGGCGAAGCGCGGATTGACCTCGAGCCGCTCGAAACGGAACGTGACCGGGCAGATCGGGTCGAAACTCGCCGACAGATCGGCCAGCACGACGCGGATCAGCCGCTCGACCAGCGTACGCTCGATGGTGGTGTAGGGACGTCCCTCGATGCGCATCGCGGCGGTGCCGCGCCGGCCGCCGAGCAGCACATCGACGATCGAATAGATCATCGCCGAATCGACCACCATGAGGCCGTAATTGTCCCACTCGTCGGCCTTGAACACGGCGAGCATCGCCGGCAGCGGAATGGAATTCAGATAGTCGCCAAAACGCAGCGAGAGAATGTTGTCGATGCTGACCTCGACATTGTCGCTGGTGAAATTGCGCAGGCTGGTGGACATGATGCGTACCAGGCGATCGAAGACGATCTCCAGCATCGGCAGGCGCTCGTAGGAGACCAGGCCGGAGCTGATGATCTGCTGCATGCCGGTGCGGTTCTCGCCGCCGGCGCCGTCGTTCTCGAAGCCCAGCAGGCTGTCGATCTCGGCCTGGTTGAGCACGCGCGCCGGCGTCTCCGCCGCCTCGCCCTCCTCGCCCGCGCCCCAGGCGGCGGCGAGTTCCTCGTCGGTCTGCCCGCTCATTGCCCGAGTCTGCTCATTGCACGAGGATATCGGTGAACAGCACGTCCACCACCTGCACCGGGGCGAGGGCGATGTTGGCGCGCGCGATCATCTCCTCGCGCAGCCGGTAGATGCCCGCCGAGCCGCGCAATTCGTCGGGGTGCATGTCGCGCAGATAGGTCTGGAACAGATCGTTGAGCCGTGGCATCGCCGCGCTCACCGCCGCCTTGTCCTGCTCGCGGGCGAGTTCCACCTGCACCGTGAGCTTGACGAAGCTCGCATGCCGGGGGCCGGCGTTCAAATTGGCGACAATTTCGGGCAGCGCCACATAGACCGGCGGCGCGATCGGCTTCGCCTCTGCCGCCGCATGCATCTGCGCCGGCGTTGGTTTATCGCGGCCGAGCAGCCGCGGCAGCACGCCCGAGAACCACAGCCCGCCGCCGATCGCCGCCAGCAACAGCGGAATGGCCAGCAGCACCAGCAGCTTCTTGCGCCCACCACCCGCCGGGGCTGCGTCTGCCGCCTCGGCCTTCTCGCCCGCGTGTTTGCCCGCCGCCGCCGCACTCATCGCCCGATCTCCTGCCTGCGACTGCATGTTGGCGCGAAATGGTTAAAGCTTGATGATTTTTGGCCGGTGCCGGCAATTGATGCCGGGCGGGCGGGCGCACGGCACGGCAGAAACTGCCGCATGACGGCGCGAAAACGGCGACAAATCGGCGGTTTGCCTCGCATGCGCCGCTGGCATGGCGGTTGCGATCATCGGGCCACGCAAGCCCGCGCGCCGCAGACTTCATGGTGAGAAGACCAATGCAGAACCCGACCGACATCGCCCTCTCCCGCCTGATCTCGCAGCAGCGCGGCATCGACGTCACGGCGGAGAACATCGCCAACGCCAACACGCCCGGCTACAAGGCGGAGCGGATGCAGTTCACCGACTGGCTGAACCGCCAGCACAACATCAAAGGCCCGACCGGGGGCGACATCATCTATTACACACAGGACCGCGCGACTTATCGCGACCAGCGCAGCGGGCCGATCAGCATGACCGGCAACCCGCTCGATCTCGCGATCACCGGGCAGGGCTATTTCACGCTCAATACGCCGAACGGGCCGCGCCTCAGCCGCTCGGGGCATTTCGAGCGGATGCCCGATGGCACCATCGCCGATGGCGCCGGCAACCCGCTGCTCGACATCAACGGCCAGCCACTGCAACTCGCGCCCGAGGACACGCAGATCATGGTCGCCGGCGATGGCACCCTCAGCACCGAGAATGGCGAGATCGGGCAGATCGGCATCGTGCAGCCGGCCGACCCGATGCAGCTCTCCGCCGAGGGCAACCGGCTGTTCCTCTCCAACAGCCCGACCAGCCCGGTGGCGCAGCCCAACCTCACCCAGGGCGCCATCGAGGAGAGCAACGTGCAGCCGATCATCGAAATGACCCGTATGCTGAACGATACGCGGCAGTTCCAGATGGTGACGCAGTTCGTCCAGGAAGAAGCCACCCGCCAGCAGGACGCGATCGGCAAGATCCTGACCCCAGCCGCCTGAATCCTGGCCGCCTGATCCCTCGCGAGGAGAT
>DAHXNW010000054.1 GCA_027365195.1 Acetobacteraceae bacterium
GATGTTCATCTGCCAGCCCCGGCGGTTCGCCTCCGCCATCGCCGCGGCGATCGCCGCCTGCGCGCGTTGCAGGGAGATCGGCGCGCCATAGGGGGTGGCGAAGGGCATCGCCTTGGGTATGACGTCGAGCGGATTGCCGGCGGCGGGCTGCTGCGCGTGGCCCGCGCCGCACCAGAGCAGAGCCGAGGCGGCAACGGCGACGATATGGATTTTTTTCATTGGACGGTGCTCCCTAAGTTACGCGAACGATCTTGCCGCCGTCAGTGTCAATACTGCAACTGATAGGTGAAGCCCACGCTGTTGGCGCCGAGGCCGGTGCCGGCCTGGGTTTGCAGCTTCAGCCCGCGCGCGATGTCGATCTGCACCACCGCCTGCGAATCATTGGCCCCCGTCGCCCCTTGCTTGGCGCCGACATAGACGCCCGGCGCGACATAGCGCCCGGCCTCCAGCGTCGGTGTGTTGGCATAGGCGGTGCCGGCGTTGGCAGCGCCGGTCGGGCTGGGCAGCGGGTTGGTCGGCGTGCCGATCGAGAGCCGGTCGAGGCCGAGCGTCTGGCGCAGCGAATTCAGCGGATCGCCGGCCGAGGCGGTGGCGCCGGAGAGCTGGGCCAAGGCGATGCCGATCGCCGCTAGCTGGAACGGGCTGAGGCTCGCCGGGTTCTGGCCGAACATGAGCTGGCCGAGGATCTGGTCCTGCGGCTGCTCCGGCACGCTGGTGAGGCTGATCGTCGGCGCGCTGGCAAAGCCCGCGATCAGCAGCGTGGCGGTGAAGCTGCCGTTGCTGCTGGTCGCCAGGAAATGCAGCGCCGGGTCGATCGCCGGCGCGCCGGGCACGCCGCTGCCGCCGGCAAAGGTGATGCGTCCGCTGCTGAAATTGAGCGAGGTGGTGCCGAGGCTCACCTGGCCGCGCCGCATGTCAAAGCCGCCATTGGGCTGCGGGGCCGCCGCCGTGCCGCCGATATGCAGCCGGCCGCCGAGTTCCACGTTCAGCCCGCGCCCATGGACGAAAATCCCCTGCGGCGCATCGAGCGACAGATCGAGCGCCACCGGCGGCGGCGGCGTGGGTGGGGGGGCGGGCGGCGCGCCGGCGCGGATCACGTGCAGCACGGCGACACTGGCGGGCAGCGTCGCCGGAATGCCGATCTCGGCGCGCTGGATATGCACCACCCCGCTCGCCGCCAGCCGTGCCGCCGTGCCGCGCAGGCGCAGATCGGCGTCGAGCAGCGCGGTCAGCAGGTCGCTCGCGATCGGGCGGGCGTTGCGCGCGGCGAGGGTGAGATCGATCGGCAGGCCGGGGGCGAACACGCCGACGCTGCCTTGCGCGGTGATGCGCCCCGGCGGCGCGCTGGCGCTGAAGCTCGCGAGACGCAGCGTATCGCCGGCGCCCTGCAGCCGCGCGGTGATGGCGGCGAGGCGCAGGCCCTGGGTGAAATCCTGGATCTCGCCCTGCGTCAGCGTCATCTCCCCACTCAGACGTGGTGCGTCGATCTGGCCGGCGATGCTGGCGTCGAGGGCGAGATGCCCCTGCACGCTACGCCCCTCGGCGGTCAGCACCGGATTGGCCAGCGCCAGATCGAGGCTGCCGCCGGCATGCAGCGCGAGCGGGCCGCCGCCGCTTTCCGGCACGCGGGCGTCGAGCATCAGATGCGTGGCGGCTCCCGCATCGAGCGTCGCCGCGAGCACCGCGATCGCCCCATTCAGCGTGGCATGGGCCCTCAGATCGGCCGGCGGCAGGGCGGCCGCCGGCCCGTTGCGCAGATGCAGGCCGAGGGCCGCGAGTTGCACCGTGCCGGAGGGAGTGGCGGGCGGCCCGGTCAACCGCGCGTCGGCCTGCACTGTTCCATCGGCTGCGAGGTCCGGCCGCAGCCGATGCAGCAGATCGGCGCGGAGGCCGCGCAGCGAGAGGCTGGCGTCGAGCTTTGGGCTGAGCCGGCCGGCGAGGGTGAGGCGGGCCTGATCGAGGCCGAGGGCCAGCCGGTCGATGCTGACCCCGTCGGCGAAATCGAGCCGCGCGGGGGCGAGCAGCCGCAGCCGCGCCGTCCGCCATCCCGCCTCCAGCGTGGCGAGGCGCAGGCGACGGGCGAGCGCGTTGAGATCGGCGCTCGCTTGCAGCCGCAGATCGTCGCCGGCCAGCCCGTGCGCGATGCCGGAGAGCCGCAGGGCGAGGGCCGTCGGCGGTCCGTTCAGGCTCAGTTTCGCATCGCCTTGCAGCGCGCCGGCGGTGATCGCCTCGGCGGTGAGATCGGCACGCAAGCGCCGCTCGGTCAGGGGGGCCGCGAGGCTTGCCGCCAGTAGCGCGTGGCCGAGCATCGCGCGCCCCGGCAGCCCGGCACCCCGCGCCTCCAGACGCAGGCGCAGGACATCGGCGAGATCGGCATCGAGGCTGAGCGTGCCCGCGAGCTTGGCGCCGAGCAGCGGCGCCAGATCGTCGAGTTGCCCAAGGCGCAGCGCCAGATGGCCGCGCGGCAGCGGGCTGCCCGCCGCGAGGCTCGCCGCGCCGCTCGCCTGCGCCGAACGCCACGCCGCCCGCGTGAGTGCGAGATGCAGCGCGGCATCGGCGCCCCGGCTCGCGGTGAGGGCGACGTCGAGCGGTGTAGGTCGTTGGCCGGCGAGCGCCAGATCACCGGTAATCGCGGCCTCGGCGGCGAGCGCGTCCGGCGGTCCGGCGAGATGGCCGGAGGCAACGAGATGGCCCGTGATTTGCGGCACCACGCGGGCGAGATCGGGCAGGCCCAGCCGCCAGGCGAGCGCCAGACCGTGCGCGCCATCGCCGCCCTCCGCCGAGACATGCAGCGCCGCGCCATCGAGGGCGACATGGCTGAGGCCGATCTCGGCGCCCGTCATCGCCGCCTCCAGATGCAGCGTCGCCTGCTGCCCGAGCAGCGCGGGCAGCGGCGCCGTCCCGCCATTCGTGGCGATCTGCCCATCGAGCGTGAGCCGGCGCATGGCACCGGTGATCGCCGCTTGGGCCGAAAACCGCCCATCGCCGCGCAGATCGAGCCCGCCGATGGCGGCGAGCGGGGCGAGATCGGGCAGCGTCACGGTGAGGTGCGCCATGATGGACGGCGTGGTGATCGCATGCGCCTGCAGAGCGAACAGCGGATGCGTGAGCGTGAGATCGAGCGGCCGGCCCGGTGCGTCGAGCCGCAGCCGCGCCTGCGCCGCGAGCGGGGCGGCGGCCAGCAAGGCGGGCGCCGGGCCGGGGAGGGTGAGGCGATCGGCGTGGGCAGTGAGGCGGACTTCGCCCAGGCTGCCGGCCAGATCGGCGTCCAATGCGTCGATCGCGGCGCCGCCCGCGCGCAGCCCGGCGAGGCGCAGCCGGCCACTCGCCTGCGGCCGCGCGAGCGGGCCATGCAGACGTGCGGCAAGGTTCAGCGAGGCCCAGCCGAGGCCGGGCGCCAGAGTCATCGCCGGCGCGGCGGCCGCGAGCGCCAGATCGGCGGCGCGGCCGGGTAAGTCGATCAGCCCCTCGGCGCCGAGGCGCAGCGGGCCGGCATCGAGCTTCAGGTGCAGTTTGGCGGCGCCACGCGGCCCGGCGAGCGCGGCCTCTACGGCGAGCGGGCCGAGCGCCGGCAGATGGGCGAGGCTTGCGAGCAACCCGCCAGCCGGTTCGGCGAGGTTCACCGCCGCCTGTAGCGTGGCCGCA
>DAHXNW010000147.1 GCA_027365195.1 Acetobacteraceae bacterium
CCAGCGTGATTGCCCAATCGCGCTCCGTCATCCCCGTTAACATGACAGGTCCCCTGTTGCCGGTCACCCAGTGATTCGAACTCGCCCAGATTCGGGAACCCGTCAAAAACGCTGGTCAGGGATTCCGTCCACACGGCCTAATCAAGTCGAGCCTGCGTCCTGGACTGATTAAAAGAGAAATAGAATCGCCAAAAGCCAGTATTATCCCGTCAAAATCGAAATGATCTGATATATTGCCTTTTTTAAATAGCAGGGATTGGATCATGGTTCTTGAGGTTTGGTGTGATTTTTACTCAACAGCCGTATTTTCTCACGCGGCTACTTGGCTTCAGCGGCATTAAAACTCTTCGCCGTCCAACCCCCTGCCCAACACTTTAGCCACGTCACGGGCCAACTCCGCAGCAGCCAGTAGCAGCATACAATAGCACTAAACCACTCGATTCAAATGTTGTGTTGTAAGGTATATAAGCCCAAATTTCATACGACTCATAATCGCTTTCCCTCCTTCCGCCCCCACCCGCCTTGTCTCCCACCCATGAACGCGGCACTCTCGCCCCATGAAAACCCTGGCCGATTACGCGGCGGCGCTGGTCGCCGGCACCACTACCTCGCGCGATCTCGTCGAGCAGTCTCTCGCGCGCATTGCCGATCCGGCGGGAGAAGGGGCGCGGGTGTTTTTGCGCGTCGATGCCGCGCCGGCGCGGGCGATGGCGGAGGCGATGGATGGGCTGCGGCGCGCCGGGTTGGCGCCCTCGCCCTATGCCGGCATCCCCTTCGCGCTGAAAGATTTGTTCGATGTCGCCGGGCAGCCGACGCCGGCCGGCTCGCGTGCCTTGCTGGCCGCCTCACCGGCCAGCGCGCACGCGCCGGTCATCGCGCGCATGCTCGCCGCCGGGATGGTGCCGCTCGGGCGGGTGAACATGAGCGAATTCGCCTTCTCCGGCATCGGCCTCAACCCGCATTTCGCCACCCCGCGCAGCCCGTGGCAGCGGCCGGCGGGCCAAGCGGGCGGGCATGCGCCGGGCGGCAGTTCCTCGGGCTCCGCAGTCGCCGTCGCCGATCGCATGGCGCCGGTGGCACTCGGTACCGATACCGGCGGCTCCTGCCGCATCCCGGCGGCCCTGTGCGGTGTCGTCGGCTATAAACCTACCGCCCGGCGCGTGCCGATCGCCGGCGTGCTGCCGCTCTCGCCGAGCCTCGATTCGGTCGGGCCGCTGGCGCCGAGTGTCGCCTGTTGTGCGGCGATCGATGCGATTCTGGCCGGCGAACCACCGCCGTTGCTGCAACCGGCGGCGCTTGCCGGGCTGCGCCTCGCCCTCCCCACCAATCTGGTGCTCGACGCGCTCGACCCCGCCGTGGCCGACGCCTTCGAGCGCGCACTCGGGGTGCTCTCGGGCGCCGGCGCGCGGATCGAGCGGGTGGCGTTTCCCGTCCTCGATGAACTCGCTGTCATCAACGCCGGCGGCGGGCTGACCACGGCGGAATCCTTCGCCTGGCATCGCGCCCTCATCGCCGAGCGGGGCGATGCGTACGACCCGCGCATCCGCACCCGCATCGAGCGCGGCAGCCGGCAGAGTGCGGCGGATTATCTCGATGTGCTGGCCGCCCGCGCACGAGTGATCGCAGCGATGAACCGGGCGAGCGCGCCGTATGACGCGCTGGTGATGCCCACGGTGCCGCTCTTGCCGCCGCGCATCGACGATCTGGCCGACGATGCGGCCTATCTGCGCGTCAATGGCCTGCTGCTGCGCAACACCGCGATCGCCAATTTCCTCGACCGCTGCGCCATCAGCCTGCCCTGCCACGCCACGGGGAGCGCCCCGGTCGGCTTCATGCTGATGGGCGAGACGCTGGGCGATGCGCGGCTGTTCGCCATCGCCGCCGCCGTGGAGGCAGCACTCATTCCGGTACGGGAAGGTTAATCCCCGCCAGCGTCTCCCAGAAGCGGATGACGAAGGCATCGTCACGCGCGCCATGCCCGGCGGCGGCGGCGGCGAGGAACAATTGGTGCGCGGCGGCCGCCATCGGCAGCGGAAACGTCAGCGCGCGTGCCTGATCGAGCACGATGCCGAGATCCTTGACGAAGATATTCACCGCCGAGAGCGGCGTGTCGTCGCCGGCCAGGATATGCGGCACGCGATTCTGCCACATCCAGGAACTGCCGGCGGAGGCGGAGATCACCTCGAACAGGGTCGCGGGATCGGCACCGGCGCGAATGCCGAGCGCGAGCGCCTCGGCTGCCGTCGCGATATGCACACCGGCGAGCAACTGGTTCACCATCTTGACCGTGCTGCCGACGCCGACCGCCTCGCCGAGCCGCCAGATTTTGCCGGCAATCGCCTCCAGCGCCGGCATCGCCCGCTCGAAGCCGGCGGCCGGACCTGATCCCATCACCACCATGCTGCCCGCGCGCGCCGCCGTGGCACCGCCGGAGACCGGGGCGTCGAGCAGCAGCAGGCCGGCGGCTTGCAGCTTGGCGTCGAGCGCGCGCACCGCTTCCGGCGCCATCGTCACGCTACAGATGACGACGGCGCCGCGCGGCAGCCGGCCGGCGCAGCCCTGCGGGCCGAACAGCACGGCGTCGGCCTGCTGCGCATTCACCACGAACAGCAGCAGCACCTCCAGATCCTCAGGCAATTCCGCCGCCGAGGCGACCGCGCTGCCGCCGGCCTCGATCACCGCCGCGCGCGCCGCCTCGCGCAGATCGCAGCCGCAGAGCCGATGGCCCGCGCGCAGCAGATTGAGCGCCGCCCCCATCCCCATGCTGCCCAAACCGATCACTGCCGTGCGCATCGAACGCCTCCGCTTTGAAGTGTATTATGTTTGTCGTAAGCCTGTACTGTCCCGCGCCCCCACCCGGCCACCCATTCAGTATACTGCCGTGGGTGGTCGGGTGGGGTCGCGGGACGGTACAGGCTTACGCTCTCATGCACTAATAATTATTCCGAAACCGCTCGACGGCGGCGACGAGAGCACGCCGGATACCGGGTTCCAGCGCCGAATGGCCGGCATCCGGCACCAGCGTGAGCCGCGCCGCCGGCCAGGCGGCGGCGAGGTCGAAGGCGGTCGCCGCCGGGCAGATCATGTCATAGCGCCCCTGCACGATCTCGGCCGGCAGATCGGCGATGCGCGTCATGCCGGCGAGGAGCCCCTCCGGCGGCAGGAACAAGCCGTGCGCGAAGTAATGCGCCTCGATGCGCGCGAGGCCGAGCGCGCTGCGATCACGCGCGAAGGCGCTCACCGTCTCGCTGCTCGGCAGCAAGGTGCTGCACGCGCCCTCGTACATCGACCACGCCTGCGCCGCCGGCAGATGCACGCCAGGGTCCGGGTGGTTGAGCCGGCGCAGATAGCCGCCGAGCAGATCGCCGCGCTCCGCCTCGGGCAGAAAGCTCACGAATCGCTCATGCACATCGGGAAACACCCGGCGTAACCCGTGCAGGAACCATTCGACCTCGGCGGGACGGCCGAGGAACACGCCGCGCAGCACGCAGCCGGCAACCCGCGCCGCATGCGCCTGCGCATAGGCGAGCGCCAGGGTGGAACCCCAGGAGCCACCGAACAGCAGCCAGCGGCGAATGCCCAGATGCAGGCGCAGCGCCTCGATATCGGCCACCAGATCGGGCGTGGTGTTGTGCGCCAGTTCGCCGAGCGGGGTGGAACGGCCGGCGCCGCGCTGATCGAACACCACCACGCGCCAATGGTTCGGGTCGAAAAACCGCCGGTGCACCGCCCCGGCCCCGGCGCCGGGGCCACCGTGCAGGAACAGCACGGGCTGCCCCTGCGGGTTGCCCACCTGCTCCCAATACATCACATGGCCGCCCGATAGCGGCAGCGTGCCGGTCTCGAAGGGACCGATTTCGGGGAACAAATCACCGCGTGGCATGAACATCAGTCTATAAGGGCACTCCCGCCAACGGAACAGGGGCGATGAATTGGGACGCAAGAGCCGGAGTGCGGCACGGCCGCAAGCGTGCCATCGTCGGGGTCATCAGTTCCGGGAGACTGCGCCATGAATGCCCCCATGCTCGCCGACGCCGCCCGCACCGGGCAGCCGCGAACCCCGTTCCTCGATGACGCGGCGTGCCTCGCGGCGGTGCGCGCGCGTGATGCCCTGGCGGATGGCCGTTTTTTCTATTCGGTCGCAACGACCGGCGTCTATTGCTACCCCTCTTGCGCCGCCCGGCCGGCGCTGCGGCGTAACCTCGCTTTTCATGCCAGCCGGGAAGCCGCCGAGCGGGCGGGATTTCGCGCCTGCAAGCGCTGCCGCGCCGATCTGCCGCCACGCGCCGAG
Source organism: Acetobacteraceae bacterium (assembly GCA_027365195.1). Classification (GTDB taxonomy): domain Bacteria; phylum Pseudomonadota; class Alphaproteobacteria; order Acetobacterales; family Acetobacteraceae; genus DAHXNW01. Next base: position 4,292 of record DAHXNW010000147.1, read on the forward strand.
CGGGAGGCGGCGATGATCGCGGCGGCGTGCCGCAGGATCGAGCGTGCGGAGGACGCACTCCCCCTCGCCGAGCTTGCGGCCATGTCGGGACTGAGCCCGCATCATTTCCACCGGCTGTTTCGCCGCATCGCCGGCGTGACGCCGCACGCCTATGCCGCGGCGCACCGGCAATCCCGGCTGCAGCGCCAGCTTGCCGGAGGTGCTGGCGTCACCGCCGCGATCTATGCCGCCGGCTTCAACTCCTCCGGCCGATTTTATGAGGGCGCCGACGCCATGCTGGGCATGACCGCCTCGCGCTATCGGGCCGGCGGGAAGGGCGAGATCATTCGTTTCGCCTGCGGCCGCTCCAGCCTGGGGGAGGTTCTCGTCGCCGCGACCGATCGGGGCATCTGCGCGATTCTGCTCGGCGCGGCACCGGCAGAGCTATCGGCGGATCTCGCGCGGCGCTTTCCGCATGCGGCGCTGCAACCGGCGAGCGCCGATCTCGCCGATTGGATCCGGCGCGTGGTGGCGCTGGTCGACGATCCGCGCGGCGGCGCGACGCTGCCGCTCGACATTCGCGGCACCGCCTTCCAGCGCCGGGTCTGGGAAGCCTTGCGCGCGATCCCGCCGGGGCAGACGCGAACCTATGGCGAGGTGGCCGCACAGCTTGGCACGCCCGCCGCCGTCCGCGCCGTCGCCGGCGCCTGCGCCGCCAATGCACTCGCCATCGCCATCCCCTGCCACCGGGTGGTCGCGGCGGATGGCGGTCTCGCTGGCTATCGCTGGGGTCTCGCGCGCAAACGCCAGTTGCTCGACCGGGAGCGCGGCGCGTGAGCGAGGCCGGCCATCGGGCGCAGGCGATCGATTGGCACGCCGTCGCCGCCGATCTCGACGCCCAGGGCTGGGCGATCCTGCCCGGTCTGCTGAGCGATGCCGCCTGCGCGGCAACCGGCGCGCTCTTTGGCGAAGGCGCGCATTTTCGCAATCACGTGATCATGGCGCGGCACGGCTACGGGCGCGGCGAATATCGCTATTTCGCCTATCCGCTGCCGCCTCTGGTGGCCGATCTGCGCGGCGCCCTCTATCGGCATCTGGCGCCGATCGCCAATGACTGGCATCAGCGGATGGCGATCGAGACGCGCTTTCCGGCCACGCACGCGTCCTTCATCGAACGCTGCCATCAGGCCGGCCAGGTTCGCCCGACACCACTGCTGCTGCAATACGGCGCCGGCGATTTCAACTGTCTGCATCAGGATCTCTACGGCGCGCATGTTTTTCCGCTCCAGGTGGCCGTGCTGCTCTCGGCGCCGGGGGTCGATTTCACGGGCGGGGAATTCGTGCTGACCGAGCAGCGGCCCCGCATGCAGTCGCGCGTCGAGGTGGTGCCGCTGGGCCGCGGCGATGCGGTGGTGTTCGCGGTCAGTCAGCGCCCGGTGCGCGGCAGCCGGGGCGAGCACCGCGTCGTCATGCGCCATGGCGTCAGCCGGCTGCGATCCGGCCACCGGCAGACGCTCGGGGTGATCTTTCACGACGCCGCCTGAGCGGGCCGGCTTTCGCGCCGGGGGCGACCGCGTTAGAATGAAACCATCATAGCTCGGAGTTCCTCATGCCCTATCTCGTCGCCGCCGATCTGCCGCAGGCCCCCGCCGGGGAGCGTCTGCGTGCGCTGCTGGCGGCCGGCCCCATCGTGCAGATGCCGGGCGCGCATAACGGGCTGGCGGCGTTGCAGGCGAAGGCGGCGGGTTTTCCGGCACTCTATCTCTCTGGTGCTGCGATGAGCGCGCAGATGGGGCTGCCCGATCTCGGCGTGATCACGGTGGACGAGGTTGCCTTCTACATCCGACAGGTGGCGCGCGCCTCCGGCCTGCCGCTGCTGGTCGATGGCGATACCGGCTATGGCGAGGCGCTCAACGTCATGCACATGGTGCGCGTTTTCGAGGAGGCGGGAGCGGCAGCGGTGCATATCGAGGACCAGTTGCTGCCGAAGAAATGCGGCCATCTGAACGACAAAAAACTCGCCGACGCGCAGGACATGGCGGCGAAAGTGGCGGCGGCGGTGCGGGCGCGCCGGCATCTGTTCGTGATTGCGCGCACAGACGCGGCGGCGAGCGAGGGCATGGATGGGGCGGTGGCCCGCGCCAAGCTCTATCTGCAAGCCGGCGCCGATGCGATTTTCCCCGAGGCGCTCACCACGGCCGAGATGTTCCGCGAATTCGCCGCCCGCGTCGATGCGCCGCTGCTCGCCAACATGACCGAATTCGGCCGCACGCCCTTCTTCACCGCCGCCGAGTTCGAGGCGATGGGCTATCGGATGGTGATCTGGCCGGTGAGCGCGCTACGCTGCGCCGCACATGCGCAGGAGAGCCTGTATGCCGCCATCCGGCGCGACGGCGGCACGCAGAACATGGTGGAGGCGATGCAGACCCGCAGCGCACTCTACGCGACGATCGACTACCACGGCTATGAAGCGCTCGACCGCTCGCTGATCGCAACCGTGGTGCCGCAAGGCATGCCGCAGCGATAGGGGTTTGCTGCATTTGGTCGAGGGCTGCACCGGCCCGCACCCCCTATCCGGCCACCCACGACAGTATGCTGAATGAGTGGCCGGGTGGGGATGCGGGCCGGTGCAGGCTGGAGCCAAAAACCCTAAGCGACGTCGAGCTTGGTCTCGATATTGCCCTTGGTGGCGTGCGCGTAGGGGCAGACGATGCGTGCTTTTTGGACCAGGGCCGTCGCCTCGCCATGCGCCATGCCGGGGATCGAGACCGTCAGATGGGCATTGATGCCGAAACCGGTGCCATCCTCGCGCGGGCCGATGCCGATGCTGGCGCGCACCGTCGTATCTTCCGGCACTTTCACCTTTTCCTGGCCGGCGACGAATTTCAGCGCGCCGAGGAAGCAGGCGGCATAGCCGGAAGCGAACAACTGCTCCGGATTGGTACCCGCGCCGCCATCGCCGCCGAGTTCGCGCGGCGTGCTGAGCGTGATGTCGAGCCGGCCATCGTCGGTTTTCGCGTGTCCCGTGCGTCCGCCGGTGGCGGAGGCGTGGGCGTGATACAAAGGTTTCATTGGTGCTTTCCTTCTCCAGAGTGGTGCGCGGGTTTCATCTAGGCCCCTTCGCAGCCGGATGGCGGTACGGGCCGGTGCAGCATGTCATTCTCAACGCCCCTAACACCCGTCGCCGCGAATGGTGAACGACTGCATCACGTTCTTGAAAATCTCCACCGTGGTGTCGCAGTAAAAGGTTTCCGGCTGCTCGAAGCCGCCATCGAAACCGCCGAAACCACCGAATCCCATCCCCATGCCCATGCCGCCGTCGAAACCCTCCGGCATGTAATCGGTCTCGGTCTGGTCGAAGGCGAGGAACGTATGCCCCTGCACCTCGTAGCTGCGCGAGGGTACGCCGAGGGATTGCACCACCGTCGCCTCGTTCTGCCCGATCAGCGATTGCAGCGCCGCCTGCCGCTCTGCCATGGTATCGACGCAGCCGGCGAGCAGCAGCCCGGCCAGACCGAGCACAGCGAGCCGCCTCGTGGCGCGATCGTCAGCAGCCATTGCCGCTTATACTGAAGGATTGCATGACGCCTCGCGCGAACTCCACCGTGGTATCGCAATGAAAGAAGAACGTCGTCGAACTCAGGCCGTTGACGAAGCCGGGGGCGAACAGACCCTGCCGATTGTCGTATGCCAGGAACAGATGGTCGCCGACATCGATCGCCCGGCTCGGCCGACCCAGGCGTTGCACCACCGCCGCCGCATCATGCCCGATCAATGCGTGCATGACACGCGGATTTTGCTGCGGCGGCGTCTGGCACCCGGCCAGAGCACCGCCGGCAATCGCTAGCGCCGCGAGCCGCCCTGCCCGGCTCAGCACATTTCCCGGCGCAGGATGTAGGACTGCACGTTGCCCTGCAGAATGTCGAAGGTCACGCCACAACTCTCCGGCCGATGCTTGTCGGTGTAGGAGATGAAGCGGTGGCCCTGTGCCATCACCTGCTGGCTCGGCACGCCGAGTTCGCGGATCACGTCGGCCTCGCTGCTGCCGACCAGCTTGTCGAGAAAGGCGCGCCGTTGCCAGAGATCGCTGGTGCAGGCGGCGAGCATGAGGGCGGCGGTGAGCCAGAGCGTGGAGCGGTACGAGAGGCGGCGCATGGTTGTCATCCTCAACAAAGCCGCATACCGGACACGCGGCACCTCAACAGCCGGAGCCGTTGAGGCGCGCGTTCTGCACGCGGTCCTGGAAAATATCGAAGGTGGTCTCGCAGCCCGAAGAATTATCGTCATAGAC
>DAHXNW010000111.1 GCA_027365195.1 Acetobacteraceae bacterium
GATGCTCAGGGGGCAGGCGCATGAGGAGGCGCTCGCCTGGGTGCATCGGGCGCGAAAAACCGGGCTGAAGGCGCGGTTCACGCAATGGCCTCGCACCGGGCCGCCCTGCCGGCCGGTGATCGGCAGGGCGCCTAAGCCGCCACCATGAGGCGGCAGGCTTGGGATCTCACCATACCCCGGCGGGCCGGCGCCGCTTCTTTTGCAAACCGGGTCTCTACCCAAACGCCGCAAGGGATGACGGCGTCAATGGTGAACGCCACCGCCGCCGTGAAAGCCGCCGCCGTGAAAACCGCCGCCGTGGAAGGCGTGAAACCCGCCACCGCGATAGCCGTTGTAGCCGCCGCCGCGACCATAATAATTATTGACGACGCGCCGGTTGTTGAAATAGCCGCCGCCATAAAACCCGCCGCCGATCAATCCCAGCCCGGCGAAGCCAAGGCCGCCCCAGCCCCACGGCTCATAGCCCCAGCCGCCGCCGCCCCAACCCCAATCGCCGCCACCATAGCCGCCGCCGTAGCCCCCGCCATCGCCGTAATAGCCACTGCTATAGAGGCTGCTTCCGTAATAGCTGTCAGGATAGCTGCTGCAGCCGGTGAGGGCGAGGGCCGCGACCAGCATCGGGACGAGGGCCTTGCGCGCGTGTCTTCGAATCGATGCCATGGACCCAACTCCCTTGATGCGCCGCCCAGCCTGCCGCCAAGACTACTGTTTTGAAATGGGTCATGTCTCTTCTTTTGCGAGATCGCACGCAACCGGCCGCCGGCCGGCGCACCGCGGGCGGCGATCCTGGCCGCGTGACTAGCGCATTGATTTAATTCGATCGGCTGGCAATTCTAAATTTAGTTTCAGGCCACGTCGGCGGAGATGGCGGGATCGTTACGTAAATAATAGAAAAATCATCGCCCCGGCGGCCCGACGCCGGGTGGCATGCGCTCGCGCAGGAAGCCGCAGAACTGGCGGAACTCCGCCCCGCGCGGGTCGGTACGCCGCCAGCCGAGGCCGATGGTGCGGCCGGCGTCGGCATCGCTCAGGGTGCGGGTGGCGACGATGCTGTCGAGCGTGCGGCGGTCCTGGGCTGCGAGTAGCGGCAGCAGTGAATAGCCCTCGCCGGCGGCAATCATGTGCCAGAGCATCTCCACGCTTGTCGCCTGACGCACCCGCTGTCCGGCCCCCGCGCCCTGGCAAAGGGCGAGCGCCTGATCGCGCAGGCAATGCCCCTCCGCCAGCAAGATGAGTTCATCGCCATCGATGTCGGCAAGCGCCGGCCGCGCCAGGGCGGCCAGCGGATGGGCGAGGGGGCAGACCAGACGAAACGGCTCGAAGAACAGCGCCTCGCCGCACAGCCCCTCATCGCCGAGCGGCATCGCCAGCAACGCGACATCGAGACGGCCGTCATGCAACTCCTCGATCAGTCCGCTGGTCTGCCCTTCGCTCACCCGCAGCGCCAGCGCCGGGAAGGCTTGCCGCGCCGGTTGCAGTAGAAACGGCAGGTAATATGGCCCGAGCGTCGCGATCACCCCCAGATGCAGCGGCCCGGTGAGCGGCTGCGCCGCCGCCGCCGCCATCTCCAACAGCCCGCGCGCCTCGGCCAGCACGCGCTGCGCCTGGCGCAGCAGCGCCTCACCCCGCGCGGTCGGGCTGACCCGGCGCGGCGCGCGTTCGAATAGCGTCACGCCGAGCAGATCCTCGAGCTTGCGGATTTGTTCGCTGAGCCCCGACTGGCTGACCGCGCAGCGCGCCGCCGCCTGCCCGAAATGGCGCAGTTCGCCGACCGCCACCGCGTATTCGAGGTCGCGCAGCGAGAGCCCGGCGAGCGAATGGGGGCGAGGGGGCAGGCTCATCGGTTTTCGGTAAAACCGAACAGATGTTTCGTCAAGATCGCATTTACCGCCCGCCACTCCCCTGCAAATATACAAGCCCAACGTGACGGAAAAGGGAGCGGACGATGGCGAACGAAGAAAAACCCCCGGTGTTGACCACCACGGCCGGCGCGCCGATCGGCGACAACCAGAACAGCATCACCGCCGGCCCGCGTGGCCCGGTGCTGATGCAGGATTATCAATTGCTGGAAAAGCTCGCGCATCAGAATCGTGAGCGTATCCCCGAGCGTGTGGTGCACGCCAAGGGCTCCGGCGCCTATGGCATTTTCACTGTCACCAACGACATCAGTCGCTATACCCGCGCCGCGCTGTTCGGCGCGGTCGGCAAGCAGACGGAGGTGCTCGCCCGCTTCTCCACCGTCGCCGGCGAGCGGGGCGCGGCGGATGCCGAGCGCGACGTGCGCGGCTTCTCGGTGAAATTCTACACCGAGGAGGGCAACTGGGACATGGTCGGCAACAACACGCCAGTGTTCTTCGTGCGCGACCCGCTGAAGTTCCCCGATTTCATCCGCACCCAGAAGCGCCACCCAAAGAGCAACCTGCGCTCCAATACGGCGATGTGGGATTTCTGGTCGCTCTCGCCCGAGAGCCTGCATCAGGTGACGATCCTGTTCTCCGACCGCGGCCTGCCGCAGGGTTTCCGCTTCATGAACGGCTACGGCAGCCACACCTACAGCTTCTGGAACAACGCCGGTGAACGTTATTGGGTGAAGTTCCATTTCAAATCCATGCAGGGCCACCGGCACTGGACCAATCAGGAAGCCGCGGCGATCGTCGGGGCCGATCGCGAGAGCGCGCAGCGCGATCTGTTCGGTGCGATCGAGCGGGGCGAGTTTCCGCGCTGGCGGGTCTGCGTGCAGGTGATGCCGGAGACGGACGCCGAGAAGACGCCATACAACCCGTTCGATCTCACCAAGGTCTGGCCGCATGGCGACTATCCGCTGATCGAGGTCGGCGTGATGGAACTCAATCGCAACCCGGAGCATTATTTCGCCGAGATCGAGCAATCCTCTTTCTCGCCCTCCAACATCGTCCCCGGCATCGGCTTCTCGCCCGACAAGATGCTGCAGGCGCGGATCTTCGCCTATGCCGATGCACATCGCTATCGGGTCGGCACGCATTACGAGGCGCTGCCGGTGAACCGGCCGAAGGCGCAGGTGCATAGCTATCATGCCGACGGCGCGATGCGCTTCGACGCGCCGCGCGGCACCGATGCCTATTACGAGCCGAATTCCTTCAACGGCCCGGTCGAGAACCCAGCGGTGAAGGAGCCGCCGCTGCGCATCGCCGGCGACGCCGATCGCTACAACCACCGCATCGGCAATGACGACTATCGCCAGGCGGGCGATCTGTTCCGGCTGTTGGGCGCGGCGCAGCAGCAGCGTCTGTTCGCCAACATCGCCGCCGCCATGCAGGGCGTGCCGGCGGAGATCGTGCAACGCCAGATCGCCCATTGTACAAAGGCGGACCCAGCCTACGGCGCGGGCGTCGCCCAGGCCGTGCAGGCAATGAGCCAGCCCGCACATCAGGCGGCGGCGCAGTAAGGTTCGCCGAGGATAATACCAGCGGCCGTTGATCTCGACTCTTCCGAGATCTACGCCCGCTGGTATGCGCGCCGGGTTGGCCGGCGGCAGCGCGCGAAACGGAGACAATCCCCAACGGTCATTCTTTATGGCCGTTGGTATAAGTGGGGGCCGATGCAGACTCTACTTGAACATATCCTGCTCTAACGCGCGGCCATCAGGACATGATCAGCCCGCCGTCCACGTTGATCGTCTGGCCGGTGATATAGGCGGCATCCGGGCCGGCCAGGAAAGCGACCAGGCCGGCCACGTCCTCGCCGCTGCCGGCGCGCTGCATCGGGATGTTGCGCACCCATTCGGCCATCAGCGCGCCCGGCGCGTAATCGCCGAGCAGCGCGCCCCAGGCGCGGTCGTTATAGGCCCACATGTCGGTCTCGATGATGCCGGGGCAGAAGGCGTTCACCGTGATCGCCTCGCGCGCCACCTCCTTCGCCAAGCTTTGCGTGATGCCGATGACGCCGAATTTGCTCGCCGCGTAGTGCGGCGTGAAGATGAAGCCCTGCCGCGCCTGGCCGGAGGCGGTGTTGATCAGCCGGCCACCCTGGCCGTGCTTGCGCAAGTGGCGGATCGCTTCCTGGCAGCAGAGGAATACGCCCTTGGTGTTCACCGCCAGCACACGGTCCCACTCCGCCTCGGTCATCGCCTCGATCCGCGCGATGGTGATCACGCCGGCATTCTGCACCGAGATATCGACGCGGCCGAAGGCCGCCTCCGCCGCGTCGTACAGGCGTCGCACGTCCGCCCGCGCCGTCACATCGGCCTCGACGGCGATGGCGCGGCCACCGGCCGCGACGATCGCGGCCGCCGTCTCGGCGATGGCTGCTTCATTGGCACTGGCGACCACCGCCGCCCCCTCGCGCGCGAGCCGCAGTGCGATCGCCCGGCCGATCCCACGGCTCGCGCCGGTAATCACGGCGACCTTGCCCTCAAGACGCATGCGCTGCCTCCCCTGCCATCTCGCTCTCCGCTAGAGCCGCCGCGGTGAAGCGGTCGGTGATCATCACGTCCACCACGCCGGCGCGCAGCACGCCGCGCAGGGCGGCCACCTTGCGCGCGCCGCCGGCCACCGCCACCACGCGCGCCACCTGACGGAGCGCCTCGACGGTGATGCCGATCACCCGCGCGTCGAACGATGAGTCTACCGTGCGGCCATCGCGGTCGAAGAAGCGCAGGCAGATGTCGCCCACCGCGCCGCGCTGCGCGAGTTCGGCCAACTCCGCCGGCGTGAAGATGTTGCCGCTGTCGGCCAGCAGCTTGCTCGGCTCGACGGCGCCGACGCCGACCAGCGCCATCGTCAGGCGGGGAAATTGAGCGAGTGTCGCCTGCACGAAAGGATCGGCGCGCAGCGCGCAACTCGCCGCCTCGGAGCCGGCGACACCCTGCGTCGTCAGCAGCAGCGCCCGCGCCGAGGTCAGCTGCGCGAGCCGGCTGGTGAGGGCCGTCGCATGCGCCTGCACCGCCGGATTGCCCATGCCGCCGAGGATCTGCACCACACTCTCCGCAGCCAGGCGCTTGGACGCGTGGATCGCATCCACCATGCGCAGCAGCGATTCGCTCCAGGAGGAGATGCCGATCACCTCGCCCGGTTGCAGCGTGGTCTCGAGGTAATGCGCCGCCGCCTCGCCGATGCGCGCCAGGATCTGCTCCTCGCGGTCCTCGGCGCAATCGGCGACCACCGCTTCGCTCAGCCCATAGCGCTCGCACAGCCGCGCCTCGAGTTCGGGGAAGGTGCCGCGCGGGGCGGCGACGCTGATGCGCACCACCCCCTCCTCGCGCGCGCGTGCCAGCATACGAGAGATGCTGGCCTGCGAGATCAGCAGCCGCCCGGCGATCTCGGCCTGTTTCAGGCCGTCGAGGAAATACATCCGCGCAACCTGCGCCATCAGCCGGAGTTCGTCGCTGCGCGCCATCGCTACCAGCAGACGAAGCCGCCATCGACCAGAAGGTCGATGCCGGTGACGAAGGAGGCCGCATCGGACAGCAGGAAGATCGCCGGTCCCACCAGTTCATCGACATGCGCCATGCGCCCCATCGGCGTCTCGCTCTCGAATTGCCGCACTGCGTCTGCGACCTCGGGGCGGCTGTTCATCGGCGTCGCCGTATAGCCGGGGCTGATCGCATTGACGCGCAGGCCACGCGCGCACCACTCCATCGCGAGACTGCGGCTGAGGTGGATCACGCCGGCCTTCGATGTATTGTAATGCGCCTGCAACAGGCCGCGATTGACGATCGAGCCCGACATCGAGGCGATATTGACGATCGCGCCGCGCCCGCGTGGCAACATCGCGCGCGCTTCCGCCTGGCAGCAGAGAAAAGTGCCGGTGAGATTGACGTCGATCATCCGCTGCCATTGCGCGCGCTCCATCGCCTCGGCGGCGGTGGCATTGGCGATGCCGGCAGAGTTCACCGCCCCGGCGAGCGGGCCGAGGCGTGCCTCGGTCTCGGCGACCGCCGGGCCGATTTCCTCGGCGCTCGTGACATCGGCCGCGAGCGCGAGGCCGCGCCGGCCGAGGGCGGTGATGCGCGTGATGGTCTCCGCCACCCCCTCCGCCGCGCGCGGCAGATCGAGACAGGCGACATCGGCGCCGGCCTCGGCCAGCCCGACGGCGATGCGCTGGCCAATCCCGCTCCCCGCCCCGGTCACCAGGATCGTACGGCCCTCCAGGCTGAACAGCTTCATGCCTTTTCCCATTGGTTGCTCTGTTTTTTCATCCCGTCGCCAGCCGCATCACGGCCACGCTATCGGCTTCGGCGCGGTCGAGGATGCCCATCTGCCGCCCCCGGCTGAGCACCAGGATGCGATGCGACAGACCGAGCACCTCTTCGAGTTCCGAGCTGACGATGATCACCGCCATGCCGGCGCCGGCGAGATCGGCGATCAGATGATAGATCGCCGCCCGCGCGCCGACGTCGATGCCGCGCGTCGGCTCGTCGAGGATGAACAGTTTCGGTGCGCGCGCGAGCCAGCGGGCGATCACCATCTTCTGCTGATTGCCACCGGAGAGCGCGCGCGCCGCCTGCTCCGGACGCCCCTTCACGCCGAGCCGCGCGATGAGTGCGGCGGCGAAGCGGCGCAGTCGGGCCGGACGCAGCCAGCCATCGGGCGCCAGCCGGTCGAGATTGCCGAGGGTGAGATTGCGCGCGAGCGACTGGTCGAGCAGCACGCCCTGCCCCTTGCGATCTTCCGGCACCAGCACGATGCCGGCACGGATCGCATCGCGCGGGCCGGCGATGTGCTGCGGCTTGCCTTCCAGCAGCAGGCGCCCGCTCGCGATCCGATCGGCGCCATAGATCGCCCGCACCAGCTCGCTCCGTCCGGCGCCGACGATGCCGGCGATGCCGAGCACCTCGCCGGCATGCACGGCAAAGCCGATGTCGCGAAACGCGCCCCGAGCCGCGCACAGTGCCTCGACGCGCAGCACCTCGCGCGCTGCCGGCGGAGCGAGGGGGGGAAAGATGCGCTCGATGCTGCGGCCCACCATGTCGCGCAGCAGCGTGCTCACCGGCACGCGCGCAGTGTCATGGCGCGCCACCAGGGCGCCGTCGCGCAGCACGATGACGCGGTCGGCGATGCGGGCGATCTCCTCCAGCCGGTGGCTGATGTAGAGGAACGAGACCCCCTCGCCGCGCAGTTGCTCGATCTGCGCGAACAGCCGCTCGCTCTCCGCCCCGCCGAGCGCGGCGGTCGGCTCGTCGAGGATCAGCAACCGGGCGTTCTGCGTCAGCGCCTTGGCGATCTCCACCTGCTGCTGTGCCGCGACACGCAGCCGGCGCACCAGTTGCGTCGGCGCCACGTCGAGGCCAAGCCGCTGAAGCTGCGCGCGCGCGCGTTGGTTCATCAGCGCCCGATCGACCCGCCCGCCACGCATCGGCAGGCGGCCGGCGAACACGTTCTCGGCGATCGAGAGATCCGGCAGCAGGCGCATCTCCTGATGGATCAGCCCGATGCCGGCGGCCATCGCCTCACCCGGCGAGGCTGGCGCGTAGGGCCGCCCCTCCCAGCGCATGGTGCCGCCATCCGGGCGCAGCAGACCGGCGATGAGCGCCGAGAGCGTGCTCTTGCCGGCGCCGTTCTCGCCGAGGAGCGCGAGTACCTCGCCGGCGCGCAGGGTGAAGCTCACGTCCGCGAGCACTGGCACGCCGGAGAACGCCTTGCCCAGCCCTTCGGCGGCAAACCGCGCCGCGCGGTCCGCCGCCACGGGCGTGGCGTCGCGCAGGTTTTCCCGCGCGAGCGTCACGGATGCTGCGCGATGAACGGCCCGACGTTTGCCTGCGTGGTCAGATCGGCCGGTTGCAGTTGTATCTTCGCCACCTTCTGGCCGGCGGCGAGGCGGAGGGCGGAATCGAGCGCGAGGCGGCCCATGTACTGCGTCTTCTGCGTCATCGTCGCCGCCAGCGTGCCGTTCTGCACCGCGAGCAGCCCGGCGGTATCGCCATCGAAGCCGACGATCACCACCTTGTGGTCGAGATTGGCGATCTTGACCGCCTGTGCGGCACCGAGGGCGAGGGCATCGGCGCGGCCGAAGAACACGGTAATGTCGGGGTGGCGTTGCAGCATGTCCTGCGCGATGGAGAAGCCCTCATCCTGATGCCATTCCTTGCTGGCCTGCTTTGCCACCACCTGCAGTCCCGGGCAATGCGCGAGCGCTTCGTTGAAGCCCTTGTTGCGGTCCTGCTCCGGCGTGGTGCCGAGCTGGCCCTGGATGATCGCGACCTTGCCCTTGCCGCCGGTGATCTTGCAGACGTAGTTGCCGAGGGTGCGGGCGGCGGCCACGCTGTCGGTGGCGATGAAGGTATCGGCCGGTGCGTCCGGCGCGTTGCGGTCCACGGCGACCACCGGGATGTGGCTCGCATGCGCATCGCGCACCGGCACGCCGGCGGCGGTGGCGCCGGCGGGGATGTAGATCAGCGCCTTCACACCCTTGGTGATCAGATCCTGGATCTGATTGACCTGCGTGGCGCTGTCGCCATGGGCGTCGGCGGTGGTCACCGTGACCCCTTTGGCGGTCGCCTCGGCCTCGACCGATTGCTTGATCTGGTTGAAGAAATTCGCCTGCAGATTGGCCACCGCGAGGCCCACCTGCTGCGCGTGCGCGGCACCGGGCAGCGCGGCGAGCGACGCCGCGAGCAGTGCCGTGGCGGCGAGGGGAAGGGTTTTGGACATTCGTTTCAACTCCCTGAACAATGACGAAGCAGTCCGATGACGAAGCAGTCCGGCGGGCGATGCGCCCGCCTTCGCCGGCAGCCGGGGGCTTCAGCCCTCCTGCCGCCGCAGCGTATCGGCGGTCACGGCCGCCGCGATGACGAGGCCGATCACCACCTGTTGGACGAACGGCGAGACACCGACGAGGTTGAGGCCATTGTGCAGCACGCCGATGATCAGCACGCCGACCACGGTGCCGCCGATGCCGCCGACGCCGCCGGCGAGGCTCGCGCCGCCGATCACCACGGCGGCGATGGTGTCGAGCTCATAGCCCAGCCCATCGCTGGGCTGCGCCGAGTCGAGCCGCGCGGCGAGGGCGATACCGGCGACCGCCGCGAGCAGGCCGGACATCACATACACCAGCAGCGTCAGCCGGCGGACCGCGATGCCGGCGAGCCGTGCCACCTCCGCGCTGCCACCGATCGCATAGAGGCTGCGCCCGCCGGCACGGAAATTGAGGAACACGGTGGCGGCCAGCGCGAGGGCGATGAACAGCGTCACCGTGATCGAGAGCACGCCGAAATGGCGCACCGTGGAAAGCCGCGTGAACCAGTCGGGAAATCCCACCACCTGCTCGCCATCGGTGGTCAGATTGGCGAGCCCGCGCGCCACCGACATCATCGTGAGCGTGGCGATGAAGGCGGGCAGCCGAGCGCGGGTGACCAAGAGACCATTGACCAGCCCCGCCGCCGCCCCGGCGAGCAGGGCGAGCGCGATGCAGAGCGGAAAGGGGAGGGCGAAATCGCGCGACATCCAGCCCATCGTCATCGTCGCGAGGGCCAGGATCGCGCCGACCGAGAGATCGATGCCGCCGATCACGATCACCCCGGTCATGCCGATCGCCAGAATGCCGAGCACGGTGATCTGATCGATCACGTTCAGCGCGTTGCGCAGCGAGAGGAACACCGGGCTCGCCAGCGAGAAGGCGACACAGAGCACGATCAGCCCGACGAGCGGCCCCTGCGCGCCGGCGATGCGGCGACGCAGAAAGCCCTGCGCTGGCCCGGCTGGTGCCGTGGCGCTCATGCGACCCTCGAGCGGGCGCGGGCGACGGCGGTGCGCCAAGCGGCGCGGGCCTCGCCGCGCGCGGCATCGGCGAGCTTCGGCGTGAAGCGGTCGCGCGGGCGCGGCAGTGCCGCGAGGGCCGCCTCATCCCACAGCCCGACGGCGCGGCCGGCGAGATGCGCGGCGCCGAGGGCCGAGAGATCGGCATCGCGCGCGCGCAGCACCGGGCGGCCGAGCACATCGGCCTGCATCTGCATCAGCGCGTCGCTGCGGCTCGGCCCGCCATCGGCGAACAGCGTCTCGACATCGCCCATCGCCTCGGCCACATCGGCGACCTGATGCACGATGGAGTCGAGGGCGGCGCGGGCGAGCTGCGCCGGGCCGGTATCGAGCCGCAGGCCGCAGGCGAGGCCCACCGCCCCGTCATCCCACCACGGCGCGCCGAGGCCGTTGAAGCCGGGCACCAGGGTCACGCCGCCGCTCTCCGCCCCGGCGCCGAGACTGGCCAGCGCCTCCGGCGTGGTGGCGAGCAGCGTGGCGAGCCAGCGCAGGGTCGCACCGGAGGCGCGGATATTGCCCTCGGCGGCGAAGGCCGTGGCCCCGGTGCGCCAGGCGATGGTGAGACAGACGCCGCCGCCGGCGTCCGCCGCCTGCCCGAGCAGCCCCATCACCGAGGAGCCGGTGCCATAGGTCGCCTTCACCTGTCCGGGCGCGCGGGCGCCATGGGCGTACAGGGCGGCGTGCGAATCGCCGAGCACCGCCGCGACCGGCACGCCGTCCGGCAATGGCGGCAGATCGCGCGTCGCCGGAAACGGGCCGGTGGAAGCGGTGATGCGCGGCAGGGCGGCGATCGGGATGCCGAACAGCGCCAGCAATGCCGCATCCCAATCGCCGCCGCGCACATCCATCAACTGGGTGCGCGCGGCATTGCCGGCCTCGCTCAGCGGCGCGGCCCCATTGCCGGCGAGGCGGTGCAGCAGCCAGGCATCCACCGTGCCGAGGCAGAGCGCGCCGGCCGCCGCGCGCCGGCGGTCTGGGTCGTGCGTGTCGAGCAGGGCGGCCGCCTTGGCGGCGGAGAACATCGGGTCGAGCGGCAGGCCGCTCCGCCGGCGCACCATCGCCTCGGTCGCCGGCGTGCGCAGCCGGGCGCAGATCGGCGCCCCGCGCTGATCCTGCCAGCTCACCACCGGTGCGAGGGCGGTGCCGCCGGCGCGCTCCCACAGCACCAGCGATTCGCGCTGGTTGCTGATGCCGACGGCGACGATCCCGCCGACCGGCCGGCCGTCGAGGCAGGCGGCGACGGCGGCGCGCACGCTCTGCCAGAGCGCCTCGGCATCCTGCTCCACCCAGCCGGGGCGCGGATGCGTCTCGGCAACCGGCACGCTGGCACGGGCGAGGATCGTCCCGGCGCGATCGACCAGCAGGCATTTCGTCGCACTCGACCCCTGATCGATGGCGAGCACCTGGTCCATCGCGTCAGGCCAGCAACTCGGCGGCGGCGGCGGCGATGCCGGCGGCGGTGAGGCCGAAATGGTCGAGCAGGAAGGCGGCGCTGCCGGTCGGCGCGAAGCCGGGCAGGCCGAGCAGGCGCATCGGCACCGGATGATGGCGCACCACCAGTTCCGCCACCGCCCCGCCGAGGCCGCCGCGATTCAGCGCCTCCTCGGCGACGACGAGGCCGCCCCGGCATGCGCGCGCCGCCGCCAGCACGGCCGCTTCGTCGAGCGGGCGCAGCCAAGCCATGTCGAGCACGCGAGCGGCGATGCCGCGCTCGGCGAGTGCCGTCGCCGCCTCCAGCGCGCGCGAGACCAGCGCACCGCAGGCCAGGATCGCGACATCGTCGCCGGCGCGCAGAAGGTTCGCATGGCCAGGGGCGAAGGCTGCATCGGCGGG
>DAHXNW010000113.1 GCA_027365195.1 Acetobacteraceae bacterium
CTCAATCGCCGTTGCGCCAGTGCCGTTCGGCATCGTCCCAAGCGGCCAAGGGCTGCAAATCGGGCACCCACGCCAGCCCCGTTTTTGCGTCCGACGAGACCGCCTCCGGTGTTACGACGACGTCGAGGAGCGCCGGGCGATGGGCGAGCGCGCGGGCGAGGGCAGGGGCGAGCTGTGCTTCGGTCTCCACCCGCTCGGCATGCATGCCGAAGGCCCGGGCCATCGCCGCGTGGTCGCTGAACTGGAGCCGCGTGCCGACCACCTTGCCATGGGTCACGGTCTGGTCGTGCACCTCGATCTGCCAGGCGCCGTTGTTGGCGACGACGATCAGGACCGGCGCCTGGTTGCGCACGGCGGTATCGACCTCGATGGCGTTGAAGCCGAACGCGCCATCCCCCGTTGCCACCAACACGGTGCGGTCCGGGAAGGCGAGGCTCGCGGCGATGCCGTATGGCACGCCCACGCCGATGCAGCCGAACGGCCCGGGGTCGAGCATCATGGGCGCGGCGAGACCGATGCGGGCAAAACTCAGGAAATCGCCGCCGTCGGTGATGACGATCGCATCCTCACCGATCGCCTCCTGCAAGGCGGCGAGCACGCGGTTGGGGTGCAGACGGCCGTCGCTGCCGGCGGGTGCGGTGGCCATCGAGCGACGCAGCTTGGCCGCCCGCTCCTCGTGGCCGTGGCGCAACGCCTCGGCCCAGCCCCGATCCACCGACGATGTCCGGTTGCCGGCCGCCCCGAGCAGAGTGCGCAGCGCTGCGGCGGGGGAGGCGAGGATCTCGACGGCGCCGCGCCGGTTGTCGCGCAGCTCCCCCGGCACGTCGGCGATGCGGACGAAGCGGGCCTCGCCGAAGATCGCGGGGGAGCCATAGGCGAGCTGGAAGTCGAGCCGCCGCCCGACCGTCAGGATGACATCGGCATCGCCCATGACCGCGCCGCGCATTGCGCCGACGACGGCGGCGTGGGCGTCGGGTACCAAGCCACGGCTCTCGCCGGTGTCGAGATAGACCGCGCCGAGCCGGTCCAGCAGTTCCACGAGTTCTGGCCCCGCGCCGCGCGCGCCGCGCCCGGAGATGACCAGCACGCGCTTCGCCCCCCACAGCAGTTCGACCGCCTCGTCGATCCTCGCCGGATCGGGCCGGATGAGGGGGCGCGGTTTGGCGCGCAGATGCTCTTCACGCTGGATGGGCTTGGGTATCACCCGGCGCAAGACGTCGGTCGGGACGTCGATATAGGCAGGGCCCGGCTCGCCGCCCTCGCCGAAGGCCCGGGCAATCGCCTCGTCGAATTCCGCGAGGGCGAGCGCGGGGTCGCGCACGGTGCGGGCGTAGCGCGTGATCGAGCGCACGAGGTGGATGTGGTCGAGATCCTGCAGACCGCCGCGATTCTCCTGCGCGGTCGGGTTGGTGCCGGAGACGACGAGTACCGGCGCGCGCGAGACATGGGCGTTGGCGATGCCCGTCATGGCATTGGTCACGCCGGGGCCGGCGGTCACGAGGGCGACGCCGAGGGTGCCCGTCAACTCCGCATGGGCCTGCGCCATATGCACGGCCGCGCGTTCGTCGCGCACGTCGACGATGCGGATGCCCTCGGCGTCGAGCCGCATCCAGATCGGCATGATGTGGCCGCCGCAGAGCGCAAAGACGCGCTCGACGCCGCGCCGGGCGAGCAGGCGCGCGATCAGGGCGGCGACGCTGTCGGGGTCTATCTGCATAGGATCGCTCCCATAGTGCGGTGCTACTCAGGCTGCGTGGCGTGCGGAACCGAAAGCCGCGTTTTGAGCACCCGGTGCAAAATCTTGCCCGTGGCGGTGCGCGGCATGTCGTCCTCGCGCAGGAACGAACAGGTGCGCGGGCGCTTGTAGCCGGCGATGCGGTCCTTGCTCCAGGCGAGCAGATCGGCCTCGCCTAGCGTGGCGCCGTCGCGCAGGATGACGACGGCGTGCACGCGCTCGCCCCATTTTTCGTCCGGCAGCCCGATCACGGCCACGTCCTGCACCGCCGGGTGAGCGCCGAGAGCCGCCTCGACCTCCGAGGGATAGACGTTTTCCCCGCCCGAGATGATCATGTTGCTCTTGCGGTCGACGAGGTGGATATAGCCGTCCGGGTCGCGGCGGGCCATGTCGCCAACCGTGCAGTACTCGCCGCGGAAAGCCTCCCGCGTTTTCTCCGGCAGCTTCCAGTAGCCATCGAAGCTGTGCGGGTTGCAGGAGTAGAGCTCGCCGGCCTCGCCGTCTGCCACCTCGTGCCCGTCCGCGTTCAACAGCTTGATCGGCGCCGCGCCGACGCATTCCCGACCGACCGAGCCGAGCTTGGTGAATTGCTCATGCGGGCGCAGCATCGTGACCCACCCCGCCTCGCTCGATCCGTAGAGTTCGAACAGGCCGGAGCTGGGAAACATCTCCATCACCGCCCGCTTGGTGTCCTGGCGCGCGGGCGCCGAGGAGATCATCAGCCTGGCGACCCGGCGGAGGTCGTATTGGGCCCGCACGGTGGCTGGCAGGGCGAGCATCATGATGTAATGGGTCGGCACCAGCGAGGTGAAGGTCGCCCCGCCCTCGGCGAGCGTGCGAACGCAATGTTCGGCATCGAAGCTCTTGCGCGAATAGATCGCCGTCTCGGCGCCGCAGTAGAGGGAGGCGCCGAAGAAGTTCAGCGAATTGGCGTGGCACATCGGCATCACGAGCAGAGTCGCATCCTCGCGGTGCAGCCCGAGTTCGATGTCGGTGACGAGAGACAGCAGGACGGCGGCGGCGTGGCTGCGGACCACGCCCTTCGGCCTACCCGTGGTGCCGGAGGTGTACATCAGCGTCCACGGATCGGCGAGCGCAATCCGCTGGTCCGGCTCGCTATCGGCCGCCGCCGCGATGAGTGCCTCATAGGCATGGTAGCCGGCGGGGCAGCGGCCATCGCCGAGATGGATCATGGCGATGGCCGGGATCGGCAGTCCCGAGCACCCCTCTTCCAGCGCCCCGGTGAATGTGTCCTCGACGACGATGGCGGCCGCCTCCGCATTCTCCAGGATATAGCCTATCTCGGCACCGACCAGGCGGAAGTTGATCGGCACCACGACGAGTCCGGCCTTCGCGGTGGCGGCATAGAGCTCGGCCCACTCGACCCGGTTGGTGGCGAGGACGGCGACGCGGTCGCCTTTCCGCAGGCCGAGGCCGAGCAGGGCGTTGGCGAGGCGCCGGGCGCGCTGGTTCCACTGCCGGAAGGTCATCGCGCGCGCGAGGTCACGCGCGCCGATCCGCTCGGGGAACAAGCGGGCGTGGACCGTGAGCATCTGTCCGATGGTGAGCAGGTCTTGCATGCGTGCGCTCCGCTACTTGTTCACGAGGCGGGCGGGGATCGCGAGGACCAGCGCCCCGCTCACCGCCAGCATCGCGGCGAAGAGATAGAGGCTGGCCGCGTTGCTATGCGTCAGACCCGCGAGCCAGCCGACCAGATTATTGGTGGTGAACCCGGCGAGATTGCCGAGCGCGTTGACCAGCGCGATCCCGGCCGCGGCGGCCATACCGCCGAGGAACGCGGCGGGCAGGCTCCAGAACGCCGCCTGCGCGCTCGATGCTCCGGCCACGGCCAACACCAGCCCGACCATGGCGAGGGTCGTATGGCCGCCGGACCACGCGGTCAGCGCGAAGCCGACGGCGGTGACGAGGCAGGAGAGCAGCGTGTGCCAGCGGCGCTCGCCCCTGCGGTCGGCGCTGGCGTTGACGGCGATCATCGCCACCACCGCCGCGACATAGGGAATCGCGGTGAGCAGGCCGATCGTGAGCGGGTCCGCGACGCCCGTCTGCTTGATGATCGTCGGCACCCAGAAACTGTTGAGGTAGATGCCGCTCACGATACCGAAGTAGATCAGCCCGAGCAGCCACACCCAAGGCGTGCTGAACGCCGCGGAGAGTTGCGAGAGACCTTCCTTCTCGGCTTCCTCGCTCGCGAGGTTCCGCGTGACGAGGTGCTTCTCCTCCGCCTCCAGCCAGTTCGCCGAGGCGACACGATCGTCGAGGTAGAACAGCGTCACGACGCCCAGGATCAGCGAGGGGACGGTCTCGATCAGGAACAGCCACTGCCACCCGCTGAGGCCATGGGCGCCGCTCGCGGCTTTCAGGATCCAGCCGGACAACGGGCCGCCGAAGATGCTCGCCATCGGGATGGCGGTGAGAAAGATCGCGGTGATCCGCCCGCGCCGGCGGGCCGGATACCAATAGGTGAGGTAGAGCAGCACGCCCGGGATGAACCCGGCCTCGGCGACGCCGAGCAGGAAGCGTACGAGATACAAGCTGAGCGGGGTGCGGACGAAGATCATGGCGCCGGAGAGCAGGCCCCAGGTGATCATGATCCGCGCGATCCACAGCCGTGCGCCCACCCGATGCAGGATCACGTTGCTCGGCAGTTCGACCAGCACGTAGCCGAGAAAAAAGACGCTGGCGCCGAAGGCATAGGTCTGCTCGCTGAACTTCAACTGATCGAGCATCTGCAACTTGGCGAAGGCGACGTTCACGCGATCGAGATAGGCGGCGAGATAGCAGAAGAACAGGAAGGGCACGATCCGCAGCGTGACTTTCCTGTACGTCTGCTCCTCGGCCCGCAACGGCGCGGCGCCGAAGGTCAAGCCGGTTGCTTCCGACATTGTGCTTCCTCCCAAAACGCATTCCGGCGTGAATAAAGCCGCGCGCCGGCCGCGGCCGTCAGCTTCGTCGTCTGTTGCCGAGGCGTGGCTTGCTTTCGCCCGCCTCGCCTTCGCTCGCGGCCAGCCGGGCGGCGGCGGCGTGGATGTGCTCGAGGATGCGCGCCTCGGCCTGCCCGGCATCGCCGGCGAGGATCGCATCCAGGATCTCGCGATGCTGCTGCCAGATGGCAGCCGGCGGCGCCGATGTGCGCAGCACCTCGCCCATGACGCGGCGCAGGAAGCGCCAGTGCACTTCCGCGGTCGGCCCGATCATCGGATTGCCGGAAGCGTCGTAGACGAAGGCGTGGAAGGCGACGTCCTCAGCGATCATCGCTTTGATCGCTCCGGCTGCCACCGCCGCGACACCGGCGGCGACGATGCGCTCCCCCTGGCGTCGCGTGCGCGCCGCGACTTCGGGCGAGGCGGCGCAGCGCTCAGCCGCGAGGCGCGCGGCGAGGGCGTCGAGTGCGGCGCGGACCTGATAGCGGTCGCGCATCATGCGCAGATCGAGCGGCGCCACGACGAGCCCACGCCGGCCGGCATCCTGGACGATGCCGTCGCTCTTGAGCAGCCACAGGGCCTGCTGGATCGGCTGGCGGGAGACGCCGTAGCGTTCGGCGAGAACCTCCTGGACGAGGTGGGTGTTCGACGCGAGGGTGCCGTCGGCGATCTCGCCGAGCATGGCTTCGTAGGCCTGTTCGACCAGACTGGGCTGCGCGGTCAGGAGCATCGCGGCACTCAGAATTCTGAATTCAGAACTCTGTATTCAATTATGCCGCGTCTTGTCAATCAAAATCGCGCGGCTGTCTGATTATGCCGTCGGCCGCCCCTTGGCGACCGCGAGCACGCCGATGATGATCAACCCGGTGAGGATGTAGCGCAGCCCGGCGCCGACGCCGAACACGTTCAGCATGGTGACGATGAGATAGAGCAGCAGCGAGGCCGTCCACACCCCGGCCACGCTCGCCTGGCCGCCGGCGATGCTGGTGCCGCCGAGCACCACCACGGCGATCGACATCAGCAGAAAATCCTCCGACATGTTGAGCGAGGCGCCGCCCGAATAGGCCGCCAGCAGCAGCCCGGCGAGCGCAGCCAGCAGCGCCGAGAGGATATAGACCAGCGCCATGGTGCGCCCGATGCGGATGCCGGCGAGATAGGCGGCGCGCGGGTTCTGCCCGATCGCCAGCACCGAGCGGCCGAACACCGAGCGCGCGAGGCCGAGGGCGACGAGCGCCGCGACGGCCAGGAATATCAGTGCGATCACCGGCACGCTCCCCACCCGCGCGAGGCTCGCCGCCAGCAGCAGCGGCGCTGGCTTCGCCGTGGAGCCGCGCGAATAGGCGATCGTCATCGACTGCATGATGAAGCCGGCGGCGAGGGTTGCGATCATCGGCGGGATTTTCAGGCCGCGGATCAGCACCAGATTGGCTACCCCCGCCGCCAGCCCAACGCCGAGTGCCACCGCGCAGCCCAGCGCGAGGCGGGCATCCTGCGCCTGCATCACCCCCATCGCGAGATAGCCGGCGAGCGTCATCACCGAGGGGATCGAGAGATCGATATTGCCTGGCCCTGCCGAGATCACCAGCATCTGCCCAATGCCGACCACCACATAGAAGGTGGCGAAACCGAGTGCGGTGCTCAGCGTCGCCCCGGCACCCCGGCCGCCGACGCTCGCGATCGTCAGCCCCCACACCGCGATGGCGCCGCACAGCGACCAGATCCAGGGATTGGTGTCGAGCCAACGGCGAGCGCTATTCATGTGATTTGCCAACGGCGAGCGCTCATGCCGCAGCCTGCCGTTGCAGCGCCCGCGTGCCGAGCACCACGATCAGGATCGCCCCCTGCACGCTGAGCTGCCAGTCGGTCGAGACATCCATGAAGGAGAGCAGCGAGCCGGTCAGCAGCATGATGAAGGCCCCCAGCACCGCACCCACTGGCGCGACGATGCCGCCTGTGAACTCGCCGCCGCCGACGATCACCGCGGCGATCGAGAGCAGCGTGTAGGGCGCGCCGAAATTGGCATCGCCGGTGGTGTTCAGCCCGGTCAGCAGCAGACCGGCGAGGCAGCCGAACACGCCGGCCAGCCCGTAAAGCGCTGCGCGCCCGGCGAGCAGCGACCAGCCGGCGCGCGCCACCGCCTGCGGCGCGCCGCCGATGCCGCGCAGCACCACGCCATAGGAGGAGCGCATGAAGAACCAGTGCCCGAACGCCGCCAAGGCAATGGCGAACACCACCGGCAGCGGCAGCAGCGGCGGCTTCAACCGCACCAGGGCGGCCAGCCACTCCGGCGCGCTGCCGCCCGGTGTCGGCAGCACCAGCAGCGCGAGGCCGAGCCAGACGAAGGAGGCGCCCAAGGTCACCACGATCGACGGCAGCCGGCGCACCGCGATGAAGGCGCCCATGCCGGCATAGGCCAGCACGCAGGCCAGCATGGCGAGTGCGCCGAGCAACGGGCGGGTGGCGAGCAGCAGGGCGGAGAGCGAATTGACCAGACCGATAAAGGCGCCAAGCCCGAGATCGATGTCGCTGGCGGCGATCACGCACAACTGCGCGAGTGCGGCGAAGATCAGCGGCAGCGAGAAATTCAGCAGCAGACGCATGCCGTTATAGCTCATCGCGCGGGGCTGGAGATAGACGATCAGCGCCAGCATCGCCGCCAGCGCCAGCGCCGGCAGCAGCGCGCGCAGCGTCTCCGCCCGACCGGCGCCCGGCTCAGCCGGCATCGGCGAAGGAGGCCCGTAGCACCCGCTCCTCGCTCAGCGTCTCGCGCGCGATCTCCGCCGTGATGGCACCGCGATAGAAGACATAGGTGCGGTCGCAATGCTCGAGCTCGGCGGTCTCGGTGGTATAGAGCAGCACGCAGCGGCCCTCCGCCGCCTCGGCGCGCACGGCGGCGAACAGATCGCGCTTGGTGCCGACATCGACGCCGCGCATCGGGTCGTCGAGCAGCAGAATGTCCGCCGTGCCGGCGACGGCCCGCGCGATCAGCACCTTCTGCTGATTGCCGCCGGAGAGGCTCAGGATCGGCTGCGCGACGTCGGGGGTGCGGATGCCGATGCGGCTGCGCCACGCATCGGCCAGCGCGCGCTCCTCGGCGGGGCGTAGGAAGCCGGCATGCGCGAGCCGGCCGAGCAGCCCCACGGTGAGGTTGCGGGCGACCGACCAGAGCGGGAAAACCCCTTCGCGCGGCCGGTCGCCGCTGACATAGGCGGCGCGGCCATGCTGGCCCGCGAAAATGCGCAGCAGCGCGTCGCGCTGGCCGTGGCCATCGAGACCCGCGAGCCCGATCACCTCGCCGGCATGCGCGCGCAAGGCCCCGCCGGGTAGCGCGAGGTCCACGCGCAAGGGTCGCGCCGAGGCGGCTTGCGCCATCTCGCCACGCGCCGTCTCGCCGCCGGTCATGCCCATATGCGCGACCAGCCGGGCGCGGGTGAGGCCGGCTGCCGGCGCGTCCGCCACCACCTGCCCGTCGCGCATCACCACCACCCGGTCGGTATGGCTCAGCACCTCCTGCAGCCGGTGCGAGACGAACAGGCAGGCGATGCCGCGCGCCGCCGCCTGGCGGATGAAATCGAGCAATTGCTCGGCTGCCCGCGCGCCGAGCGAGGAGGTCGGTTCGTCGAGGATGACGAGGCGCAGCGCGCGGTCGGTTTCGGTGAAGATGCGCGCGATCTCCACCATCTGCCGCTGGCCGATCGGCAGCGCGCCGATCGTCGCATCGGTGCCGATCGCGTGGCCGGGGAAGATCGCATCGAGCGCCGCGCCGATCAGACGCCGCGCCCGCCGTGGCCAGCCGAAGCCGCGAAGGCCGTGATGCAGGATGCGCACGGTTTCAAACACCCGCAGATTGGGGCAGAGCGAAAGCTCCTGAAACACGCAGCCGATGCCGAGCGCGTGGGCGCGGCGCACATCGTACCCGCGCGGCACCGCGCCGGCGATGGCGATGCTGCCGGCATCGGCGGTGAGCGTGCCGGCGAGCACCTGCATCAGCGTGCTCTTGCCGGCGCCGTTGTGGCCGACGATGCCGAGCCGTTCGCCGGGCGCGATGTCGAGATCGACGGCGTCGAGCGCCCGCACCGCGCCGAAGCGCTTGCCGATGCCGCGCAGCCGGATCAGCGGCTCGATCGTCCCGTCATCCGGCATGCGCGGGCGCGCCGCTCACATATCGCCCGCCTTGGCGATCGGCGAGGCGGGCGGTGCCACGCCGGCGGCGTTGGCGTCGATCACCTGCGCCGTCCAGGCCTGGGTATAGACCGGGGTCGCGACCGAACCCGGTGGCATCACCTTGAGCCAGGCATCGAGATCGGCCGCATGGATCACCGGCAGCGGCAAGGTGATCATCTTCGGCACTGTCTTGCCGGCCAGCACCTGCTGCGCCACCCAGAAGGCGACCGAGGCGCAGCCGGGCGCGGAGGAGGCGGAGAAGGTGTCGTATTTCGGATCGGCTTTCAGCAGGTCGTGCCATAGCGCCAGCTCGTCCTGGCGGTTGCCGAAGATGATCAGCGGCGTCGGCCGGCCGGCCGCCTTGAATGCCTCATAGGTGCCCCAGCCATCGCCGCCCTGCGTCACCACCGCGTTGATCGGCGGCAGGCTCGGCAGCACGCTCGCCACCTCGCGCTGGGCGATGGTCTGCGTCCAGTTGCCATGCACCGAGCCGGCGAGCTTGATGCCGGGGTCGGCGGCGAAGCCCTCGATGATGCCCTTGTGGATGTCGTCATCGACCGAGACCCCGGCGATGCCGCGAACTTCGAGCACGTTCCCCTTGCCGTCCAGATGCTTGCCGACGAAATCGGCCTCCATCTTGCCCATGCTGGTATAGTCGTAGGCGACCTTGTAGGCGCAGGGGGCCGTCGCCAGCCCGTCGAACACGACGACGACGATATGCTGGTCGCACGCTTCCTGGATCACGCCGTTCAACGCGGTGGGCGAGGCGGCGTTGATCACGATGGCATCCCAGCCCTCGACGATCAGGCTCTCGATCTGGTTGGCCTGCTCTGGGGCGGAGGCGTTGGCGTTCACCACCTTGGTCTGTTTGATCAGATGCGCGGCGATCGCATCGGCGGTGGCGCGGTTCCAGGTTTTCAGCATCTGCTGGCGCCAGGAATTGCCGGCGTAGGAGTTGCTCAGCGCGATTTTCTTGCCTGCCGTGTCACCGGTCGCAACCCCGGTATCGGCCGCCCGCGCCATCCCCCCGATGCTGCCGGCTATACCGAAGGCGGCGGCCAGCGCTGCGATTCGCAACGTTTTCATTGGATCCTCCTGTTTTTTCTGCGCCGAGTGTTACCCGTCGTGCCGACGCGCGCAAGAGGCCGCGCGGCCCTTTTCACCACGCCACCGAGCCGCCACGGACCACCGTATCGTTGCGAAAGCGGCGATGTGCATCGGGTCATCCAGCGGCATCTGGCACAGGCCTCGCCCTGGCGGTTTTCTTCATCCCGCAGGTCGGTGCGGCGCAGGACTGGAACGCCGCCGCCGCGATGGCCACACCGTTCGACTGTGTGGCTATGTGAGCGGCGTGGTGAAGCGCAGCGCGCGCGTCGCGCCGATCGCCACCAATAACGACGTGCTGGCGAGCGCTGTTGGCCGACGCCGTAGGCCAGCTTGCCAGAATCCCCCGGATCATGCGATTTTCCGGCCGCATTGTCTCGGAGGCTGCCCTGCCATGACCGCCCGCGCCCGTATCTTCCAGCCGCCACGCACGGCGATGCAATCCGGCAACGCCCGCACCCATGGCTGGACCTTGGTCTTCGATCCGGCGCAGGCGAGCCGGCCGGACCCGCTGATGGGCTGGCGCGGTGGTGCCGATACGCAGGTGCAGGTACGGCTGCATTTCGACACAAAGGAGGAAGCCGTCGCCTATGCCGGCCGGCACGGCATCGATGTCGAGTTGGAGGCACCGCAGCCGCGCCGCATCAAGCCGAAAGCCTATGCCGATAATTTTCGCTCCGACCGCTTGGAAAACTGGTCGCATTGAGGGTGTAGGCCGCCCTTATATAACTCCCGGATAGCGCACCTCCGTCATCATCCCCGCCATCATGTGGTAGAGATTGTGGCAATGGAGCGCCCAGCGCCCCGGATTGTCGGCATCGAAGACGATCCGCAGCCGCCCCTTCGGCGGCACCAGGACGGTATCGCGCACCGCCCCGGCCAGAGCCACCCCATTCAACGCCACCACCTGAAACGCATGCCCGTGCAAATGCATCGGATGCGCCATCATCGAGCGATTGACCATCTCGATCGCCACCCGCTCTCCTGACGCGACCATCAGCGGGCTCACCTCGGGCCAGTATTGGCCGTTGATCGACCAGGCATAGGGCGCCATCGAGCCGTCCAGCAGCAACCGGTGCGTTCGCGTGACCGGCCGTGCCGGCAGCGGCGCGGCGGCGCGCAGCCGCAGTTCGAGCGAGAGATCGACCGGCCCGGCCATCATCGCCGCCTGCGAGGGCAAGCGCCGCACCGGCGCGCCCGAGCTTGCCAGGATAATGCCGGTGCGCGCCCGTCGGCCCTCCACCTGCGCGAAGATCGGGTAGGCGCCGGCGGCCGGCAGGCTGAGCAGGATATCGAGCCGCTGCGCGATGGCGAGCGGGAAGCGCCGGCCGGCCACCGGGAAAACCGGATGCCCATCCACCGCCACCACCTGGCCCGCGAGCGCGCCGAGGTCGATCCAGAACTGGCTCGCCGAGGCGCCGTTGATCACCCGCAGCCGCACCGGGTCGCGCGGTGCCACCGGCACGATCTGCGGGTCCGCGAGGGTGTGCTCATTGGCGAGGAAGGCGTCATAGGCGATGTCGTTCAGATCCATCGCGGGCTTGGTGTTGCTCGCCATCGGCATCGCCATGCCGTGTTCAGGGGGATGACGTAACCCGGCTTGCAGCGCCTCGGGGCTGCGGAAGCTAAAATCATGCAGCATCAGTACGATGTCCTGCGCCTGCGGATCGGCAGCACTCCGCACGATCAGCGGCGCCGCCAGCAGGTTCTGCTCCTGCAGGCCCTGGTGCGAATGCATCCAGAACGTGCCGGGGATCGGCATGAAATCATACGCATGCGATTGGCCGGGCGGGATGGGCGGGGTTTGCGGCCAAGGGAAGCCATCCTCGGTCCAGGGTGGCAACTGGCCGTGCCAGTGGACGATGCTCGCCACGCCGGTCTCGTTCGCGAGAGCGACGCGAAACCGCGCGCCCGGCGGGAGGATGAGGCCGGGATTGCCATCTGGTCCGGTGAGGCTGAATACGCTTGCCGCGCGGCCGTTCACCTCGATCGTGCGGGTGGCAGCGCGCAGTTGCAGGGGCGCCGTTTCGGCGTGGGCCGACAGGATCGGGGCGGCGAGCGCGAGAGCGCCGGCGGCCCCTTGCAGTATCTGCCGGCGGGTGACTGGCCCGTTCATAGCGCCGCCAGCGCCAAGCCGGCGGTGCCGACGGCGGCATCGGTCGCGCGCGCGGGCCAGAGCGTCACGCCGAGGAGGCGCGCACGGATGGTGCTCCAGACGGCATTGCCGGCGCCGCCGCCGACGCTGCGCAGGCGGGCGAGCCTGGGTGCGCCGAGTTCGGCGAGGCGGCGATAGCCGAGCGCCTCGATCGCCGCGATGCCTTCGAGCAGCCCGTGCAGAAACGCCACATCGTCCGCCGGACGCGGCGTGACGCGCGAGGCGGCCGTCGCATCGGCGATCGGGAAGCGCTCGCCGATGGCGGGTAGTGGGTAATAATCGAGGCCGCTCGGCCGGCTCGGGTCGATCCGCGCACTCAACGCCGCCAGTGCTGCTGCGTCGAAGTGGCAGGAGAGGGCCGCGCCGCCGCTGTTCGAGGCGCCGCCGGCGAGCCAGGCGCCGCACAGCCGATGGCTGTAGATGCCATACGCCGGCGCGAAAATCGGCTTGTCGGACAAGAGCTTCAACGTCAGCGTACTCCCGAGCGAGGTCACCCCATCGCCCGGTTCCGCCGCACCGGTGGCAAGAAAGGCGGCGCAGCCATCGGTGGTGCCAGCGACCAGCAGCGCCGTCGGCGGCAGACCGAGCGCACATGCCTCAACGCCGACCGGGCCGATCGGTTCCCCCGGCTCGCGCACCTGCGGCAGCAGCGCGCGCCGCACGCCGAGCGGCTCGAACCAGTCCGGCCACACGCCGGCGACCGCATCGAAGCCGGTCTTGAGCGCGTTGTTGGTATCGGAAAAATCAAAGCGCCCGGCCAGCCGACCGGCGATCCAGTCTGCCTGATGCAGCACGCGGGCGATGCCGGGGAGGCGTTGCAGCGCCAGCAGCCGGGCGAGCGGAGAGGTGGCGCCATGCGCGGCACTCTCCGGCGGGGCGATGGCGGCGATCCGGCGCACCAGATCGGGCTCGGCGCGGTCGTTGTACATCCGCGCCGGGGCGAGCGGCCGGCCGGCCGCATCGATCGCCAGCACCGTGCCGGAGGTGCCATCGCAGGCGATGGCGCGCACGCCGGAGAGATCGGCTGTCCTGCTGAGGGCGGCGAATGCCTGCTCCACTGCCGCCCACCAGCCTTCGGCATCGCGCAGGCGCTCGGCGGCCATTGGCGCCACACCGAAACCCACCCGCTCGCCGCCCGCATCCACCAGCGCCACGCGCACGCCGGAGGTGCCGATGTCGAGGCCGATGGCGATACCGGCACTCATCGGCCGGCATCCAGCGAGCGGCGATAGGCTTCGGCGTCCCAGCCGGCGAGTTCGCCCACCTGTGCGGCGGTGAGAGTGCCCAGAGGCCAGGAAGGATCGAGCCGCGCCAGCACATCGGCGAGGCAGCGTGCCAGCGCGATGGCGCCGGGGGAGGCGTCTGCGCGCAGCAGCGCCCCGGCGCCGGGCACCAGCAGCAGCGGCGCCGTGGCCGCGCGTATTTCCGCCGCCTCCCGCACCACAGGCACGGTTGCGCCGAGGAAAATCACATGATCGGGGTAGAAGACGCCGGTCTGTGCCAGAGTGAGCGCTTGCGGATCGGTGGCGCTGGCGTGGGTTGCGGCATCGGCGGCCGGGCGATAGGCGCTACCGGCGGCCAAGGCTGCGAGCCGGGCCATATCGGCGGGGGCTGCGATGCGCATTGGCCGGGCGAGGCGGCGCGCCACCTCGGCGATCAGTGCGGCGGCGGTTTTGGTATCGCGCCCGCCCACCACCAGCCCGTGGTTGCCGAGCACGAGCACCTCGGCCTGCGCCGGGGCGTCGCGCTGAATGGCGCGGGTGAGCGGCGCGCCGGGGCGGATGTAGGGAATGAAGTGCCAGTCCAACCCGGCCAGCAGCGGCGCCAGGGCTGCCGGCGCATCGGCGCGCGCCGCCCAGGCGATGGTTTCCACGCAATGCACATGCACCACCACGGCGTGGTCGAGCACGGCGTGCATGGTGGTCTCGATCGAGGGGCGCAGACCGCCCGGATTTGCCGCTCGCACGACGAAATCCTGCGCCTGCTCGACGCTGTCGTCGCCGCGCGCGAGGGCCGTGTGCAGCGCGTCGAGCCGCACCGGCACCATGATGTCGCGCTGCTGCGCCTCGGCGAGCCAGGTGCCGGAGGCTTTCACCCAGAGCACGCCTTCGTGTTTGCGCGAGACATTGCCGCCGGCACCCTGCACCAATGCCGGGTCGGCGCCGATGCGCGCGGCATAGGCGAGCAGCGCGCGATAATCCGCATCGGTGGGTTTCATGCCGCCCGCGCCATCCAATCGGCGAAGGCCGCGCGCTGCGCCGCATCGAGATGCAGCCGGTGCTTGGTGCGCCGATCCAGAATATCCTCCGGCGTCGTCGCGAATTCATGCGCACGCAGAAACGCCGCCTCGCGCGCATAGAACAGTCCGCCGAAATGCCGGCCCAGATCGGCGAGATTTGTAGCACCGGCGAGCAGCGCCTCGGCGCGGGTGCCGTAGAGCCGCGCATAGTGCCGCGCGAGATCGCCCGGCAGCCAGGGCAGGCGGGTGCGCAGGCTCGCCAGATAGGCATCGAAATCGCCACCCGGCATGTCGCCGCCCGGCAGTGGGGCCTCGGCGGTCCATGCCGCCCCCCAAGGCTTGCCGCCGGTGCGCGCGAGCGGTGCCAGCTTGTCGAGCGCATGCTCGGCGAGTTTGCGATAGGTGGTGATCTTGCCGCCGAATACCGAGAGCATCGGCGGCTGATCCGCATCGCCGTCGATGTCGAATACGTAATCGCGTGTCACCGCCGAGGGATTGGCGGCGCTATCATCATACAATGGGCGGACGCCGGAAAAACTGTCGATCACATCGGCCGGTTTGAGTTCATGGCGCATGTAGCGATTGACCGCGCGTAACAGATAGTCGCGCTCGGCGCCGGCGATCGCCACATCTTCGGCGGCGCCGTCGAAGGGGATGTCGGTGGTGCCGATCAGACAGAGATCGCCCTCGTAGGGATTGACGAAAATCACCCGCTTATCGTCGTTCTGCAGAAGATAGGCCTGCGTGCCGGACCAGAATTTGCGCACGATCAGATGGCTGCCCTTCACCAGCCGCACGCGCCGCGCCGCATTGCTGCCGACCACGCCGTTGATCACCCGCTCCACCCAGGGGCCTGCGGCGTTCATCAGCATGCGCGCCTGTGCGATCCGCTCGCTGCCGTCCGCCCGGCGCAGCACGACGCGCCACAGGCCGCCCTCGCGCCGCGCGCTGATCGCTTCGGTGCGTGGCAGTATTTCGGCGCCGTGGCTTTGCGCATCGAGCGCATTGAGCACGACGAGGCGCGCGTCATCCACCCAGCAATCGGAATATTCAAAGGCGGTGGCGAAGTTTTCCTTGATCGCCGCACCCTCCGGTGCGCGCCTGAGATCGAGGCGTCGGGTGCCGGGCAGCCGGCGGCGTCCACCCAGATGATCGTAGAGGAACAAACCGAGGCGCACCATCCAGGCCGGCCGCTGCCCGGCGCTGTGCGGCAGCACGAAGCGCATCGGCCAGACGATGTGCGGCGCGAGGCGCAGCAACACCTCGCGCTCGATCAGCGCCTCGCGCACCAGGCGGAATTCGTAATATTCGAGATAGCGCAGCCCGCCATGGATCAGCTTGCCCGAGCGCGAGGAGGTGCCTTCGCCGAGATCGCCTTTTTCGCACAGCAGTACACTGAGACCACGTCCGCTGGCGTCCCGCGCGATGCCGGCGCCGTTGACGCCGCCGCCGATCACCAGCAGATCGAACGGCTCGCTCATGCCGCTGCCTGGGTATCCTGCAGTCCATAGCTAGTGAATTTCTCCGCCGTCGCGGCGATGTCGGCATCCGAGAGCAGCACCGGGCCGCCGATTTGCAGGCTCAACACATACTGCCGCGCGATGGTTTCCAACTCGACCGCGAGCCACATCGCCTTCGGCAAGGACGCGCCGCAGACGATCATGCCATGGTTGGCGAGCAGGCATGCCGAGCGGCCCTCCAACGCGGCCAGCGCGTGCACCGATAGCTCCTTGGTGCCGAAGGTGGCATACGGCGCGCAGCGTACGCTGGTGCCGCCGAAAGCCGCGATCATGTAGTGTGCCGCGGGGATTTCCTTGCGCGCCATGGCGAGTGCCGTGCAGTAGGTCGGGTGCGAATGCACGATCGCGCCGACATCGGGCCGCGCGCGCATGATATCGAGATGGAAGCGCCATTCGGTGGAGGGCTTGAGCGGCCCCTGCCAACTGCCGTAATCGCCCTCCAGCGGCATCAGCGCGATCTCCTCCGCCCGCATCGACTCATAGGGTGTCGCCGAGGGCGAGATCAGCATCGCGCCATTGTGGCGCACGCTGATGTTGCCCGAAGTGCCCTGGTTGATGCCGAGCGCATTCATCTGCCGACAGGCCTCGACGATCGATTGACGGGTGACGTGCTCGCTCATGGTTCGCTCTCCTTCAACAGGCATGCAACAGGGGTTCGCCGGCGAGATAGCGCCGCACCTCCTCCGCCGCCGCCTCGGCGGCGATGGTGATGGTTTTGACCGAGGCGCCGGCGATATGCGGCGTGAGGGTAACGTTGGGGAGCTGCAACAATCGCCATGCCGCTGGCGGTGGCTCGATGGCGAAGGTCTCCAGCATCGCGCCGCCGAGATGCCCGCTCGCCAGCGATTCATGGAGGGCCGCATAATCCAGCAGCGGGCCGCGCGCGGTGTTGACCAGCAACGCGCCGGGCCGCATCGCGGCGAGCTGTGCGGCGCCGATCATGCCGGTGGTTTCGGCGGTGACGCGCGGATGCAGGCTCACCACGTCGCTTTCGGCCAGCAAAGCGTCGAGACCGACTTGCACCACGCCGTCATCGCGATCCGTGGGGGTGAGTTGCACATAGGGGTCGCAGACCAGAATGCGGCAGCCGAACGGCTTGAGCAGCCGCACCACCCGGCTGCCCACCGCGCCATAGCCGATCAACCCCACGGTCATTTCCGACAATTCCCGCCCGGTGCGGTCGGCGCGGTAGAGATCGCCGCGCCACACGCCTTGCCGCAGCGCCTCGTGCCCGGCGCGGATCAGCCGGGTTTCGGCGAGGATGGCGCCGATGGTGAATTCGGCCACAGCACTGGCATTGCGCCCCGGCGTGTTGACCACGCGCACACCGCGCGCACGCGCCGCCGCCATGTCGATATTCACCGGCCCGCCGCGCGAGACCGCGATCAGCCGCAGCGCCGGCAGTTGCGCCAGCATCCCGGCGGAAACCGGGGCGAGATGGGTGACGAGGATTTCCGCTTGCCCGATGAACGCGACCATCGCCGCCGGGTCGCCCTGATATTCCCGCAAGCCTTCCAGCGCGCCGCCGGCATAGCCATGCTCCATCGGCTCGTCCGGCCAGGGCAAGGTGAGGCTCCGGCTGC
The DNA here is from genome assembly GCA_027365195.1 of Acetobacteraceae bacterium. Classification (GTDB taxonomy): domain Bacteria; phylum Pseudomonadota; class Alphaproteobacteria; order Acetobacterales; family Acetobacteraceae; genus DAHXNW01. The sequence goes on from DAHXNW010000113.1 coordinate 17,443, forward strand.
GCACGGTCTCGCCGCAGGCGGCGGCGAGGGCGGCGGCGAAGGTTTCGGGCAGCATGAAATGATCGCCGATGATGGCGACGTCATGAGGCATCAGGGGTCTCCCGTGCTGCGGGCAGTCGCTGCCAGAGGTCGCGCATGGCCAGATAACCGTCGCGATAGAGCGGAAACAAGCGCGCATAGAGGGTGGTGAGCGCCGGGTCGGGCGGTTCGGCGACGCCCAGCAATGGGGTGATCCACTGCTGCGCGCAGCTTTGCATATCGGCGAACAGGCCGATGCGGCAGGCGGCGATCATCGCCGCCCCGGCGGCGCCGGCCTCGGGCTGCGCCACCCAGCGCACCGGGCGGTCGAGGGCGGCGGCGAGAATCTGGCGCATCGCCGGCGAACGCCCGGCGCCGCCACTGATACGTAGTTCCGCCGGCGCGCCGCCGATCGCGGCGAAGCAATCCCGCGCGGCGAAACCGAGCCCCTCCAGAACGCCGCGCGCCACCTCGGCGAGCCCGGCCGACTGATCGAAGCCGAACATCGCGGCGCGCGCCCGCGCATCGGTGAACGGGCCGCGCTCACCGGCGCTGGAGATGAAGGGATGGAACAGCACCGCGCCTGGCCGCGCCTCGGCCGCCGCGCGGTCGAGCATGCCGAGCACCGCGGCTGGCGTCGGCTCGGCCGCACCGGCGAGCCGGCAGGCCTGCCGCAGCAGGCCGGCGAGCCAGTCGATATTCAGCGTCGCCGCCATGTTGGTCTGCGCCTGCATCGTATGGCCGGGCACCGGGAAGGGCATGCAATAACCGGTTATCGCCGCGCTCGCCACCACCTCCGCCGGGTCGCGCGCGAGGCGCAGATGCATGCCCGTGCTGCCGATGATCGACACGCCGGCCTCGCCCGCGCCATAGATGCCGCCGCCGAGAGCCGTGCAGACGACATCGACATAGCCGAGCACCACCGGCAGGCCGGCGGGCAGGCCGGTCGCCCGCGCGGCGGCGGCGGTGAGCGGATGGCTCTGCCGCGTGCCATCGACGATCGGCGGCAGCAGCCGGCGTTCCGCCACGAGGCCGAGAGCGGCGCTCACCTCGTCGCGATAGCAGCGGGCGCGCCAGTCGCCGAAGGTGAAACAGGCTTCCGAGGGGTCGCTCGCCAAGGCGCCGGTGAAATTGAAATAGAGCCAGTCCTTGCAATGCAGCGCCAGCGCCGCGCGGCCCAGTGCGGCCGGACGCGCCTCGGCGAGCCAGCGCAGTTGCGCGGATTGCTGGCAGGCGTTCAGACCGGTGCCGGTGAAGCGGAAGGCGGCGGCCGCAGCGCCATCGGCACGCAAGGCCTCGACGATCGGGGCGGCGCGCGCATCGAGCCAGAGCAGCGCCGGCCCCACCGGCGCCCCCTCGGCATCGATCAGCCAGGTGCCATCGCCCTGGCCGGTGACGGCGAGGGCGGCGAAGGTCGCGCCGGGCCGTGTGGCTGCCAGCCGGGCCACGAGTTCGCCGAGCACGCCGACCGCATCGGCCCAGTTTGCCGCCATATCCTGCTCGGCGCCGCCATCCGGGGTCTGGCTGAAGCGGTTCGGCCGGGCGACGGCGGCGGCGGTGCGCCCGTCGGCCTCGAAGGCCACCGCCTTGATCACCGAGGTGCCGGAATCGAGCGCGAGGATCAGCGGCGTGCTCATGCGGGCGTGCCGCCATGCCAGAGGGCGCGGCCGCTCGCCGCGTCGAACAGATGCGCATCCTCCGGCGCGAAGCCGCAGGCGAGGCTGCTGCCCACCGGCGCCGCGATACGCTCCGCCACCACCGAAACCAGCAGCTTGCCCGCCATCTCCAGCACCACATGCGCCTGATCGCCGAGCCATTGATTGGCGATGACGCTCGCCCGCCAGCCGCCCGCGCCGAGACGCAACCGGTGCGGCCGCACGCCGAGGATCACCGCCGCGCCATCGGCGAGCTTGCCTGCTGGCACGGCGAGCAAGGCCGCGCTCTCGGCGCCGGCGACGCGCACGCCGCCCTCGGCGATCGTGCCCTCCAGCAGGTTCATCGGCGGCTCGCCGAGGAAGCCGGCGACGAAGAGGTTGGTCGGCCGGTCGCGCAGCACCGCCGGCGTGCCGTATTGCTGCAGCAGCCCGCCCTCCATCACGGCGATGCGGTCGGCCATCGCGTTGGCCTCGGTCTGATCGTGCGTCACCAGCACCGCCGTCATGCCGCGCGATTTCAGCTCCGCCTTCACCCGCCCGCGCAGCACCGCGCGCAGTTGCGGCTCGAGCTGGCCCATCGGCTCGTCGAGCAGATGCAGATCGGCGTCGCGCGCCAGCGCCCGCGCGAGGCTCGCGCGCTGCTGCTGGCCGCCCGAGAGGCTGTTCGGCCGGCGCGCCAGGATCGGCCCGATGTCCAGCAGCTCCGCCATCGCCCGCACCCGCGCGGCCGCCGCCTCGCGCCCGGCGCTGCGTGCCAGGCCGAAGCCGATGTTCTCGGCGATGGTGAGCGGCGGATAGAGCGCATAGCCCTCGAACGCCATCGCGACGCGCCGACGCGCTGGCGGCAGCGGGTCGATCCGCCGCCCGGCGAGCGTGATCTGCCCGGCGCTCACGCTCTCGAAG
>DAHXNW010000139.1 GCA_027365195.1 Acetobacteraceae bacterium
GGAGGCGCCGGATGGCGAGGCCGATCCGCTGGCGGATTGGCACGCCGGGGCGCTGCACGCGGCCTTCGCGGCGCACGACGTGGTGATGGTGCCGCTCTCGCTGCGCGATGCCCGCTTCACCCCGACGGGTGTCGCGCTGCCGGGATTCGCGGGATTGCCGGATGCGGTCTTCGTGCGCGCGATTGCCGTCGGCAGTTTCGAGGAGGTGACGCGCCGGCTCGGCATTCTGCACGCATTGCGCGAGGCTGGCGTGCCGGTGTGGAACGATGCGCGAGCCATCGAGTGCTGCGTCGATAAATCGGCCACCGCCTGCCGTCTCGCGCAGGCCGGCATCCCGACGCCGGATACCTGGACCGTGGAGGGGCTCGCCGCGGCGCGCGCGGTGCTCGCCGAGGCCGGCGGCGAGATGGTGCTGAAACCGCTGTTCGGCGCACAGGGACGCGGCCTGCGGCGCATCGCGACCGCCGATGACCTGCCGCCGGAGGATACGGTTGCCGGGGTCTATCACCTGCAACGTTTCGTACCCCCAGGGCCGGAGGGCTACGCCGACGAGCGCGTGCTGGTCTGCGCCGGTGGCGTCGTCGCGGCGATGACGCGGCGCAGTGCGGACTGGATCACCAATCTGCGTCGCGGTGGCGAACCGGTGGCGTTGCAACCGGCCGGAGATGCGGTGGCGCTGGCGCTCGCCGCGACGGCGGCGGTGGGCGCGGTGTATGCCGGCGTCGATCTGATCCGCACCCCCGATGGCCGCGCGCAGGTGCTGGAAGTAAACAGCATGCCGGGCTGGCGCGGGCTGCAATCGGTGACCGCATGGTCGATCGCCGGCCGCCTCGCCGCATTGCTGTGTGCATGATCGCGGCGGCCTTTCGCGCCGCCTGCGCCGCCGAACTCGACGCGCCGAAGCCGGGCAACGTGCATCGCTTCGCTGGTGGCCATGGCATGGTGGTGGAGGATTTCCTGGCCAGCGCGGCGGCGGCGGCGGGGCCGCTCTGCGCGCCCGGTGCCAGGCTCGGCGCACGGATTTTCGGCGCCGTCGACGCCACCCGGACGGCGGTGGGGCAGAACACCAATCTCGGCATCATCCTGCTCGCCGCGCCCTTGGCGATGGCGGCGGAAGGGCAGGGCGGCACGCTGCGCGCGCGGCTTTCCCGCGTGCTCGCCGGGGCCGACCGGGCCGATGCGCAGGCGGCCTTTCGCGCCATCGCGCTCGCCGCGCCGGCCGGTCTCGGGGCCGCCACGCATGACGTACGGGCGCCGGCGCGCGTGCGGCTCGCAACCGCGATGGCCGCCGCCGCCGGGCGCGACCGCATCGCCTGGAACTGGACGCATGGCTTCGCCGATGTGTTCGAGATCGGCCTGCCGGCGCTCGCCGCGCCAGCGGGGCCGTGGCCGGCGTTGGCCGCCTATCTGCGCTTCCTCGCCGCCTTCCCCGACAGCCACGTGATGCGCAAGCACGGTGCGGATGCCGCCACGGCGTTGCAGACGCAAGCACGGCCCTGGGCGGCGCGGCTCGCCGATCCCGCCGCTCTGCTCCCCGCGCTGCTCGCCTGGGATACAGAGTTGAAGGAAAAAAATATCAATCCCGGTACCAGCGCCGATCTCACGGTGGCGACGTTGTTCGCCCGCCACCTCCTTGATCTGGAAGGGGCAAGCTGACATGGTGCGGCCCGGCGGGATTCCCCCGCCTGCGAGGGAGAGCGTGATGGCGACAATCAGCAAGGTTTGTGTCGGTGAATCCTTGATCGGCGATGGCAACGAAGTGGCACACATCGATCTCATCATCGGCCCGCGCGGCAGCGCCGCCGAGACCGCGTTCTGCAACGCGCTGACCAACAACAAGGACGGCTTCACCACGTTGCTCGCCGTGGTGGCCCCCAATCTGCTCTGCAAGCCGAACACCATCCTGTTCAACAAGGTGACGATCAAGGGCGCCAAGCAGGCGGTGCAGATGTTCGGCCCGGCGCAGCACGGCGTCGCCAAGGCGGTGGCCGATTGCGTCGCCGAGGGCATCATTCCGGAGAGCGAAGCCGACGATCTGTTCATCTGCGTCGGCGTGTTCATCCATTGGGAAGCCAATGACGATGCGAAGATCCAAGATTTCAACTATCGCGCCACCAAGGAGGCGCTGACCCGCGCGGTGCATGGCGAGCCGAAGGCCGCGCACGTCGTGCAGCATCGCAACACCGCGAAGCACCCGTTCGCCGCCAATTGAGAGTCAGTGAAGGTCTCAGCCTGGCGCGATGCTGTGCCAGGCTCGAGACTTTCAAACCGAGGAGACCACCGCCGGCGCCAGCGCCGCGTTCTTTGCCGCCGGATGGGACGGATTACGAAAACGGAATTCGCCATCGGGTGCTGCGTCCGGTGCCGTCATGCCGAACATCTCGAGCCGCGAGGCGCAGGTGACGGCGACCACCGGGCGGGCTTCCGGATGGGTGAGAAAATGCCTCGCCTCGCCCTCCAGTTCCAGCCGCTCGCGCAGGCCGCGCCACTCGGCACGGTCGGTATCCTCGATGAACATCGCCAGAATGCCCGGCCGCGCTCCGGAGAGCCGCGCCGGCGCCAGCGCCGCCATGCGCCGGCGCACCGCGACGGCGACCTCGTTCTCCCGCCCGGCGCGTGCCGCCATCACGAACACGCCGCCGCCCGAGGCGGTGACCGCGAGATGCGCCTCCGGCCCGAACTCCCGGCGCAGCGAGGACAGCAACCCGAGTTCGTCGGCCTGCGCCGCCGCTAGCATTAACGGATCGAGCCGCAGCACGGCGGTTTCGTCGTGATCGGCGCGCTGGCGCCCGGAGAGCATGCCGCGAATGCGCTGATGCAGCAGGCCGAGCACGGCGGCATTGTCGGGCGAGGCGCGTAGCCCCTGTGGCAGCGTCATTTTCAGCAGATAGCGGCCTGGATGAGCGGCGAGCCAGGTTTGCAAATCGGGGTCGATCCGGTCGGCGAGGCTGAAGAAGGCGCCGCGATGCAGATCGCGTCCCTCCTCGGCGGAGACGACATCGCACACCACCTCCGCCTCGACATCCTCACGCCGCAGCAGCAGATCGAAGCTCGCGCCATCCTCCAATCCGGCGAAATGCACGGCAAAGCCGCGCGCGCGTTGCAGCATGGCGGTGCGGAACAGATGGAACAGGCCGATCAGAGATCGCTCGCCCACCAGAGCCTCGGCGAGCGCAGCACGCAGACGCTCGCGTCCTGCCGGGCTCAGCCGGCGCGCTTCGGCGGTAATGGCGGCGGCGATGGCGGCGATGCAGCGCTCCGCCGGGGTGAGCGGACGCGCCGGCCAGACGCGCAATTGTTCGAGCGTCAGTTCGATCGCATGGCGCTGGCGCACCACCTGGCCACTGCGCCCGCTGCCTTCGGCACGGATGGCGGCGATGCGCGCGGCCCAGCGCGCATCGCCAACCAAGCCAAGCAACGCCTTGATCGCCGCCGCCTCGCGGGGAAGTCCTGTGCCCGTCATCCTGCCCTGCTTACCGATCCATCCGTCGAATTGAGCTTAACCATGCACCGGGCGCCAGGGCAACTGCGCCGTGCGCGGCGCATCCGGGTTCTGCGCGCGGTGGCGCAGCAGATGATCGGCCAACACGCAGGCCAGCATCGCCTCGCCCACCGGCACGGCGCGGATGCCGACGCAGGGATCGTGCCGGCCGCGCGTGGCGATCTCACTCTCGCCGCCGTCGCGATCGACGGTGCGACGGGGCGTGAGGATCGAACTCGTCGGCTTGACGGCAAAACGCGCAACGAGCGGTTGCCCGGTGCTGATGCCGCCGAGGATACCGCCGGCATGGTTGGCGGCGAAGGCGACGGCATCGCCCTGCATCGTCATCTCGTCGGCGTTCTCCTCGCCGCGCAGGGCGGCGGCGGCGAAGCCATCGCCGATCTCCACCCCCTTGACCGCATTGATGCTCATCAGCGCTGCCGCCAGATCGGCATCGAGCTTGCCATAGAGCGGCGCGCCGAGGCCGGGCGGGATACCCTCGGCCACCAGTTCGATCACCGCGCCGACCGAGGAGCCCGCCTTGCGCACCTCGTCGAGATAGCCCGCCCAGGCGCTGGCGGCGACCGGATCGGGGCAGCAGAACGGGTTGCGCGCGGTCTCCGCCCAGTCGAACCGGACGCGCTCGATATGCAGCGGGCCGAGCTGCACCAGCGCACCACGGATCACGACGCCGGCGCCGAGAACGAGCCGGGCGATCGCGCCGGCGGCCACCCGCATCGCCGTCTCGCGTGCCGAGGAACGGCCACCGCCGCGCGGATCACGAATGCCGTATTTCAGATCGTAGGTGAGATCGGCATGGCCGGGGCGGAAGCGGCGGGCGATCTCGGCATAGTCCTGCGAGCGCTGATCGGTGTTGTCGATCTGTAGGGCGATCGGCGTGCCGGTGGTGCGGCCCTCGAAGACGCCGGAGAGGATACGTACCGCATCCGCCTCGCGGCGCTGCGTGGTGTGGCGCGACTGGCCGGGGCGGCGGCGGTCCAGGAACGGCTGAATATCGGCTTCGCTCAGAGCGAGTCGGGGCGGACAGCCATCGACCACGCAGCCGATCGCCGGCCCATGGCTCTCTCCCCAGGTGGTGACCCGGAACAGATGGCCGAAACTGTTATGCGACATCGGGAGGAGAATGAACCATCAGTACATATGTTGGCCGCCGTTGATCGAGAGGGTAGATCCGGTGACGAAATCGGCATCGTCGGCGGTGAGAAACAGCACGCCGCGCGCGATATCTTCGGCATGGCCGAGGCGGCCCATCGGGATGCGTGCGATGATTTTCTGTAGCACATCGGCCGGCACCGCGCGCACCATGTCGGTATCGACATAGCCCGGCGCGATCGCGTTCACCGTGATGCCGAAGCGCGCCCCCTCCTGCGCCAGCGCCTTGGTGAAGCCGTGGATGCCGGATTTGGCGGCGGCATAGTTCACCTGCCCGTATTGCCCGGCCTGGCCGTTGATGCTGCCGACGTTGACGATGCGGCCGAATTTGCGCGCGCGCATCCCCTCGAACGTCACCTTGCACAGGTTGAAGCAGGAGCCGAGGTTGGTATCGATCACCGCATCCCACATGTCCCGGGTCATCCGCGCGATGGTGGTATCGCGGGTGATGCCGGCGTTGTTGACGAGGATCTCGATCGGCCCGTGCGCGGCGTCGATCTGGCTCACCGCCTCCTGGCATTGCGCCATATCGCCGGCATCGAAGCGGCGCACGGCAATGCCCGTCTCGGCGTGAAAGGCGCGCGCCGCCTCCTCATTGCCGGCGTAGCTCGCGATCACCTGGCGTCCGGCGGCGTGGAGCGCGCGGCTGATGGCGGCCCCGATGCCGCGCGTGCCGCCGGTGACGAGTGCGACTCTTGCCATTTGTGCTTCCTCCCCTGGGTTTGTTGCTGGGTTATTCAGCGCTCCACGCACATGGCGACACCCATGCCGCCGCCGATGCAGAGCGTGGCGAGACCCTTATGCGCGTCGCGCCGGCGCATCTCGTGCAGCAGGGTGATCAGCACCCGCGCGCCGGAGGCGCCGATCGGATGGCCGATAGCGATCGCCCCGCCGTTCACGTTCACCCGCCCGGTATCCCAGCCGAGATCCTTGTTCACCGCGCAGGCCTGGGCGGCGAAAGCCTCGTTCGCCTCGATCAAATCGAGTGCGTCGGCCTGCCAGCCGGCGCGTTGCAGCGCCTTGCGCGTGGCCGGGATCGGGCCGGTGCCCATCACCGCCGGATCGACGCCGGCGGTGGCGAAGGCGACGATGCGCGCGAGCGGCGTGAGGTCGCGCCGGGCCGCCTCGGCGGCCGACATCACCACGAGGGCGGCGGCACCATCGTTGATGCCGCTCGCATTCCCCGCCGTCACCGTGCCTTCCTTGCTGAAGGCCGGGCGTAGCTTGGCCATCGTCTCGGCGCTCGAATCATGGCGGATGTATTCGTCCTCGCTCACCACCACATCGCCCTTGCGCCCCTTGAGCGTGACCGGGACGATCTCGTCCTTGAAGCGCCCGGCCTTCTGCGCGGCGCTTGCCTTTTGCTGGGAGGCGAGCGCGAAGGCATCCTGCTCCTCGCGGGTGATCTGATAGGCGCGCGCGACGTTCTCCGCCGTGCTGCCCATGTGATAGCCATTGAAGGCATCCCACAACCCGTCCTTGATCATGGTGTCGATCAGGCCGAGTTCGCCCATCTTGGTGCCGGCGCGCAGATAGGCGGCGTGCTGCGACTGGCTCATGCTCTCCTGGCCGCCGGCGATGACGATGGCACTCTCGCCGGTGCGGATCTGCTGCGCCGCGAGGGCGACGGCACGCAGGCCGGAGCCGCAGACCTGATTGATGCCGAAGGCGGTCTTGCCATCCGGGATGCCGGCCGCGCGCGCCGCCTGCCGCGCCGGGTTTTGGCCCTGGCCGGCGGTGAGCACCTGGCCGAGAATCACCTCGTCCACCTCGGCCGGGTCGAGCCGGGCGCGCTGCATGGCGCCGATCAGCGCCGCGGTGCCGAGCACATGCGCCGGCGTGGTGGCGAAGGCGCCATTGAAACTGCCGACCGGCGTACGCGCGGCGCCGACGATGACGATGTCGTCCATGGTCCAGCCTCCCTCTTTATGACCCATTCATAGCCCGGCGGTGGAGCGAAGGCTAGCGCATGATAGCTTTAAGCCTGCACCGGCCCGCACCCCCACCGGGCCACTTACGGCAGTATACTGTAGGGGTGGCCGGGTCGGGGTGCGGGGCGGTGCAGACTCAACTCGCACATATCATGCGCTAGCGGATCAGGGCGCCGAGCTGGTGCAAATAGTCCCAGGTGTAGATGCCGCTGTCGTGGCCGTCGTCGAAGATCAGCCGGACCGCGTAGTTGCCGACCGGCTCGAGGCCGCGAAAGCCGACGTCGTCCTTGCCCGTGAGCGTGATCTTCTGGCCCGGCCCGTGGCCCTGCACCTCGGCACTCGGGCTTTCCACGCGCAAATAGGCGGCGGGCAGGCGCGCCGTGCTGCCATCGTCGAACGTCACCTCCAATACGCGGGCGGCGCGGTCGAGATGGAGTGCGGTCGCGCGGGCCATCGGCTCAGACCATGCTTGCAAATAAATGCTGCACCCGCCCGCGCCCCCACCCGTCCACCCACGTCAGTATACTTGCATGGGTGGCCGGGTGAGGGCGCGGACCGATGCAGACGAACGTCAACATGCTCAGTCCTCCAGCGGGCGCGCTTCCTCGGCGAGCATGATCGGAATGCCGTCGCGGATCGGAAAGGCGAGGCCGGCGGCGGCGCTGATCAGCTCGTTGCGGGCGCGGTCGTAGCGCAGCGTGGTGCGGGTGAGCGGGCAGACCAGGATTTCCAGCAGCCGTGGATCGACCGCGACGGGCTCCGGTGTGGTCATGACAACGCCTTTCTCAACTGGCCGCCCGGCCGGTGCTGCCCGGCGGCGGTGGGTGGGTGCCGATCTGCAAGAGGGCGAGCAGCACCGTCGCCCGGTCCGCCGCCTGCGCCTCCAGCAGCGCCTGTTTTTCCTCCGGCGCGAACGGGCAGACCATGCCGAGGGTGATCACCAGCGGATCGTCCGGCATCGTCGAGATCGCCTCCCAGTTGGCTTCGATGCCGTGGTGGTCGAAATATTGCCGCAGCGCGTCGAGCAGCGCCTCGCGCGCCACCGGCATCGGCGCTGTATGTGTCGTCTCCAGATCGCCGACGAAATCGACGTAATCGGCGCGCACCCGGCGGTAGCCGCGCCGCAGCGGCAATTCCTCCATCACCCGGAAGCGGATCACGCCATGCAGCGTGATCAGCAGCCGGCCGTCCTCGGTTTCGCTGAATGAGGAGAGCCGGCCGAGGCAGCCGATCCGGTAAAGACCAGGACCGTTGGCGCCGGCCGGCTGCACCGGATCGGGCTGGATCATGCCGAGCATGCGGCCGGCGCCGAGCGCGTCTTCCACCATCGCCAGATAGCGCGGCTCGAAGATGTTGAGCGGCAGCCGCCCGTGCGGCAGCAGCAGCGCACCGGTGAGGGGAAACACTGGAAACGCGTCCGGCAGATCGCGTACCGCAGGGTGAAATCCTGTCACAAGGCTCAGCTAAACAACAGGGCCGAGAGTTTCCGCCGCGCCGCCATCGTCGCCGCATCATCGAAGCCCCAGGCCTCGAAGAACGTGAGCAACTGCTTGCGCGCGGCATCCTCGTTCCAGCCGCGCTCGCGACGGATGATCTCGAGCAGCGCCTCGGCAGCCGCCGCGCGTTCGCCTTTGGCGCTGAGGGCGGTGGCGAGATCGTAGCGCGCCTGATGATCGTTCGTATCGGCGGCGAGGCGCTGCTCGAAACCGCGCAAACCGGCTGCCGCCTGCCGCCCGGCGACGGCCAGGGTGAGGGCGGCGCGGGCGCCGGCGATCTCGGCGTGGGTGGCGATTTTTTCCGGCACCTGCGCCAGCGCCTCCTCCGCCTCCGCCTCGCGATCGAGCGCCAGCAGCACGCGGATCAGCCCGCCCCAAGCCTCCGGATTCTCCGGCTCCTGGCCGATCAGCGCGCTGAATGCCGCGCCCGCCGCCTCGGCATCGCCCTGCTCCAGAGCGGCACGCGCCTCGGACAGCAGGTCAGCACTCGGCATGCTCCCGCCGGCGACCTTGAGCAGCGCCTCGGCGAAGCGCTTGATCTCGGACTCGGGTAAGGCACCCTGGAACAGGTCGGCGATCTGCCCCTGCCAGAATGCGGCCACCGTCGGCACCGATTGCAGCGGCAGGCCGAGTTGCGTGAGCTGCTGCACCAGGGCGCGGTTCTTGTCGATGTCTATCTTGACCAATTTGAGCCGGCCACCGGCCGCGCGCACCACCTTTTCCAGCGCCGGCGTCAGCGTTTTGCAGGGGCCGCACCAGGTGGCCCAGAAATCGACCAGCACAGGGACGCTGCGCGAGGCCTCGATCACTTCCTGCATGAAGCCCTGCTCAGTGCCGTCGATAATCATTTGTCCCGGATTGGCGGAGGCCGGGCCGCCGGCGGGCTGGGCGCCGGGGGATTTCTGGCCGATGATCATATCCATGCGATGCGGTCCTTACGCGACACTGGGTTTAGACGTGATGACTTTAGTCTGCACCGGCCCGCGCCCTCACCCTGCCACCCACGTCAGTATACGCGCATGGATGGCCAGGTTGGGGCGTGGGCCGGTGCAGACTACACTTAAACCCATCGTGGTTTAAGTGATGCGTGCTTGCCGATCCACAACCTGCGGGTCAAGCGTATCCGAAGATACGGGCCTTCCTCCGACGCGCGGATTTAGCGATCGATCACCAGATCGCTGGTCGGGCGCGCGCAGCAGATGAGGATCAGCCCCTGCTCGATCTCCCGCTGACGGATGCCGCCGGCATGGCGCATGTCGATGCTGCCCGAGACGAGGCGGCTTTTGCAAGTGCCGCACATGCCCTTGGTGCAGGAAGCCGGCAGCCGCAGCCCGGCGGCGCGCGCGGCCTCCAGAATGGTGGTGCCGGGGGCGCAGAACGTGCTTCGCCCGGAGCGGGCGAAGCCGATGGCAAAGCCGGCGGTCGCCTCCAACGTCACCGGCTGCTCCGCCGCCGTGGCGGCGAAATCGAAGCTCTCCTCGTGATAGCGTTGGGCGTCGCAACCGGCTTCGGCGAGCATCGCGCGCACGGCAGCCATGTAGGGCGCCGGGCCGCAGGCGAACACCTCGCGCTCGGCGAGGTCGGGCGCGATCAGGCGCAGCATCGGCAGGGTGAGCCGCCCGCGTAGCCCACCCCAGCGCTCGCGCGGCGCATCCCGCCCGCAGATGGACACGGCGCGAAACCCCGGCCGGTGGCGCGCCAGCAGGGCCAATTCGTCGCGGAAGATCAGATCGTCCGGGCTGCGGGCGCTGTGGCAGAAAATGATATCGGTCTCGCTCGCCAGATCGTCATGCGCGCGCGCCATCGCCATCAACGGCGTGATGCCGCTGCCGGCGGAGAGGAACAGCGCCTTCGGCGAAGGGTGCAGCCGGTCGGAGAATTCCCCCATCGGCGCGGAGGCGGTAAGCGCCATGCCGGGGTGTAGATGATCATGCAGCCAATTCGACACCGGCCCGCCCGGCACCCGCTTCACGGTGATGCTCAGCGCGTCCGGCCGTGTCGGCGTGGAGGCAAGCGTGTAGCAGCGCGGCACATTGCCGCCGGGCAGCGGGATGTCGAAGGTGGCGAATTGCCCGGGCAGATAGGCGAAGCGGCGCGGCGCGACGGCGGTGAAAACGAAGCTCACCACATCCGCCGTCTCCTGCCGCCGCTGCCGGCAGATCAGCGGCTCGGTCTCCGGATTCCAGAATGGCGGATCACTCAAAGATGCGTGACCCGGCCAATTGCGCGCCCGCCGCGGCGAGCACGGCGCCACGCTTGTCGGAAGGGGTGAAGCCGTGCGCCTCCTTGAACTGGCGGGAGAAATGCGCGCAGTCGGAGAAGCCGGCGTCGAGCGCGATCTCCGTCACCGAGCGTTCGGTGGTATCGAGCAGCCAGCGCGCATAGCGCAGCCTGAGCGTGCGATAGACCATCGCCGGGCGCTGTGCGAGGCCGGCCTGGAACAGTCGCTCCAACTGCCGGGTGGAGAGCGAGAGGCGCAACGCGATGGCGCCGATCGGCAGCGGGTCGGCGAGATTCTGCTCCATCAGCAAAAGTGCGCGCCGAATGCGCGGATCGGCGGCTCCACCGCCCACGCGCGGATGCGGCTGCGCCTCGTCTCCAGCGCGGCGGCGCTCGAAGCAGAGCACCTGATTGGCCTTCTGCGCCGCCGCGCGGCCGACGTGCTGCGCCACCAGATACGAGGCGAGATCCGCCACTCCGGCGCCGCCGGCGCAGGTGATGCGATCGCCATCGATCACGAACAGCCGGTCCGCATCGGCCTCCTGGTCGGGGAATTCGGCGATGAAATCCTGATAATGGTACCAGTTCACGCACACCCGCCGCCCGCGCATCAAGCCTGCCCGGCAGAGGATGAAGCTCGCCGTGCATAGCCCGATCAGCGGCACCCCTGCCTTTGCCGCCGCGCGCAGATAGGCGAGTGTCGCTTCATCGAGCGTCCGGCCACCGTGCAGCAGCCCGCCGACCAGCACCACGTAATCGAGTTCGGCGAGATCGAGCAGGCCGCTGGTGCGGCTCACCCGCACGCCGCAGCTCGCCAGCACCGGCTCGGCGCGCGGGTGCATCACCGACCAGCGGATGGCGATCGGCCGGCTGCGGTCGCCCTCGTCGGCGGCGAGGCGCAGATGGTCGATGAACAGCGAGAAGGCAGAGAGGGTGAACAGATCGGTCAGAATGACACCGACCGAGAGCGGCGGCCGCGCCGCCGGCCCATTGCGCGCCGTGTCCTGAGACTGTTGGCCGATCATCATGGTCGGCATTATCACCCCCGCACCGCTTTATCCAGCATTTACGCGATCGGCCATTTGCCGCCTCGCGGACTCAGCGCTGTATGAAAAATAAGGGGAATTGTCCGGTTGACGTAGCGGATCGCAACATAAAGAGGTTGCCATGACAGGCCGGCGCGACGAAAGCGGCGATGACGTTGAGGCCGCTCCGGAGACGGAGGATGCGTGCGGTGGCGCATTAGGGCGCTCGCGTGACAGGTCGGCAAAGAACGATGGAAGCTCGAAATCAAAAGCCTCTCCATCTGAAGCGCCTTATCGCTGTGGGTTACTCCGCCGCTTGTGGGACGCAGGCTGCGGCCCGTTTGGCTTTGTCTCGTATCCGACCAAGGGAGTAGAAATCTCCGCGATGGCTGGATTCGGTCGCTGCTTACAGCCCGATGAGATTCATCGTTTGAGCCTCTTTAATAACTCGTTCACCAAGGGCGACTATTGCTGTAGCGACCTGCATGACGTAGCGGCTTAGCGCGTTCTGCAACTGGTTCCCGTGGCCGGCTTCGCTATTTCTTAAAGTATCCACTGACAGCGGGATATTAGCATCGAGGTGATTGCCAATTGTATTGCCGAGGTCGGCAATCACTTTCTCGTTTGTGAGTTTGGCATTTCCAATCAAGATGGAGATAAACCCTAGCCATACGTCTATATCCACTGGGTTATATAGTAACTCTGTTTCTGTCGCTGATATCGGAGACAATAGTAGGCATATGTCCGGCTGGATAGATGGTAAGCGCTCTGGAGTCGCTCTTGTAAATACTATTAGATCGCAACCGACAATCGCCGCGCACAGTTGCAGAAGGGGAAACTGCCCATCTCTTTGGAGCATTAGGCGCAGTTTCCCCGCCACTCCACTGATATGAAACTCGTCTCTTTTTTCAATTAGCGTAATAAGCCCGCGCAGTTGTGAAATCTCATTCTTTAGGGAAGAAAGCATGTATCCATCGCCCCCTAGCCGGGTTCCATCCTTAGGCTTGAGCCTACCGACTAGCCTGCCTGATCGTCGCGTGAGCGCTTTGGCGTTTTTCTCTGAGTAATCCACAACGTCGCTCTCTTGCACGACGCGTTCCCGTGCCGTATAGACTTGGCCAAAGTACAAAGCTGGACTTACGGACGATCCCGCAACTTCTTTGCCGATATAGATCAACATTTCTTTTGAGGTCCATGTTACCACAATTAATTCTATACACACCGGATCGATGCAAACTATGCGACCACTAATGGCGGAGGTTTTCCGCGTCTCACCCGCTGCCCCATTTATGGTAAGGGTGGCGTAAATCCGGTCTAAAACGCCTATCTCAATCAGCAGGGATCCATAGTCCCATTGCTGGCGGTGCGCCATCGGTGCGTGTGATGGCCATGGGCCAGATATGTCGACCCAAATAGCGCAAGAGCCTTCGGGTGGGACTGTTGTCACGGTGAGCCGCCGCTGTCCGGACCAAGCGTTGCGACGCGGACTGGGGCGGCGCCCACCTCTGGCTTGCTCAGCGACCTAACCATGCTACCTTTCACCCATGAGCGATCAGGGAAGCGATGTCCAGCAACGGGACGCCATGCTGCTCCGTCTGCTGAAAACCCCACCCCAACCGCGCCCCAAAAGGGAGCGCGGCGAGGTGAAGCCTACTCAGGTTTCGGTAAAGAGCGCCAGCGTACGAAAGCCCGCGCCTTCTGCTTAAGCGTTCGGGGCTTAATCAGGTTGTTGATAAAAGAGCCGCTTGCCCTTCGCGCCGGCCAGGAGCAGCGTGGCGCGCTCGCCGTCTGACATCTTGCGGGTGTTGGCGCGGAAATCAAACTCGGCGAGATACCGGGGCAGATGCGCCTCGCTGATCTTGTGGAACGTTCCATAGACACCGCGTTTGATGAGCGCGAAGTGTGACTCGACCGTATTGGTGTGCGTGAAGCCATCCGCCGCTACATATTCGCCAGCGGTATGGTTGACGGTTCCATGCTCGGCGAACTCGCTGCCAATGCGCGGGTAAATCCGGCTTTCGTCCGTCATCAGATGCGACTTGCGGCTGGCGTGCTTCACCATGACCGGGCGCAACTTTGCGGATGTTACATTGGCAACGTGGAAGCTACGAGTTTCGCCGTTGCGCTCCACAAGGGCAACAACCGACATCTTGCCGTTACCGCCCTGCTGGCCGGGCTTACGCTTGGATTTGTGCTTATTGGCTTCTTTTCCCCCGATGTAGGTTTCATCCGCCTCGACAACCGCGCCTTCGCCACCAATCGGACCGGCTTTCGGATCGGCCGCAGCCTCGCGCAGCCGATGGAACAGGAACCAAGCGGTTTCGTATTTGGTGCCAAGCACGCGGTGCAGTTCATGCGCGCTAAAGCCCTTCTTGCTAGAAGCCATTAGTTGAGCGGCCAGAACCCACTTAGCCAAAGGAACGTGGCTACGCTCCATGACGGTGCCGACTGTGAAGCTAAACGGCTTCCGGCAATCTTTGCAGTTATAAACGCCAGGGCGCAGGCTCTTCCCCTGCATCTTGGTGATTCGGTTACCCATGACGCCACAACGAGGGCAGGAAGGCCCATGCGGCCAAAGCAGCCCTTCAAGATGGGCGCGCGCCGCGTCTTCATCATGGAAAATCGGGTTTGTGAGATCGACCTTGCTGGCCATGGCGAAGTTTTCCTTTCAGTTAGGAAAACATACGCCTTAAGGCGTGCTACGTAAACCGGATAATTCCCAGATTTACCGCTACGATTTGTTCGGCGCCGGCCCGCCCCGGCGAGAGGTGTTCGGCAACGTGCTGCAACCGGATGACCGGCCCGTCTTCAAGGGACCGGACGGCATGAAGTTCGGCGTGGACGGCCGGCTCTATTGCACCGTCTACAACCAGCGCAACGTCACCGTGCTCGACCGAAATGGCAAGGTTGCCGAGCGTCTCATGCTCGACGGCGCGCAGCCGACCAATCTCGCCTTCTCGGCCGATGGGACGACGCTGCGCGTGACCGAGGTCTCCAAGGGTCAGATCGAGGCTTTGCCAGCGCCCTGTGCGGGTTTGGCGTTGCATGATCCGAAGCCTGGGCTGCGGTGAACCGCTGCGCCATTCAAGCGGCCTGGTCCTGCGCGACAGTCGGCCCGTCGCCGGCGATGGTCGTGCGGCGCATGTCGCGCACCTGGTTGGCGTCGAAGCGGCGTACCCGGTGCATCGTCTGGCGATTGTCCCACATCACCAGATCGAAGGGCCGCCATCTGTGCACATAGACGAAGGCCGGGTTCGTGGCATGCTCGGTCAGATCACGCAGGAACGCGCGCGCCTCGGGCACCGGCCAGCCGACGATCGTGCCGGCATGCGAGGATAGGTAGAGCGACTTGCGCCCCGTCGCCGGGTGGGTTCGCACCAGACGCTGCCGCACCGGGCGGAACATCGCTCTCTCCTCCGGCGTCAGTTCCGTGAAGCCGAGCAAACCGCGGGAATGGATCAACGAATGCTCGCAGATCAGTGCTTCCACTTCGGCCTTCGTCGCCTCGTCCAATGCGTCATACGCGGCCCGCATGTCGGCGAATTCGGTATTGCCGCCGGATGTCGCGACCACCCGGCCCGAGAGGATCGAGTATTTCGCCGGCGTTGCACGAAAGGAACTATCCGAGTGCCAGAGCTGGTTGCCGAGGTTGAACATCCGCCGCCGGTCGTCCCGGCCGAGTGGCTTGCCGTCCTGGTCCAGATTCGAAACGTCGGCCATTCCCGCGCCGAGGCGTCGCTCGCTCGGCTTGGTGACATTGCCACCGGCCGTGTCTTCGAGCGCCCCCAGGCTCAGCGAGAACGCAATCTGCTGTTCGTCGGTGATGTCCTGGCCCGGAAACACGAGAACCGCGTGCGCGTCGATCGCGGCCTCGATCGTCCTCACCTCGGCTGCTGTCAGGCCGCGACGTAAGTCCACACCGCTCATCTCGGCCGCAAAGCCGGGCCCGATCCTGCGTATGGAGATGCTCATCGTGACTGTCTCCTCGGTTCCCGGCCCACGCCCAACCGGCCATATGTTCTACTCTATGGCGTCTTCACCTGCCAGATCTGCCGGTAATGCGTGCGATACTGGTTATCCGGATCGTAGAGGTTGTGCGGGCCGCCGTCGGTTTCGATATTGGCACTGGTGAACAGATGCACCGGCGGCACATAGCCGCTCCATGATTGGCCGGCGAAGGCGCGGTTGAGCTC
>DAHXNW010000142.1 GCA_027365195.1 Acetobacteraceae bacterium
CGGCGGGACGGGGCGGTGCTCTGGGTTCAGGAGAGCCCCGATGCCTATCCCCCGGGCCTGGCCGGCGCCGGCCTCGTTCCCGGGCGTGTCATCTATCTCCACGCCGGCCGCGATGTCCTCGCCGCCTTCGAAGAAGGCGCGCGGGTCAGAGGCCTCGCCGGGGTTGTCGGCGAAACCACCGCCCGCGTGACGCTCGTCATGTCGCGCCGCCTTCAACTCGCGGCCGAGTGTTCCGGCGTGCCCGCCTTCCTGCTCCGCCGTAGCCGGTGCTTCGATGATCCCCGCCTCTTGGAGCCGAATGCGGCAGCGACACGCTGGCGTGTCGGCCCCCTGCCTTCACCCGCCCCCATCGCTCACGCGCCGGCCGTGCCGGGTCTCGCCCGTCCGGTCTGGAGGCTGGATCTCACCCGCTGCCGTGGTGGCGAGGCCGCGACCTGGTTTGTGGAGGCTCCCGATGCGCAGGGTCATTTCAATCTGGTTCCCGACCTTCCCGACAGATCGGCTGCGCCGGATCGGCGCGGGACCGCCGGAGGCCGAGCCGTTCATCACCTCCGCTCATGACGGGCGACGCAGGATCGTCGCGGCCGCCAACGCCGCCGCCCAAGAGCTCGGCATTCGGCCGGGGCTGGCGCTTGCGAGCGCGCAGGCCCTGGTGCCGGGGCTCACTGTCCTCGAAGCCGAACCGGGGGCCGATCGCGTGGCGCTCACACGGATCGCGACCTGGTGCCTCCGCTATGCGCCCCTGGTCGCCGCCGACCCCCCGGACGGCGCCTGGATCGACGCGACCGGCTGCGCGCATCTTGTCGGCGGTGAGGCCGCCATGCTGACCGACCTGGTGGCCCGCTTGGGACATGCCGGATTGACCGCTCGCGCGGCCATTGCCGACACGCCCGGCGCCGCTCATGCCGTCGCTCGCCATGGAAGCAATACCATCGTCGTGCCCACCGGCGGCGTGCGACAAGCCCTCGCCGCTCTGCCGGTCCAGGCTCTCCGTTTGCCCCTTGAGGTGGTCGAAAGCCTGCGGCGGCTCGGCCTTGACCGCGTCGGCGACCTCGTGGCCGCGCCGCGCGCCCCGCTGGTCAAGCGGTTCGGCACCGTGATCGCCCTGCGGCTTGCGCAGGCGCTCGGCGAGCAGCCCGAGAGCATCCGCCCGCTGACGCCGCCCGCGGCCATCGCGCAGCGCCTGGCGTTCGCCGAGCCGATCCGCACGGCCGAGTCCTTCGCGGCCGTCCTGGACCGGTTGATGCGGTCCGTCTGCCGCCAGCTCGAGCGGGTGGGGCGCGGTGCGCGCAGCCTCGATCTGCTGTTTGAGCGGATGGACAATTCGGTGCAGGCGGTCCGGATCGGCACCGCGCGGCCCTCGCGCGATGCGCCGCACCTGACAAAGCTGCTGCAAGAGCGGTTCGAACAGGTCGATCCCGGCGAAGGCGTCGAGGCCATGCACCTGATCGCCGCGACCGCCGAACCCCTGCCTTTCGTGCAGATCGATGCCTTGCCGACCCGCGTGGTCAGCAACAACCAGGATCTCGCGGGATTGCTGGATCGGCTCATCAATCGCTACGGGGAGGATCGAATTTACCGCGCTGAGCCATTCGAGAGCGACGTGCCCGAGCGTGCGGTCACGCACGTCGCGCCCCTTGCCCCGCCGACCGGCCATGAGTGGCCGGTCGCCCTCCCCCGGCCGGTACGGCTGCTGGCGCCGCCGCAGCCGGTCGAGGTTCTCGCGTTGTTGCCCGACCATCCCCCGGCCGCCTTCACCTGGCGCCGGCGCCGGCATCGCGTTCGCCATGCTGACGGGCCGGAGCGAATTGCCGGAGAGTGGTGGAGACGCGCAGGCGAGGCCGCCGCCGTGCGCGACTATTTCGTGGTCGAGGACGAGGTCGGCCAGCGCTTCTGGCTCTTCCGCCGCGGTGACGGCCAGGACCCGGCGACGGGCGATTTTCGCTGGTTCCTGCATGGATTTTTTTGAGGCCGAGCGATGACCGAAGATCCCTCCCTGCGACCCGCCACCCCCACCGAAATCGAGGAGAGCCTGGCCTACGCGCTGCGGTTCAAGGGCCGAAAGCGCGCCGATGTGGCCGGACCGATGATCGCCCAGATCGCGGCCGAGCATCTCCGTCGCCACCTCGAAGCCTCGGGGTTCGTCGTCATGAAGCGCCCGGTCGGTCAGGCGCCGAGCACCACGCCCTATCACCATCGCCCCGAGGAAGAGACGTGACCGAGTATGCCGAACTCCAGGTCACGACCAACTACTCGTTCCTGCGCGGCGCGTCGCACCCCGAGGAATTGTTCGCGCAGGCAAAGTGGCTTGGATTGCCCGCGCTCGGCATCACCGACCGGAATTCTCTCGCCGGCATCGTGCGCTGCCACCAGCGGGCTGAGGAGACAGGAGTCCGCATGCTGGCTGGTTGCCGGCTCGACCTCTCCGATGGCGCCTCACTGCTGGTCTATCCACAGAGCCGTGCCGGATACGCGCGCCTTTGTCGGCTGTTGTCGCGCGGCAAAGCCCGTGCCGGCAAAGGAAAATGCGATCTCGCATGGCAGGACATGGCCGCCCAGGGCGAGGGGCTGCTCGCGGTCCTGCTCGCCGATCAGGCCGACGAGGCTCTTCGCGCCCGGCTCGACCGCCTCCGCGTGGATTTCGGGGATCGCGCCTATCTCGCCTTGACCCCTCGCACCCGGCCCGGCGATGCGCTGCGTCTTTGTAACCTGGCCGAGGCGGCGGCGCGGGCGCGCGTTCCCACCGTCGCCACCGGCGACGTGCTCTACCATGTGCCGCGGCGGCGGATCCTGCAGGACGTGCTGACCTGCATCCGGGAAGGCTGCACCATTGACGACGCGGGCTTCCGGAGGGAACGAACCATTGATCGCTATCTCCGGCCGCCCGAGGAAATGGCGCGGCTGCTCGCTCGTCACCCGGATGCCGTCGCACGAACCCTCGAGATTCCCGCCCGGTGCGCGTTCGATCTGCGCGACCTGCGCTACCAGTACCCAGCTGAGATCGACGATCCGGCCCTCACCCCGCAACAGACCCTCGAAAAGCTGACCTGGGAGGGTGCGGCGCGCCGCTATCCCGACGGTGTGCCGGACGACGTCGCCGCGCAGCTCCGGCACGAACTGACGCTCATCAGCGAGCTCGAATATGCGCCCTATTTCCTCACGGTCAGTAACATCGTCCGCTTCGCGCGCGGCAAGCGGATCCTGTGCCAGGGCCGCGGCTCGGCCGCCAACTCGGCGGTCTGCTACGTGCTCGGGATCACCAGCATCGATCCGGTGCGCAGCGGCCTCCTGTTCGAGCGCTTCATCTCCCATGCCCGGCGCGAGCCGCCCGATATCGATGTCGATTTCGAGCACGACCGCCGTGAGGAAGTGATCCAATGGGTCTACGGGACCTACGGCCGCGAGCGCGCCGCGCTCTGCGCGACCGTGATCCGGTATCGAACCCGCGGCGCCGTGCGGGATGTCGGCAAAGTCTTGGGACTGACCGAGGACGTGACCACCACCTTGGCGTCCGAGGTAAGGGGGTGGTCGGAGGAAGGCATCGCCGAAGATCAACTGGCCGCGCTCAACCTTAATCTTGCCGATCGCCGGTTGCGGCTCACTCTTGATCTGTCCCGCGAGATGATCGGTTTCCCGAGGCATTTGTCGCAGCATCCCGGCGGGTTCGTCCTGACACACGACCGGCTCGACGAGCTCGTGCCCATCGAGCCGGCGGCCATGGACGATCGGCAGGTGATCGAGTGGGACAAGGACGACATCGACCATGTGCGCTTCATGAAAGTCGATGTGCTCGGCCTGGGTATGCTCGGTTGCATGCGGCGGGCATTCGATCTTCTCCGCGCGCATCGCGGGCTGCCGCTCGATCTCGCGACCATCCCGGCCGAGGACAAGGCGACATACGCCATGATCCAGAAGGCTGATACGCTCGGCACGTTCCAGATCGAGAGCCGCGCGCAGATGTCGATGCTTCCGCGGCTGAAGCCCGCCACTTTCTACGATCTGGTTATCGAGGTGGCGATCGTGCGCCCGGGTCCTATCCAGGGCGATATGGTTCATCCGTATCTGCGCCGACGCGACGGCACGGATCCGGTCGAATACCCAACCCCCGCGTTGAAGCGGGTTCTCGGCAAGACGCTCGGCATCCCGCTGTTCCAGGAGCAGGCGATGCAGGTCGCTATCGTGTGCGCGGGGTTCACCGCGACCGAAGCGGACGCGCTGCGGCGAAGCATGGCCACCTTCAAAGTGACCGGCGGGGTATCGAAATTCCAGGAAAATCTGGTCAACGGCATGGTTGCGAACGGTTACACCCAAGACTTCGCCGAGCGCACCTTCAAGCAGATCGAAGGGTTCGGCTCCTATGGGTTCCCCGAGAGCCACGCCGCGAGTTTCGCGCTGATCGCCTATGCCTCCTGCTGGATGAAGCGCCACCACCCCGACGTGTTCTGCGCCGCCCTGCTGAATTCACAACCGATGGGTTTTTATGCGCCGGCGCAGATTGTCGCCGACGCCAAGGCGCACGGCGTTCCGGTGCGGCCGGTCTGCGTCAATGCCTCGGCGTGGGATTGCACGCTGGAACCGGCCACGGGGAGCTACCTCACCGTGCGGCTCGGCCTGCGCATGGTGGCCGGGCTTTCGGAAAGAGACGCGGCCGTTGTCATCGCTCGTCGCGGCGAGACCGCCTACCGCGGCGTCGAGGACGTCTGGCGCCGGACTGGATTGTCCCGCGCGGCGCTCGAGCGGCTCGCCGACGCCGATGCCTTCCATGACCTCGGCCTGACGCGCCGGCAGGCGCTCTGGGCCATCCGTGGCCTCGAGGATACGGAGCTGCCGCTGATGGCGGCCGCCGGTGCGCCGGCGGTCCCCGCGCAGGAGCGCGAGCCGCGCGTGCGGTTGCGGCCCATGCCAGACGGCGGCGAGGTCGTCGCGGATTACCGGGCGACCGGGCTCACCCTGCGTGAGCACCCGGTCTCGTTCGTCCGCGCGGAGCTGCGGCGTCTCGGCGCCGTGCCGTGCGCCAGGCTCACCGCGCTCCCCCCTGAGCGGCGCGTGACCGTCGCCGGCATCGTGCTGGTGCGCCAGCGGCCCGGCAGTGCCAAGGGTGTGATGTTCGCCACCATCGAGGACGAGTCCGGCCACGCCAATCTCATCGTCTGGCCCAAGGTGTTCGCGCGCCAGCGCCGCGTTGCGCTCTCCGCTCGGATGATGGCCTGCCGCGGCATCTTGCAACGCGAGGGCGACGTGATCCACGTGGTCGCCGACGAGCTGACCGATCTCTCGGATCTGCTGGCCAGCATCGGGCAGCGAGGCGCCCCTCTCTCGACACCGTCCGGGCCGAGTGACCAGGCGCCCCCTGGCGGCGCGTCCCGCTTGACCGCGCCCGGCGCAAACCCCGTTCCTTCCGGCCGTCCCTCCGACGTCATCCGAGTGACCGCGCGGGAGTTTCGCTAGGCATGGCGACCAACCTACCAACCTGTACACAACCGAACCCAAGGAAGATATCCTGAGCGGCACCTGACCCGGTCGACCCCCACCCGGCTGGTGAGCGACCGTTCATCGATTTGCGGCTCGGACGTTGGAAGTCATCGATAGGACGACCGGGGCTCTGCCCCTGGCGGAGATCTCCGTCACGGTGCCTGGCGCCTCGCAATTCCGCCACGAAGAAGCCACCGCGAGCCAGGGACTGACAGATTGGATCGGTGCACATGTAAACGCTTTGACCGCGCTCATCTCCGCGCCTCCCCGCAAGGCGCGACAAGGCGAAGGTCGGGATTGGTGTACAGGTCGTTCAGTGCGGGATACTGGCCCGGCCACGTCATCCGCTGTTTTCTCTCAGGCCGAAT
>DAHXNW010000160.1 GCA_027365195.1 Acetobacteraceae bacterium
AAGCATACCGAGCGCGAGCCCGATCGCCGTCGCTATCAGCGTCGGCGCCACACCGACGAGGAGCGAAATGCGACCGCCCCAGAGCAGCCGCGCCAGCATGTCACGGCCCTGCTGATCGGTGCCGAGCAGATGGCCGGGCGAGAGGAGCGGCGCATAGCGCATCGCATTATCGGCTTCATCGGGTCCATGGAAGGTAATCCACGGTGCGAGTATCGCGCCCGATGCAAGAGCGAGCAGCAACAGTGCGGCGAGCGTAGCACCCCGATCACGCCGAAAAGCCGCCAGCCGCCAGCCCGAAGCGCGGGCGATAACGGCGCGGGGAGCGGGCGAGGCGATCGTCACCCGCGGCGCATCCATACTCATCCCTCTCGTAATCTTGGATCAAGAAAAACGTTGACGCAGTCTACGAGAATGTTGACCAGAACGAAGGTAAGCGCGATAAGCAGTGTGCTGGCCTGCACGACCGGCATATCTCGCGCGGTGATCGAATCGTAAAGCAGCGAGCCTAGACCGGGCCAGGCGAATACCACTTCGGTGAGCAATGTGCCGCCCAGCAGATAGCCAAGCTGCAAGCCGGTGATCGTCATCACCGGCGGCAGCGCATTGAGAATGACATGCCGGCGCAGTAACGTGCTACGACGTAATCCCTTGGCGCGTGCGACCCGCACATGCGGCCGTTCCAGCGCATCGGCGACGCTCGCACGGACCATTCGGGTAATGATCGCTGCCGGACCAAGTGCTGTCGTGATGGCGGGCAGCACCAGATGGCGCAGCACGTCCAGCGCGCCGCCATCGCCAGCCATGTCTTGCATGCCTGAGACCGGCAGCCAGCGAAGCCGGATGGCAAACAGCAGCACGAGCATCAGGCCGAGCCAGAACGGTGGTGTGCTGCCCAATAGTAGTGTTACCGTCATGCTCAACCGATCGAAGATCGAGCGTGCCCGCAACGCCGCGAACAGCCCCGCGCTGTAGCCGATCGCGATCGCCAGAAACAGGCTCGCTACCGTCAGCAAAAGCGTATTGAGGAAGCGCGGGAAGACCAGAGCGGCTACCGGGAGTTGCGTCGCGATGGAGGTACCCAAATCACCCGAACTCGTGCGCCATAGCCATCGGCCATACTGCACCGGCAGTGGCTGATCAAGGCCGAGTGTGTGGCGCAATTCCACCTTTGCGCTCTCGCTGGCCTGCGGCCCAAGTAGCACAGTCGCCACATCGCCCGGCGCCAGATGCATCAGGACGAAAATGACCAGCGAAACGCCGAAGATGATCGGCAATACGCTTAGCAGACGATGAGCAATGAAGCCCTTCATCACAGATATCGCGATGATGGATGCGCCCGGATCAATCCAGCGAGACCACTGATAAATCGAACCAATCCTCTGGGGGATTGACGAAGCCCTTCACCTGCGGCGATAGCAACACTGGTTGCAGATCATCAATGGTCGGTACATAGGCGGCATCGTTCATGATCACGCGGTTTGCTTTCTGATACAGCTCCTTTGCCTGCGCCGGGTCGCGCGTCACGATGGCCTGATTAAGCAGAGCATCGACCGCTTTGTTACAATACCAGCCGGAATTCTCACCTCCGGGAGGTGCTGAGTCGCAGCGTGTGACAATGCCGACCCAGGCTGGTGTGGACATACCCCAGCCGATCTCATTCATGCCCACATCGGCGGGCATACCAGCAGCCCATTTGCCCATATAGGTGACAAACTCGAATTTACGGAGTTCCACGTCGATACCGATTTTCTTGAGATCGCGCTGGACCCACGTCTCGACGATTTCACCGGTTCCATATTGCGGCAATTCAAACACCATTTTGAAGCCATTGGGATAACCAGCCTCGGCGAGCAGCTTCCTGGCCGCAGCCGGATCGTAGGCGTAGCTCGTAAACGCCGGATCATAGGCATCGGTACCAGGCGAGAGCATGCCGTACTCCGCCCTGCCGGTCTTATGGTAGATGTCGCTCGCGATTCCAGCGCGATCGATGGCCATGTTGATAGCCTGGCGGACCCGCAAATCCTGCATCGGTTTGAAATGCATATTGAGATGGATGAAGTTTATGTAAGGCACGTTGCTATTCATGGAAAGCTTGAAACCGGCGCCGGATAGGCGATCGATTTCATCCCAGGGTGGTGCGGTGATCATCTGCACCTCGCCATTTTCCAACGCGTTCACCCGAGTGGCCGGATCCTGCAATGGCCGAAAAATCACTCTGTCGAGCTTCGCCGGGGTACCCCAATAATCCTTATTACGCTCCAAAACGGTCTTGACACCTTGATCTCGTTGCACGAATCGAAATGGTCCGGTACCGATAGGATGAAGCGCCACACCGTCGTTACCATATTTTTTGACCGATGCCGGGCTGATCATCAAAGGCTGGCCATAGCTTTGCAAGCCCTGCCGAAGCCATTGATAATTCGGCGCGTTCAGGGTGATACGCACGGTCATCGGATCGATGACGTCAACCGCCTTTATCCACTTGGTATAGGCAATAACGAAGGCCTTCGCCTTCTTGTAGAAATTGGGTGAGTTTTCGTCCCAAAATCGGTCGAAATTGAATTTGACCGCCGCGGCATCGAAAGCTGTGCCGTCATGAAATTTTACCCCGGGCCGTAGCTTGAACGTGTAGATCAAGCCATCGGAGGAAATCTCCCAGGATGTTGCAAGCGCCGGCACCAAGGGCGGCGTCGGGGCGTTCGCTTTCGTCAGATCCTCTTTGACCAGACCTTCAAAAATTTGATAAGTGATCTGATACGTATTCCACCCGCCCGTCGCATGCGGATCGAGGATATCGGTCTCTGCCGGCATCCCCCAGATCAGCGTGCCTCCGGCCTGCGCCGCCGGAGGCGCCAGCGTTAGGACCCCGGCTAGCATCAGCCCGGCCCTCATAGCTGCAGAAAATGCCATTGGCTTCCCCCGTATTCTTACCGTGACGCTTGCCTTCGGCAAGGCCATATTGATCGATAATAGCTTGATGCAAGACGCACTGGCAAGCGCGGGTGTACGCGATGGCGCAACGGTAGCCGAAGGGTCAAGAAAGATCGTGACGCCAGGGCAACAGACGGCGTTCCACTCGCGTGATGATGCCCGATAGCGCAAGTGCCAGTGCCACCGTTATGATCAGCTCGGCGAATACCGCCGAGATTGCATAGAGACTGCCAGATTTAAAAATCTCGTGACCGAGGCCTTTCGTCGAGGACATAAACTCACCCACGATCGCACCGAGAAGGGCAAAACCGACGGTGAGCTTCAGGCCGGCGAATATATCGGTCATCGATGCCGGAATCACGAGGAGCCGAAAAATCTGCGATCGACGGGCGCGCAATGATAGCATCAGGTTGATCTGATCGGGGTCGACGCCGAGCGCACCCTTATAGGCGATGATGATCGACACGACGACGACCGAAAGGGTCGACATCGCGACCTTTGAAGCGAAGCCGGTGCCGAACCAGATGATGGTAATCGGTGCGAGGGCGATGATCGGGATCGAGCCGAGTGCCAGGATGAAGGGTTGCAGAACGCGAGAGACGAAACGCGAATACCAGAGCGCGAGCCCGAGTGTCGTGCCAATGACGTTTCCCAGAGTGAAGCCTGCCATGGTCTCGAGCGCCGTGGTGGTCAAATCGGTCCAGATCGCGCCTGTTTCGATCGTTGTCATGAGGGCCGTCCCGATCTCCGCCGGCGAACCATATAAAAACGCGTTCAGCGCACCTTCCCTCGCCCGCCATTGCCACACACCGATCAGGGCCGCACAGCAGAACATCTGGCAGGCAAAAACCTGCAAGCGCTGCAAGCGAGATCGTGCTTTAGCGGATATCAAGTTCGGCCCAGATCCGTCGTACATAATGCGCAAAGCCTTTGGTTTCGCGAAGGGCGATCAGATTGTCCCGATCGCCGTCCATATCGATACGATGCTCCGCCACGATCATGCACGGACGATGGGACAGGACGATGACGCGATCGGACAGACAAACGGCTTCCTCGACGTCGTGCGTGATCAGCAGCAGGGAGCGGCGTAATTCCCTTATCAGACGTAGGGTGTCGCGTTCGATCAGTATTTTGGTCTGAAAATCCAATGCCGAAAATGGCTCGTCGAACAGCAGAACATCGGGATCGGGGGCCAAAGTCCTGGCAAGTGCCACGCGCTGGCGCATGCCGCCGGAAAGCGTCGATGGGAAATGATCGGTAAATCCGCCAAGGCCGAGCCGATCGAGCAGTTCGCTCGCCCGGGCCCGATGCTCAGCACGGCTGCCGCCCTTCACCTGCAGACCCAGCATCACGTTCTGGATCGCTGTCCGCCAGGGCAACAGGAGGTCTTTCTGGAGCATGTAGCCGACACCGGGGGGCACGCCGCCGACCTCATTTCCATGCCATTTCACACTGCCTTGGCTCGGCTCGATCAGGCGGCACAGCAAATTGAGCAGTGTTGTCTTGCCACAGCCCGAAGGCCCGACCAGGCTGACGATTTCGCCGCGTGCCAAGGAAAAAGAGATCGAGCGGATGATCTCCAATGTCTCGCCCATTTTCGAGACGAAGACCTTGGCCAGACCGGACGCCTCCAGGGGGATCGATCGGTCCCCGACCGTGTCTGGCGTAATTATGCTGCGGCTGCCTTGTCGGCGAAGCGGTTATCGACGATCTGATCGAACGTCGTGCTGCCTTTGATGTTTTTCAGATAGACCTGCATTTTGATCAGATTGTCCCACTGTGCCCGATCGACGACGACCGACTGTGACGGAATGCGGTAATGGAGTTCGGTATCGATCGCGCTGCCGATCACTGCGGCGGAGAGTTGTGGAAATTCCTGCTGTGCGACCTGCTTCGCATAGGCCGGATCGGCATAGGTGCGATGCATCGCCTGCTGAAAACCGACACACAGGGCCTGGATCACCTCGGGCTTGCTGGTAATGGTCTGGTTCAGCACCATGATGCCGGTATTGCAAAATGGCCCGATGGCGTTGGAGAAATCGAAGACGATCTTGGCGCCCTGTGATTCGGCTTGTGCCACGCCCGGCTGATAAGCGATCGCGACATCGGCCTGCCCCGCGAGCATGGCGCCGATTTCCGTGCCGGGGCTGACCTGCAGGATTTCCACATCTTTGCCGATCACCAAACCCGCTTGGTTCAGCAGGCGCTTGGTGACACTGTAATTGGTATTGGGTTCGGGCGAGGTGACGATCCGCAGCCCCTTGAACTGCTGCGGATCGGTAATGGCCTGCACGGTCTTCGAGACACCGAAATAATGCGCGCGCTGCACGACACTGCCGACCACCTTCCCAGGGCCGCCTTTCTCGACAGAAATCGGCACCATCGTCGGATCGCCGATCCCGAACAGGGCCGACTGGCCGAGCACGGCGGCGAATGCCTGGGTATCGCCGCCCGCCGCCGAGACGTTGAGATGGATCCCGGCCTTTTCGAAATAGCCGGCGTGCTGGCCGACATAGAGGTCGATATAGCCGAGGTTGTGCACGGCTTCGACGAAGGCCACTTCGGTCATTGCGGCGCGGGCAATGCGGGGCACGGCAAGCACCGAGGCAGCGGCGGCGCCCGCGAGTGTCATGGCGCCACGGCGCGACAACGAACCGGGCAGAGATTTCGTCATTATTGGCCTCCAACACTGTAGTTTGCTCAGATCGGAAGCAAAAAACATGCCGGCGCGCCTCGCCATGGCATTTGCATCCGTCGATGCGGCATGATGATCGTTCGATGATACACCCCCACGACAGCCTGGAGAGGCAGCACATGCCGGATGACGAGAGCGATCCCATGACCCCGCAGCACACTGGCACGGTGGGTGAAGTGTGGCGCGCGAGCCTGCGGCTTGGACTTACCTCCTTCGGCGGGCCGGTTGCTCATCTCGGTTATTTCGAGCGTGCCTATGTGCGCAGCCGGCACTGGCTCTCCGCCGCCGACTATGCCGGGCTGGTCGCGTTGTGCCAGTTGCTACCCGGCCCGGCGAGTAGCCAAACCGGATTTCTCGTTGGTTTCGGCCGCGCCGGCTGGGGTGGCGCGTTCGCCGCCTGGGCCGGCTTCACCTTGCCCTCCGCGGTGGCGATGTTCGCGTTTGCCCGCTTCGCCCCGGCGCATCCCGGTGGGCTGCTCGCGGCGGCGCTGCATGGGTTGAAGTTGGTCGCCGTGGCCGTGGTGGCACAGGCGGTTTGGAGCATGGCCGGCAAGCTCTGTCCGGACCGCGCGCGTAGCGCGATCGCGCTGGCGGCTTTGGCGCTGATGCTGCTGGCGCCGGGGGTGGGGGCGCAGATCCTCGCGCTGGGGTTCGGCGCCATTGCGGGGGTGCTGCTCTGTCGCGATCTGCCCGCCGCACCGGGGCTGCCGGTGTTGCCGGTGGCGCCAGTCGCCGGCGCGGTGGCGTTGGTCGTGTTTGTCGCCCTGCTCGTGGGGCTGCCGGTGGCGGCGCGAGTGGCGCCACATTCACTGCTCGCGCTGGCGGGCATTTTCTATCAAGCCGGCGCGCTCGTGTTCGGCGGCGGCCATGTGGTGCTGCCGCTGCTGCGCAACGCGCTGGTGCCGCAGGGCTGGCTCTCCGACAGCCGCTTTCTTGCCGGTTATGGCTTTGCGCAGGCGGTACCCGGGCCGCTGTTCACCATCGCGGCCTATCTCGGCGCTGTGGTCGCGCCTGCCGGCCGTGCGGTGCTGTGGTCGGTGACGGCGCTCGTGTTCATCATGCTGCCCGGCATGTTGCTGGCGCTGGCTGGCCTGCCGCTTTGGGTCTGGCTGTCGCGGCACCCTGCCTCGCGCGGCGCGCTGGCCGGGGTGAACGCGGCTGTGGTGGGTGTGCTCGGCGCGGCGCTCTATGACCCGATCTGGGTGAGCGCGATCGGTAGCGGGCGCGATGTCGCGATCGCGGTGATCGGATTATTTCTTCTCGAACGCTGGCGTGTGTCGCCGCTGACGGTGGTGCTGTTCTGCGTCGTCTGCGCGTTGTAGGGGGTGCGCGCCGGCGCCGCACCACCGTGCGGCCGCTTCCGGCAAACCCGGCGCGATTCAATGAGCGGGACACGCTCCGAGGCGCGTATCAGGCCAGATTGTTCTGCCCTGCCGCCGCGCCCGTTCCTGCTGCCGGGGGCGTCGTGGCGCCGGTTGCATCGAGGGCGTGATAGGTCGCCAGTTGCTGCTGCGAGGGGATGGATTGCACCATCGAGCCGGCGGTGTTGTAGAATTCCATCACTACCAGATTAAGCGTCGGGTCCACCCGCAGCATCGGATTGCTGACCGGTGCGCTGGCTGCGGCATTCGCCTGGGTGGCGCTCGAGGCCAGCGGCGGCGATGCGGCAACGCTACCGGCGCGATCGAGCGTTGTGGGCGCTATGCCAACTGGGTTGACGGCAAGACTGTTGCCCATGACACCTCTCCAACTCTACCAAAAACACTGAATTGGCAGAACTGATATAACCGTAACGAGAAGAGGTTAAAAAATCATGAAGAAATCCCGGCGCTCGCAAATCGTGATTGCGGGTTGCCGATGAACTCGCTGCCGCCGCTATGGCTCAGGCGACCCTCGGTATCGAGCCAGATTTCGCCGCCGATGTCGCGCCAGCGCCGGCAGAAGGCGTAATCCTCGCTCAGATAGGTGCCATTCTCCGGATCGATCAAACACTCGAACAGCGCATGGCGGGCGGGCGGCGGCTCCGCGGGCAACGGATAGGCGTGAATCGCCGCATAGCGCGTCTCCGGATAGGCGTCGATCATGCGGGCGACCGCGCTGCGCGCGATCAGCATGAAGCCGGTGCCGGCATAGATCGCGGTCGCGAAGCCCTCACGCCGGCGCAGCGCCGCTCCGGCGCAGAGTTGCCCGACATAGAGCAGCCCAGCGGTCGCCGCCGCCTCGCCGCCACGCAGCCGCGCCATCGCGGCGGCATCCCAATGGTTGAGTTTGAGCGGATAGATACCGGCGACCACCGCCTCGCCAAGGCGGAGCATGCGCTCCACCTGCGCCGCCTCGAAGGCGATGTCGGCGTCGATGAACAGAATATGCGTCGCACCGGGCAGTTCCATGAACTGGCCGAGCAGCGTGTTGCGGCTGCGCGTGATCAGCGCGTCATGCCCGAGCAGGGCGAGCGAGAGATCGAATCCGGCGCCGCCGGCATGCTGCATCAGCCCGATCACCGATTGCATATAGGCCTGCCCGACGAGGCCGCCGAAACAAGGCGTGGCGATGAACACGTGCGGACGTTGCGGCATTCCATAGCCCCTTTTGGCCAGTGCCGGCCCGTGGAACGCCGGGCCTTCTGCGCTAGTATAGAGGATAACTATGAACAATAGGTTGCGCGGGTGCGGGCCGGTGCCGTTTCACCCGGCCTGCCAATTGAAACGCCGTGCCAACCAGCCGCGCAGCGCGAGCGATGCCTCCGCCGAGGGCGCGATCGCCGCCAGCGCGAGATCGGCCGCCGGGCTGGCGAGCGGGCGTATCCCCGCCGTCTCCTCCTGCGCTCGCAGGCTTGGCGCCAGGGTTGCGAGATCGCCCGCCCGCCGCCACAGCGCCACCATCGGGGGCGGCGTAAGTGGGGGAAGCAGCAGCAGGAAGCGCGTGGTGCTGGCGGCGGCGGCGCTGCGCCAGCCGGCATAGAGCGGGCCGGCCAGACGCGGCCCGCCTTGCCGCGCGGCGAATTCCTGCAGATCGGGCAGCGCGGGCAAAGAAGGGTCGCGCGCGAGGCCGCCCGCCGAATCCGGCACGCCGAGGGAGAACAGCGCCGGCACACCCTCGGCGGCGAGAACGGCGATCTGCCGGGCGACATCGATGCGCTGGCCGCGCAGGAACACCGCGTCCACATGCCCCGCCGCCAGCGCCCGCCGCGCCGCGCCGCCGCTCAGGCCGAGCACCGGTTGCAGCCGCGCGCCGAGCAATTCCGCGGCGAGCAGCGCGGGAAGATCGGCGCCCGCCGGCGCATCGGCGGCGACACGCCAGGGCGCGCCGGACAGCGCACCCGCCGGGGGCAAACGGCCGGCGACCACGCCAGAGGATGCGCCACCGATCACCGGCACGAGGCGGGCGAGATCGAAATTCACCCTCCCATCGCCGACCAGCCAGGCGAGCGCGGCAGCCCCCGGCGCCAGCAGCAGGCTCCGCCCATCGGGCAAAGCGGTGCCCGCGAAACCGTTGCTGCCGCTCACCCCGTCACGCCCGCCATCGGCCCGGCGCAGTAGCTGCGCGCCGGGGGGGAGGGCGGCCGCCAGTTCCGGCGCCAGGATGCGGCCGATGCGATCGAGCCAGCCGCCCTCCGGGCCGGCGATCCGCAGGGTGAACCGGTCGGGCACCATCGCCGCCCACGCCGGACGCAAGGCGAGGCCGAGCGCGCCGAGGCCGAACCCGCCCAGTAGGCGCCGGCGGGAGACGATGCCGCTATGCATCGTAGCGCATCAGCGCCTCGACCGGGATATCGAGGCGGCTGCGTCCGTCGAGAAAGCTCAGTTCGATCAGCGCTGCCGCCCCCGGCACGATGGCGCCGATCTGGCGCAGCAGGGCAACCCCGGCCGCCATGGTGCCGCCGGTCGCCAGCAGATCGTCCACCAGCACCACGCGCTGGCCGGGAGTTATCGCGTCGGACTGGATCTCGATCCTGTCCCGGCCGTATTCCAGCCCGTAATCGAGACCGACCACCGGGCCGGGCAGCTTGCCGGGCTTGCGCAGCATGACGAAGCCGCAGCCGAGCTTGAGAGCGAGCGGGGCGGCGAGCAGAAAGCCACGGCTCTCGACGCCGGCGAGCAGATCGGGCTGCCAGCCGCGCACCAGCTTCGCCAGCCTGCCCATCGCCACTTGCCAGGCATCGGCATCGCGCAGCAATGTGGAGATGTCGTAGAACAGGATGCCCGGTTTGGGAAAATCGGCGATGCCGCGAATATGTGCTTTCAGATCCATGGCGACGACTTTCGGTGCGAGGGGAGGCAGTGGAGTGCTTTGTGCCAAGACCACGCACCCAGCGCAATGCGCGCCGGATCGCTTGACACTGGATCGCTTGACACTGGCGGCGCAAGCCTGCGAAGAATTGTCGCATTATTAACAGAAACCTCATAAGATTATACAGGCGGGGAAGTCATGGACGAGCATCACCGGAATGACACGGATGGCATGAGCCGGCGCGCGGTGCTGGGAGGGCTGGCCGGGGGCCTATTGCTGCCGACGTTCGCCGCCGCCGAGGATGCGCCGATCGGCACCTATCCGGCCGGCGCCACGGGCGACAGCGTGTTCGTCGGCATCACCGTGCCGCTCACCGGGGCCTATGCGGCGCAGGGCCAGGATGTCCGCAAGGGCTTCGAACTCGCGGTCGAGCATCTCAACACCGGCAACGAGCTGATCCGCAAGCTCTCCCCGCTTACCAAGCGCGGTGTGCTCGGGAAAACGGTGAGCTTCGGTGTCGCCGACAGCGAGGCCAAGCCGAATACCGCGATCCAGGCACAGAGCCGCTTCATCACCCAGAACAAGGCGATCATGATCGCCGGCTCGGTCAGCAGTGCCGTTGCGGTGGCCCTGAACAAGCTCGCCCAGCGCGAGAAGGTGATCTATCTGCCCGGCATCAGCGGCTCGAACGATACCACCGGCAAGGATTGCGTGCGCTACGGCTTCCGCACCTGCTTCTATGGTTATACGGCGGCGGCGGCGCTGGCGCCGGTATTGGCGCGCGAGATCGGCCATAACAAAAAAGTCGCCTATCTGACGCCCGATTATACCTTCGGCCATACGGTGCAGCAATCGGTGGAGGCCTTCACCAAGGGCTTCGGCTGGACCACCGCGACCAACCAGGTCGCCCCGCTGGGCGCGCCGGATTTCAGTACCTTCCTGCTCAACATCGCCAACAGCGGCGCCGATATTTTCGTCGATATCGGCTTCGGCGCCGATGCGGTGAATTCGGTGAAACAGGCCAAGCAGTTCGGCATCCTCGACAAGATGAAACTGGTGGTGCCTTACAATACCCCCTTCTTGGCGCAGCAGGTGGGGGCGCAGTTGATGCAGGGCGTTTATGCCAGCAGCGATTTCTGGTGGACCTACAGCGAGCAGAACGAGATCGCGCGCATGTTCGTCGCCGCCTTCGAGGAGAAATACCACTATAAACCCGAGTTCGGCGCCGATGACGGCTATCTGCAATTCGCCTTCTGGGCCGATGCGGTGGAGCGAGCCGGTACTTTCTATCCGCCCGCCGTGATCAAGGCGTATGAGGCCGAGGTGCGTCGGCCATCGACCGTGGGGGAGGTATATTTCCGCGCCGCCGACCATCAACTGGTCCGCCCGATCTTCGTGCTGCGCGGCAAGGCCCCGGCGGCGATGAAAGGGCCGGACGATTACTACGACATCGTGGAGCTGACGCCGGGGGCCAGCGTGATGCAGCCGCCGACGCTGTTCGGCTGCAAGCTCGGACCCTATACTTAGGGCATGACAGCGCCGGTCCACGCATGCTGAACTGGTCGAATTTCGCCGCTCAGTTGTTCAACGGACTGGCGACCGGCGCGCTGCTGGCGCTGATCAGCGTCGGGCTGACGATTATTTATGGCACGCTCGGCGTGCTCAATCTGGCGCATGGCGCGCTGTTCATGCTCGGCGGCTATGCCGGGTTCGTGGCGTTCCAGGCGACGCACTCCTTCCTCCTCGCGCTGCTCGCCGGCGCCGGTTTCGTCATGCTGGCGGGGCTGCTGATCGAGTGGGTGGTGGTGCGCCATTTCTACGCCCGCCCGGCGGAGGACCAGATCCTCGTCACCTTCGGCATCGGCATCGTGCTGGTCGAACTGGTGCGTGCGGCTTTCGGCAGCCTCGCGCAGACGATGCCGCCCCCCGCCTGGGCCGCCGGCGTCACCTCGCTCGGCTTCCTGATCTACCCGACCTACCGGCTCTTGGTGATGGGCATCGTCGCCGCGAGCCTGCTCGCGCTCTATCTGGTGCTCTACCGCACCCGCATCGGCATGGTGGTGCGCGCGGGGATCGAGGATGCCGGCATGGTCAGTATCCTCGGCATCGACGTGCAGCGGGTTTTTCTGCTGGTGTTCGGCATCGGCGCGATGGCCGCTGGCTTCGCCGGCGTCGTCAATGCGCCGATCGTTTCCATCATGCCCGATGTCGGCGACAATATTCTGGTGGAATGCTTCGTCGTGGTGGTGATCGGCGGTGTCGGCTCGTTTCCCGGCGCGGTGGCCGGCGGGCTGATCGCCGGCGAGATCATGAGCCTGACCGCGATGTTCGACCCGAGCTATTCGGCGGTGATGCTGTTCGCTGCCATGACCCTGGTGCTGGCGCTGCGCCCGCAGGGACTGTTCGGCGTGGCGGGGCGGGAATGAGGCTGGCATCGTCCGACGTCCGCCGTCGCATCCTGCCTGAACTGGCGCTCGCGCTGGTGCTGCTGCTGGCGCCGCTGATCGCGCCATGGGTCGGCTTCACCGCCGATCTGCTCTCGCGCATCCTGGTCTGGGGCCTGTTCGGCATCGGATTTGATATTCTGTTCGGCTATACCGGGCTGCTCTCCTTCGGGCAGGCGGCGGTGTTCGGCGTCGGCGGCTTCATCACCGCCTATCTGCTCACCAACGGACTGATCGACAGCGTGCTGGTGGCACTGCTGCTCGGCACCCTGGCCGCCGCCGCCGCGGGGGTGCTGATCGGGCTGTTGGCGCTGCGCCGCACCGGCATTTATTTCGCCATGATCACCCTCGCGTTTGCCGAAATGTTCTTCTTCATCGAGAACTCCCCGCTCGCCGCGTTCACCGGCGGCGAGAACGGTCTGCCTGGGGTTGCGAGTCCGCGCTTCGCGCTCGGGGGCTTTGTGCTGGATATCCGTTCCGGCTGGAGCATGTATGGCTTCCTGGCCGTATGTTTCTTCCTTGGCTATGTGCTGGCGCGGCGGATCGTCGCCTCGTCGGTCGGGCGTGTGCTGATCGCGATTCGCGACAATCCGCTGCGCGCCCGCGCCCTCGGCCATGCGATCGGCGCTTATAAGCTCGCGGCTTTCACCATCGCCGCCGCCTATGCCGGTCTCGCCGGCGGTCTGCTCGGCGTGATGCAGGGTTATATGCCGCCGGAGGCATTCACCTTCGACACTTCGGGCCAGTTGGTGATGCAGACCGTGATCGGCGGCGCCGGCAGCCTGATCGGGCCGTTGGTGGGGGCGGCGATCTGGCTCTGGCTGCGCGATGTGCTGCAGAACACCCTCGGTCTCGGCCCGGCGTGGAAGCTGGTGCTCGGCCTCGTGTTCGTGCTGCTGGTCACGTTCCTGCGCCGTGGCGTGGTCGGGGGCGTGCAACTCGCCTGGCACCGCCTGCGGCCGCCGCCCGAGCCTGTCGCCGCCGCTGTCGTGGATGCCAGCCCCAGGGCCGAGGTGGTGGAACTGCACGCCCCGGTGCGCCATCCGCTGCGCGAGAACGGCCCGGCGCTCGAAGTGACGGGTCTGAGCAAGCGCTACGGCGGCCTGCTCGCCAACAGCGACATCGCCTTCACCGTCGAACGCGGCGAGCTGCGCGGCGTGATCGGCCCGAACGGCGCCGGCAAAAGCACCTTCTTCAAGATGCTGACCGGCGAGGTGGCCCCGAGTGCCGGGCAGATTCTGTTCAATGGCCAGGACATCACCGGCCATGGCGTGACCGACGTCTGCCAGCGTGGTCTGAGTAAAAGTTACCAGATCAATCAGTTGTTCGGCCGGCTCACGGTGCGGCAGAATCTGGAAATCGCCGTGCTCGCCGAGCGGCGCGGCCGCTTCCGCCTCGATCTCTGGCGCCCGGCCGCGCGCGTGCCCGGTGCCGCCGCTCGGGTGGAGCAGGTTCTGGCGCTGGTCGATCTCGCCGCCCGCGCCGATCTGCCGGTGAGCGTTCTGGCCTATGGCGAGAAGCGCCGGCTGGAGATCGGCCTCGCACTCGCCACCGCGCCGAGCATGCTGCTGCTCGACGAGCCGCTCGCCGGGATGAGTCCGCAGGAGCGGGTGGAAACCGTGAAGCTGCTGCGCCAGATCGGCCGCGACCGCACCCTGGTGGTGGTGGAGCACGATATGGATGCGATGTTCGAACTCGCCGGGCGTATCACCGTGCTCTGTGAGGGCCGCGTGCTGGCCGAGGGAACGCCGGCGGAAATTCAGCAGAGCCGTGCCGTGCAGGAGGCCTATCTCGGCGGGGTGCACGCCGCATGACGCTGCTCGAAGTGGAGGCCATCAACAGCTATTATGGCGATTCACACATCTTGTTCGACATCTCGCTGCGCGTCGAGGCGCATGAGGTGGTGGCGCTCCTCGGGCGCAACGGGGCCGGCAAGAGCACCACGCTCAAAACATTGATGGGGGTGATCGCACCGCGCAGCGGGCAGATCCGCCTCGATGGCGCACCGATCGCTGGCCGGCCGCCGCATGTCATCGCCCGCCAGGGGCTGCAACTGGTGCCGGAGGAGCGCCGCATTTTCGGCAGCCTCGATGTGGAGGAAAATCTCCGCCTGGCGATGGTTACCGCCCCGCGTGCCTGGCCGCTCGCGCGCATCTGGGAGCTATTCCCCCGCCTCGCCGAGCGCCGGCGCAGCCGTGGCACCGATCTCTCCGGCGGCGAGCAGCAGATGCTGGCGATCGCTCGCGCCCTGGTGCGCGACCCCAGGCTCATTCTGCTCGACGAGCCGTTCGAGGGTCTGGCGCCGATCATCGTGCAGGATCTGCTGCGGGTATGCGCCGATCTCGCCGCCGCCGGGCAGACCATCGTGCTGGTGGAGCAGAACGTCGCCGCCGCCCTCAGCGTGGCGCACCGCGTCTATGTGCTCAACAACGGCCATCTGGTATATGACGGCACGGCCGATAGCCTGCGCGCGGCGCCGGCGATCATGAGCCGCTATCTGGGGGTGTAGCTTATGCCTTTAAGTTCAGCCTGTACCGGCCCGCGCCCCCACCCGGCCATCCATTCCACTATACTGCCGTGGATGGCCGGGTGGGGGAGCGGGCAGGTACAGACTGAACGCGAACATGACAGGCGCTAGCGCCATGCGTTGCGATCTGATCATCCGTGACGCTACTATTTTCGACGGCACTGGGGCGGCACGGCAGCGCGGTGATGTGGGTGTCACCGGCGAGCGCATCACAGCGATCGGCGATCTCGGCGCCGCGTCGGCCGATCGCGAGGTGATCGCCGGCGGCCTCGCCGTGTCCCCCGGATTCATCGATGCGCATACGCATGACGATCGCGCCCTGCTCTGCGGTCCCGCGTGTCTGCTGTGCAAGATGTCGCAGGGCGTGACCACCGTGGTGGTCGGCAATTGCGGCATCAGCCTCGCCCCGGTGCGTATGGGCGCGCGCCCGGTGCCGCCGCTCGATCTGCTCGGCGATGAAAGCTGGTGGGTGTTCGACAGCTTCGCCGCCTATGCCGAGCGGCTGGCCGCTGCACCGCCGCCGGTCAACGCGCTGGCGCTGATCGGCCATATGTCGCTGCGCGTCGAGGCTATGGGCGGCGATCTCGACCGGCCGGCGAGCGCGGCTGAAGCAGGCCGGATGCAGGCGCGCCTCGCGCAGGCGCTCGCCGAGGGGGCGGCCGGTTTCTCCACCGGGCTGTGGTATCCGCCGAGCCAGCACGCGCCGACCGACGAGGTGATCGCCATCGCCGAGGCGCTGCGCGCCGCGCGTGGCCTCTATGTCACCCATATGCGCGACGAGGCGGCCGGCGTGCTCGACAGTCTGGAGGAGAGCCTGCGCATCGGGAGTGCCGCCGGGGTGCCGGTGGTGATCAGCCACCATAAATGCACCCTGCCGGAGAATTACGGCCGTAGCGGGGAAACCCTCGCCCTGCTGGAACGGGCGGCGCAGCGCCAGCCCGTCGCCTTCGACGTCTATCCCTATGCGGCCTCCTCCACCGTGCTGATGGCGGACCGGGTGCGCGCGGATGTGCCGGTGCGCGTCACCTGGTCCGTGCCGCATCCGGAGATGGTCGGGCGCATGCTCGCCGACATCGCCGCCGAATGGGGCCTCAGCCTGCAACAGGCAGCGGCGCAATTGCTGCCGGCAGGCGCCATCTATTTCCAGATCGACGAGGCCGATGTGCGGCGCATCCTGGCGCATCCGCTCAGCATGGTGGGCAGCGACGGCCTGCCACACGATTCCTTTCCCCACCCGAGGCTATGGGGCAGCTTTCCCCGCGTGCTCGGCCATTACGCGCGCGAGCTTGGCCTGTTCAGCCTGGAGCAGGCGGTGCATAAAATGACCGGGCGCACCGCCGCCGTCTTCGGGCTGCCTGATCGTGGCGTGCTGCGCCCCGGTGCCTTCGCCGACCTGGTGCTGTTCGACCCGGCGACGGTGCGCGACAGCGCGACGTTCGAGGCGCCGGCCACCCCGGCCGAGGGTATCGTCGAGACCTGGGTCAACGGCCAATCGATCTACACCCACGCCGCCGGCGCCAGCGAGGCGCGCCCCGGCCGGCTGCTCGCCCGCGCCGGATAGCGGTGTATCAGGAGGCCGAGCGCTCCAGCAGCCGCTCGTCCTGCGTCTCGTCCTCGTGCTTGTGTTGCGGGTTGGAGCGATCCGGTGCGGGTTCCTCCGGCTGCGTCGCTTGCGGCAGCAGGCCCTGAGCCAGCGCGATACGGCGGAAATGATTGGTGATCATGCAGCGCTCTCCCGATCCGAGGACGCTGTTGTAGCCGGACAAAGATGTCTAATTGGTGTCCATCGCGTGGCAAATTGTCATGATTGAGCGATCAGCATTTCCCCTTTGCCGAGGCCTGCCAGATCGCCCATGAAGCGGCTGAGCGGCGCATCGAGCATCGCGGCGGCGTCGGCGCTGTATGGCGCGATCAGGCGGCGCAGCAGCCGGGGAAACACTGGGTCGAGGCCGCAGGGTTGAAACGTCTCGCCCGGCTTCGCGAACTGCCCGATCACCAGCGTGCCACGGCGCATGAGATAGCCGGCGAGACCGCTCGCGCTGCCGCAGATCATCAGCGTGCCGGCGAGCATCCGGCTGCCCGGATCGGCGCCGGCATCGCCCTCGACGATGATCAGGCCACGGCGCAGCCGGTCGCCCGCCCGCGCCCCGGCGCTGCCGCGCACCCGCACACTCCCGCCTGCCATGCCGGTGCGTTCACCCGGTAGCGTGCCGCCGAGATAATCGCCGGCATCGCCCGCGATCTCCACCACGCCGTCGCGCAGGCCGGCGGCGGCGAACGGACCGGCATCGCCCTCGATCAGCAAGTGGCCGCCCAGCATTTCACAGCCGGCGCGCTGGCCGACCGCGCCGATCACTCGCAGCACGCCGCCGCTCATGCAAGCCCCCACGCAATCGAAGCGCGCCGAGCCTCCCTCGATCACCACTTCCTTGGCATCGCCGGGGCGCAGGCGGAACACATCGCCGAGCCGCATCGCCCGGCGCGTCGTCTGCACCGGCAGACGCTCGATCTCGGCCGGCGATAAGGCCGCCAGACGCTCCGGCAGCAGCATCGACAGATCGAGCCGCTGCGCCGGCGCCTCGCGCAGGGTGAGGCAGAGCGCGCTCACGCCAGCAGATCCTTCAGGTGAAAATGATGCCGGCCGAGCTTGCCGCCGTAATTGCCGGCACCGATGCGCCGCACGCCCTGTTCCGGCCCGCGCGCGATGCAGGTCGCGAGCCCCACGCGCATCGCCTCGGCAACCGCCTCCGGACTCAGCCCGTCGATCACGATCTCCAGCACGCTGGCGATATCCGGATCGAGCGCGCTCGCCACCGCGCCGCGCAGGGTGGGGCAGTAGGCGTGGTTGGTGGAGGCGATCATCGCCTTGTATTTGCTGCCCACCTTCGACCCGGAGCGGACGATGCCGCCGGGGAAGGGCAGGATCGCGCCGGGCACCCGCGCCATTGCATGAGCGGCGGCTTCGGCGGTGGCGAGCGTTGCCTCCCGGCTCGCGCCGAGCAGCAGCAGATTGCCGCCGCCGACCGCCGATTTGGTGAGGCCGGTGGTGCCCTCGCAGATGAACTCGCCGTCCATCACCGGCAGGCGCCAGAAATGCCGCTCGCCCACGCGTTTGGAAATCTGCCAGCCATCGGCGAAATAGCGCAGCGCATCGCCGAGCTTCAGCCGCTCGGCGCCCTCCAGCCCGGCGTAGCAGGCCGAGCCGGCGCTGGTCAGCACGCATTGACCGACGCGGTTTTGCAGTTGTTTCTGCAACTCGGCGGTGGAGCCGGCGAACAGCAGCACCCGCACCCCCGGCCTGCCATCGGGGGTGGTGTCGCATTCGGCATCGATGCCGGCCTCGACGCCACAGGCGATGATCGAGGTGGCGAAGCCGGTCATGCTCAGCGCCGCCTGGCGCGCCCAGTGCAGCGTATCGGCGGTGATGATCAGCCCGGTCGCGCGCATGTCGAAGGCTTCGGCGAAACTGTCGTCGATGCGCACGCCGTTGCGAATCAGTTCCGGCATGGCACCGCCTCGAACGGATCGCGCGTGCGGTCGATCGCCTCGGCCGGCACGTCGAAAGCGGTGTGGGCGAGGCCGAAGGTGGCATCGTAGTAGCGGGCGAGCCGGGGCTCGATCGCCGCATCGAACCCCGGCGAGAGACGCAGGGCGCGGCCCCGATGCGGGCGCAGCACCCGCCCCTCGCGCAGGATCGGCAAGCCATCCTTGAATACCAGGGCGGCGTTGCGGAACATCGCGGCGCGATCGGCCTCTGGGCGATAGACGGCGACATCGGCGCGCGCGCCGGGGCCGAGATGGCCACGATCGGCGAGGCCGAGCAGCCGCGCCGGGGCAGCGCGGGTCATGATGGCGATCTCGCCCCATGCGTATTCGCGGGTGAGAGCGGGGAGGGTGCTCATCGCCATCGCCTCGGGTGGCAGTTCGGCGATCCAGGCGGCGCGCAGATCGCGGTCCATCAGCAGGGCGAGCAGATCGGGATAGGCGGTGAAGGGCGCGCCGTTCGGATGGTCAGTGGTGAAGAACACCCGCCAGGGATCGGCGATCAGTAGAAACAGTTCAAGCCCCGCGGCCCATTGCACCGCATTGAAGAAA
Source organism: Acetobacteraceae bacterium (assembly GCA_027365195.1). Classification (GTDB taxonomy): domain Bacteria; phylum Pseudomonadota; class Alphaproteobacteria; order Acetobacterales; family Acetobacteraceae; genus DAHXNW01. The sequence goes on from DAHXNW010000160.1 coordinate 18,923, forward strand.
TTCTCCTTGCGGTAACGATAGGGCACGATGCCGCCGCCATTGCCGTCGGTCTCCAGCAGTGCCGATTTCGCCGGCGAAGCCTGATTGCGGGCGCCGAACTGGCGCAGCACGTCGGAGGAAACCGTCACCGTCTGGCCGAACATCACCTGTCCGACGTCGGCGGTGATGTGTGGGGCCGCGTTCACCGCCTCGGCGAGCCGGGCGGCGGCGGAGGAGAATTTGCGCGGCCCTTCCTCGCCATAGGCGTAGAATTGCAGATGGGCGAGATGCAAGGGCTGCCCCTCGGCGGCTTCGATGGTGGCGAGCGCGCTCTCCACATTGCCCGGCAGGCCGAGATTGTTGGCGTGCAGATGCAGCGGATGCGGCACGCCGAGGCGGATCGCCGCCTGTTGCAGGCTGCGCATGATGGCCCGCGAGGTGAGGCCGTATTCCGGCACTTCGTCATCGAGGGAGAAGCGTCGCACGTTGCGCGCGAACGCCGCCGCCCCGCCGGGGTTGATCGTCTTCAGCCCGAGGCCGCCGCTCGCGGCGAGGGTGCGGGCGACGTAATCGGCGAGCGCCGTGTGCTCGCCGGCGCGGATCAATTGCAGGCCGAAATCCTCGTTGCCGAGCACCGAGAGGATCGCCTTGTCGATGAACGGGATGGCCGCCAATTCGCGATGCGCTTGCAACGCGACGGCGGGCGAGATCGCCGGCTCGACCACCAAAGTGAAGCCCATCGCGGCATAGAGTCGGCCGATCGCCTCGCTCTCCGGTGCGCCGGCGAAGCCCGCCGACCCGCGCAGTTCCGGCAGCAGCAGCCGCGCGGTGTTCACATTGGTGCCGGCGATGTGGGAGTGGATATCGATGCCGCCGGCCATGACGATGCAGCCGCTCACGTCATGGCGTTCATCCGGCGCACGATCGGGCGGCGCGATCACAAGCCCGTCTTCGAGCCAGAGATCGCCGATCGCATCGCGCCGGTTGGCCGGATCAACGATGCGCCCGCCGCTGAGCAAGGTCAGCATGGCACGCCCAAGGCCTGTGTGATGGCGGTGAGCACGGCGGCGGCGGAGAGCGCGTCGCCCTGGCCGCGGCGAAAGCCGAGCGCGCCGGTGGCCGGTTCATGCAGCACCGCGTCATGATCGACGCCGGGGCGGCCGATGAAAATCGTCACTTCCGCACCCTCCGCCGGCGTCCCGGCTGGCAGCAGCGCGATCATTGACATTTTTGCCGCCCAATCGGGCAATGCGGCGCCGATCCAGAGCGCCACGTCCGCCTCGCCGGCCGCCGCCATGCGCGCCGCATCGAAGCGCCAGGGGTCGTGCTCGGCATGGCCACGCGCGAAGCCGACGCGCAGCGGAAAACCGCACTGCCAGCCGATCGCCTGCATCACCCCGGCCAGATTGCCCGGCCCGGGCAGCGGCAGGCCAAAGCAGCGGGTGGCGCGGTTGAGATCGTCGATCATGCCGCAGACCATCTCGATGCACAGCCCGTCGGTATGCGCGGCCGACCAGATCACCACGCCGCACTGCGCCGTCCGCAGCGCCTCGGCAATCTCGTGCAAGGCGGCTGATGCGGCGAGCTTGCGGCCGGCGAGCAGCGCGCGCAGCAGAGCGAGGCTGTGCGGCAGGGCAGCGCCGCCGGGTAGCCGCAGCACGCGCCGCGCCTGCGCTGGCGCGAGCGTCGGCGGGGTGGTGGGAAAATCGCCCACGCCGTCGCCCACCAGCAGGATGCAATCGGCCCGCGCGCGCACCAGCAGCGGCGTGGTGGTGATCCAGCCGGCCTGGCGCATCACGTCCAGATCGCGCAACCCCCCCGCCGCCGCCGTATGGTCGAGCACGCCGCCCACCGCGCGGGCGAGGCCGATTGCTGCCTCCGCGCCGTCGATATCGGTCGCAAGCCCGGCGATCAGCGGGTTGGCGCTGGCGCCGAGCAGGGCCGCCGCCGCCGCGATCGCTGCCGCGCGGCTGGCCGGCTGTCCGGCGAGCAGCGCCTCAGCGGTCATATTTGATATAGGCGAAGCGCGCGTCGCCGTTCGGCGTGCCTTCCAGCGGTGGCTCGGGCTGCCACTGCACCACCTGTTCGATCTTGCCGGCGAGCGCAAAATCCTTCGCCGTGATGCCTTTCGCCGAATGCGTGCACAGCCGCACCTCGACCCAGGCGTAGGAGGCGGTGAGGTCCGGGTGATGCCAGGCGGCCTCGGCGAGGTGGCCGACGGTGTTGATCACCATCAACGTGGCCTTCCAGCCATGGGTGCGGAATTTGCGGCGGATCCAGCCACCCTCGAAGGTCCAGTGCGGCAGCTCGGCGGCCAGCTTGGCGATGACCTCGGCCTCGGCATAGACAGGTTCGCTCATGGCGTGTTTCCCCCGTTGCCAACCGGCAATACGCATTGGAGTATGGCGCATGAACGCCGCACATGACAACCGCCGGCCACGCCGCGCGTTTGTGTCGACCACCGCTCGGCTGCATCTCGGCTTTTTCGATCTCGGCGCCGGTGCCGGCCGGCGGTTCGGCAGCCTGGGTCTGGCGCTCGACGCGCCGGCGACCCGGCTCACCCTGCGCCGCGCCGCCACGACGTCGGTTGCCGGCGCCGATGCCGCGCGGGCGGCAAATTATCTGGCCCGGCTGCAGAGCGATCTCGGCATCGCGGGCGCACACGCGCTCACCATCGAGGAGGCGATTCCCGCCCATGCCGGGCTTGGCTCCGGCACCCAACTCGCGCTCGCGCTCGCCGCCGCGCTGCGCGCCCTGCATGGAATGCCGCCGGCGCCGCGCGAGGATGCGATCCGGCTCGGCCGTGGCGGCCGCTCCGGCATCGGCATCGGCCTGTTCGCGCACGGTGGCGTGGTGGTCGATGGTGGCATTGCCGAAGGGGACCATGTGGCCCCGCCGCTGCTCGCGCGGCTGGCGGTGCCGGCGGAATGGCGGATGCTGCTGCTGCTCGATCGGGAGGCGCAGGGTCTGTCGGGCGCCGCCGAGCGTGCCGCCTTCGCTGGCCTTGCGCCGATGGCGCCGGCGGTTGCGGGCGAATTATGCCGGCTGGTGCTGATGGGCGCGCTGCCAACTCTGGCGGAGGCCGATCTGCCGGGTTTCGGCGCCGCGATCGGCCGGATGCAGGAGATCCTCGGCGATTATTTTGCCCCCGCGCAGGGCGGACGCTGCACCAGCCCGGCGGTCGGCGCGGCGCTGGCCCGGCTCGCGGCGGCGGGTGCGGTGGGGATCGGGCAAAGCTCCTGGGGGCCGACCGGATTTGCGTTTGCCGCCGATGCCGCGCACGCCGAAGCGCTCGCGGTGCGTCTGCGCGCCGATCCTACCCATACGGGGCTGGACATCAGGGTCTGCGCTGCGCTCAATCGCGGCGCGCGCATCAGCGTCGACGACGAGGAGTAGACAATGGCCGAGAAGCACATCCTGCATCTGCTGAGCCCGCTCAAGCACGCAAGCCCGTTCGATGTGAACATGGCGCTCGATGCTGGCTATGACGCGGTGCTGCCGTATACCGGCGTGACGCTGGAGGAGGTCGGCCCGCTGGTGCAGGATGCGATCTTCTCCCGCCCGCCGAAGGCTGGCGTGCGCACCGGCATCTTCATCGGCGGCAAGGACGCGCTGCTGGCGCTCGACATGCTGGCGGCGGCGAAGGCGGCGATGGTACCCCCCTTCGTCGTCTCGCTATTCGCCGATCCGGCCGGCTCCTTCACCACCGCCGCCGCCATGGTGGCGCGGGCGGAGACCCTGTTGCGGAGCGCGTTTCAGCAGGAACTCGCCCATCAGCGGGTGGCGATCTTCGGGGCGACCGGCGTCGTCGGCTTCGCGACCGGGGTGATCGCCGCCCTGCAGGGCGCACGTGTCACCCTGGTGGGCCATCAGGGGGTGGAGCGGGTGGCGCAGGCGGCGAGCGAGATCGCGAGCCGCTTCGGCGTCGCGGTGGAAGCCGCCGATGGCAGCAGCGATGCGCGCAAGGCGGCGTTGGTGGCCGAGGCGACGATGGTGTTCTGCGCCGGCCGCGCCGGGGTGCAGATCCTCGGCGCCGCGCAACTCGCCGTCGCCGCCGATCTGCTGGTGGCGGCCGATGTCAACGCCGTGCCGCCCGCCGGCATCGAGGGGCTGGACGTGATGGCCGACGGCGCGAGCCTCGCCGGCCACGCGCGCGGCCTCGGCGCGCTCGCCATCGGGCAGACCAAATACCAGACCGAGATCGGCCTGTTCCGCCGCATGATCGAGGCGGAGAAGCCGGTGAGCTTCGATTTCCGCGACGCCTACACCCTGGCGCGCACGCTTGCCGGCTGAACCGCCCGCGCTACTTGTCGCCGCCGTCTCGGCGCGCGCGCTCGCCGCCGCCGCGCGGGCCGCCGGCTATGCGCCGCTGGTCGCCGATTGTTTCATCGACGCCGATACACGCGCCCTCGCCGCCGACCATCGCCGTGTGGCGGGCGAAGCGGATGGCGGCCTCGCGCCGGCACCGCTGCGCGCGGCGCTGGCCGAACTCGCCGAGGGGCGCGCGCCGCTCGGTCTGGTCTATGGCGCCGGGCTGGAAAACCGCCCGGCGCTGCTCGCCGCGCTGGCCGAGGAATGGACGCTGCTCGGCAATCCGTCGGCGGTGGTCGCGGCGGTGAAGAACCCGTCCGGTTTCGCCGCCCTCTGTCATGCGCTCGCGATTCCGCATCCGCCGAGCGGTGCCGTGGCGGCTGCGGCGGGGATGTGGCTGCAAAAACCGATAGGCGGCTGCGGCGGCTCCGGCATCCGCCCGGTCGGTGCCGGCGCGGTCGCGGCGGCGGGGCATTATCTGCAGGCGCGCGTCACCGGCGCCCCGGTCTCGGCGCTGTTCCTCGCCGATGGCGCGCGCGCGGAGGTGCTGTTCTTCAGCACGCAATGGACCGACCCGAGCGAGTCCTGCCCCTTCCGCTATGGCGGCGCGGTGCGTCCGGCCATCGGGCCGGGCGCCACAATTCTGGCCGGGATGACGGCGGCGCTCGCGGCGCTGGTCCCTCGCCTCGGCCTCCGTGGGTTGAACAGCGCCGATTTCCTCTGGCGGCGCAATGGGTTCGATCTGCTGGAGATCAACCCGCGCCCCGGCGCGACGCTCGATCTCGCACCGCCCGACATCCTCGCCCGGCATCTGCGGGCTTGCGCCGGAGAACTCTCACCGGCCGGCGCGCTGCTGCCGATGGCGGCGGCGGCGCGGGTGGTCTATGCCGACAGCGCGATCACCATGCCGGCGGATTTCGCCTGGCCCGAGTGGGCGGCGGATCGGCCCTCGGCTGGCGAGAGCGTGGCGGCCGGTGCGCCGTTCTGCACCGTGCGCGCACAGGCGGCGACCGCCGGGCGCGCACGATCGCTGCTGCACCGGCGGGCGGCGATGATCTGGCGACGTGTGAAAGGACCAACCGCATGAACATGATCAGCGTCAACCGCCTTGCCTGGCCCATGTTCGAGGCGCTCTGTGCCGAGGCCGCCACCTTGCGCCTCGGCGTTTCGCACGGCAGCCTCGGCGAGACGCTGGTGGACGCCGGCGCCACCCAGCCGGGCGGCCTCGCCGCCGGGCTGCGCATCGCCGAGATTTGCATGGGTGGTCTCGGTCGGGTCATGCTGGGCAGCGACCCCTCGCTGCCGCACTGGCCGTTCGTGCTGCAGGTTGCCTCCTCGCAGCCGGTGCTCGCCTGCCTCGCCAGCCAGTATGCCGGCTGGAGCCTGAGCCACGGCGAGAAGCCGGATGCCTATTTCGCCCTCGGCTCCGGCCCGGCGCGCGCGCTCGCGGGGAAGGAGCCGCTGTTCGGCGAACTCGGCTATCGCGACCAGGCCGACGCCGCCGTGTTGGTGCTGGAGAGCCATCGCCCGCCGCCGGAGGCCGTGGTGGCGAAGGTGGCGCGCGAGTGCGGCGTGGCACCCGCGCGGCTCGGCATCGTGTTTGCTCCCACGCAGAGCCTCGCCGGGGGGACGCAGGTGGTCGCGCGGGTGTTGGAGGTCGCGATGCACAAGGCGCATACGCTGCATTTCCCGCTCGACCGCATTCTCGATGGCATCGCCACCGCGCCGCTGCCGCCGCCGCATCCGGATTTCGTCACCGCGATGGGCCGCACCAACGACGCGATCATTTTCGGCGGCCGCGTCCATCTGTTCGTGACCGGCCCGGACGTGGACGCAGAGGCGCTCGCCGCCCGCATGCCCTCGGGTACTTCGCGGGACTACGGCCGGCCGTTCGCCGAGATTTTCCGCGCCGTGAAGGGCGATTTCTACGCCATCGACCCGGCGCTGTTCAGCCCCGCCGCCGTCAGCGTCACCGCGCTCGAGAGCGGGCGCAGTTTTCACGCAGGCGCGCTCGATGCCACGGCGCTTGAGGCCGCATTCGGCTGATGCGGCGGGTGGCGCTGGCGCTGGAGGCGCCGGATGGCGAGGCCGATCCGCTGGCGGATTGGCACGCCGGGGCGCTGCACGCGGCCTTCGCGGCGCACGACGTGGTGATGGTGCCGCTCTCGCTGCGCGATGCCCGCTTCACCCCGACGGGTGTCGCGCTGCC
>DAHXNW010000162.1 GCA_027365195.1 Acetobacteraceae bacterium
TCCAGCGTCTCCGCCAGGGCGCCGAGGCGGAAGAACCCCGGCGTGCCCTGATACGGCGCGACCGGGGGCAGACCGTCGGGCAGATAGATCCGCGCGCTCTCCGCATAGCGGCGCAGCACGGCGGCGGAATTGGCGATTTTCAGCGTGGTGAACCAATCCGCCGGCAGGCCGCGGCGGGCGAGGGCGATCGCCGGGGCGCAGAGTTCGGCGAGCGGCAGCCGCCCCCAGCGCTGCTGCATGAGCGCCAACCCCGCCGCCGCCGAGGGAATGACGAAGGAGAGTGGGCCGTGGATATTGGCGTCGCCCACCACCTCCGGCCAGGCGAACAGATCCTGTTTCATCCGCCCGGTGAGCGGGAAGCGCGTGGGGTCGAGGCCGCGTGGCGCCACCGGGCCGAAATCCCCCCCCTCGGCGCGCGGCGCGCCTGGGGCATGCACCAACGCGAAGCCGATGCCGCCGAGGCCGGAATTCCATGGCTCCACGGCGGCGAGGGCGAGGGCGGTCGCGACCGCCGCGTCCACCGCGTTGCCGCCGACATCGAGCATCGCCACCCCGGCCTCGGCGGCCTCGCGCGCCTGCGCGACGACGATGCCGCGCCGCCCCTGGGCGGCGGGCTTCTGCACCTGCCAGTGCTGCGAGCGATAGGGGCTTGGCGTGTAGGCCATCGGCGTCTCCTGCTCAGGCGGGCGCCGGCTGGGCAAAGCGCTCCAGCCGGTAGGCGGGGGGAAGGCTCGCGCCGCGCAGCACCGCATCGGCGGTGAGGCGGCCGAGAATGGGGCCGAGCGTATAGGCATTCGCCGCCACGGCGTTGAAGAAGCCGGGCACGCCGGGGGCCTCGCCGAGGATCGGCCCGCCGTCGATGGCGACCGCGAGGCCGGTCCAGGCGCGCAGGATGGCGAGGCCGTGCAGCGCCGGCAGCACCTGTCCGGCGACCCAGAGATTGCCCTGGATGTTGCGCCGCAGGTTGCGCGTGGCGCCGCGCTCGCGGTCGAAATCGCCGAACCAGCCGCCGCCGATCAGCATGCCGCCCGAGGCGTGCTGTTTCAGCGAGAGATGCCGCCCGGCGTAGGCGACCAACTGGCTGAGCATGGGGGGCGCCGGCTCGGTCACGATCACCTGCTGCACCGTGCCGCGCACCGGCAGGGCGAGGCCGGCGTGGGCGGCGATCGCCGCCGCCCACGGGCCGGCGGCATTCACCACGCGCCCGCAGGCGATCTCGCCCTTGCTGGTGCGCACCCGCCAGCCGGCGCCCTCGCGGGCGAGGCCGGTGATCTCCGCGCCCCGCAGCAGCCGCGCACCGTGGGCGAGCGCGAGGCGGCGCAGCGCCATCATGCCGCGCAGCGGGTCGCCATGCCCCTCCTCGGCGCAGAACAGCGCGCCGTGCATGCGTGCATCGAGCGCCAGGGCGCGCCGGCGCAGTTCGGCGGCGTCGAGCAGTTCGGTGCGTAGCCCGAGCCGCGCCTCCAGCGCCGATTTGCGCCGCAGCCAGTCCATCGCCGCCGCGCTGTCGGCGAGCATCAGCCCGCCGGCTTGCGTGAGGCCGAGGCTCTCGCCGGCGGCGGCGGCGATCTCGTGCCAGAGCGCGATGCTGCGCGGGCCTAGCGGCACCGTCTGCCCCGCTGGGCCGCCGTCGGGCGGGGTCGCCTCGGTGAAATCGTAGGAGAGCAGTTGCGCGTGCAGGCTGCCGGCATTGGCGGTGCTCGCCGCCATGCCGGCTTCGTCGCGATCGACCAGCAGCACGTCGGCGCCCTCGGCGGCGAGGTAATAGGCGCAGGCCTGGCCGACATTGCCGGCGCCGATCACCAGCACGTCGCAGGCGCGGTGCTCGGCCGCGAGCGGCGGCAGCGCGTGGCGGTGGCGCGGCAGGGATGGCGCCTCGATCAACGGCGCCTCGAACTCCGGCGCCGGAAACATCAGCGCCGCCGCCGGCACCGGGCGCACCGGCGCGCGCGGCGCGGCGAAGCCCTCGGCATCCGGCGCCTCCGGCAGCAGACGCGCGATGCTGGCGGCGCAGAAGCGCCCCTGACAGCGCCCCATGCCGGCGCGCGTCGCCTTTTTCAGCGCCGGCAGCGAGGCGAGGCCGCCCTCGATCTCGCCGCGCAGCCGCCCGGCGGTGATCGATTCGCAGCGGCAGAGGATGGTATCGTCCGCGATCGCCGCCGGATCGAAGGCGGGGGCGGCGAACAACCGCCATAGCGCGCGCTGGAACGCCTCGTCGCGCCGCAGCAGGCCGGGGGTGAATTTGTCGCGCCGGCTGAGAAAGCCGAGATCGCCCGCCGCCGCCGTGCCGGCGAGCCGCCCGCGCCCCATCGCCACCCGCGCGCCGCCGAGGCTCGCGCCATCGCCCACGGCGAACACCGCCGGATTATCGCTGCGCCCCTCGGCATCGGTGACGGTGGCGAGATGGCCGATGCCCTCCGGCACGAAGCGATGCGCGAGGCCGAGCGCGCGGGCGAGGGTGACATCGGGCTGAAACCCGTGGTTCATCGCCACCAGCCCGGCCGCGATGCGCCGTGGCCCCGCCGGCGTGCGCAGCACCGCCGCCGCAACCTGTGTCTCGCCCTCCAGCCGCTCGATGGCGCTGCTCCACAGCACCGGCACGCCGGCGCGGCGCAGGCGGCGCAGCAGGCGCAAACCCTCGCGCGCGAGCGGCGCCGAGCGGCGCAGCATCTCGATGCCATCGGCGAGGCTGCGCGGACCGGGCTTCGCCGCCGCCTCGACCACCGCCGCGACGGCGACGCCGCCATCCAGCAATTCAACAGCCAGTTGCAGGTTGAGCGGCCCGTTGCCGGCGATCAGCACCGGCCCGGCCGGGCAGACGCGCTGGCTGCGGGCGAGGGTTTGCAGCGCGCCGGTGGTCATCACCCCCGGCAGTGTCCAGCCGGGCAGCGGCATCGGGCGCTCGTGCGCGCCGGGGGCGAGGATCAGCCGGCGCGGGCGGAAGGTGGTGGCGCGCCCGGCGACGATGGCGGCGATCTCCCCGGCGCCGAAGGCCCCCCACACCGTCGCCTCGCTCACGAGGCGCACGCCGAGCGCTGCCGCGCGGGCGCGCATCGCGTTGCCGAGGGCGAATTGCCGGTCCGGTCGGCGGGCGCGGTGGCTGGCTGCGAGGGGCTTGAGATACTGCCCGCCCGGCTGTGCCCGCTCGTCGAGGAGGACGACCTCGGCCCCGGCCTGACGCGCCGCGATCGCCGCCGACAAGCCAGCCGGGCCGCCGCCGACGATCAGGATGTCGCAGGCTTCCTCCGGCGCGTCCTCGCCACTGGGCATCGCCGCCTGCGGCTCTGGGGTGGTGGGCGGCTCGGCACTGATGCGCATGCCGTCGGCGGCGCGCACCATGCAGGCGCGCTGGCCGATATGGCCGTCGATGGTGACGAGACAGTCGAAACAGGCGCCCATGCCGCAGAACACGCCGCGCGGCGCGCCGGACAGCGTATCGCGCAGGCGCAGCACGCCGGCGGCCGAGAGTGCGGCGGCGACGCTCTCGCCGGCCAGCGCCTCGATCGCGCGGCCGTCGAAATCGAGCATGAGGCGCTGGCCGGTGGGGGTGATGCCGGGCTGCGCGAGCCTCATCGCAGCGGGTTCCAGCGAAAGGCGAACCATAGCCGGATCACCGCGCGCCAGGCCATCGGCTTGAGCCATTCGAGCAGGTTCTTCGCCAGATTGCCGCGCGTGTTGAGCGGAAACCACACCGCGAGCCCGTCCGGCTTGACGGGATGCCAGAGCGTGTTGCGCCGTGGCAGCACCGCGCGCATCGCCGGGCGAAACACGAAGGTGCCGGGCGAGAGGGTGAAGGTGCCCGGCGTGCAGAAATAGAAGCGGTTGACGTTGGCGGGCCGCACGTAGCGCCCATTGCCGCCGACATCCTCGATCTCCATACCGAGTTGCCGGCAGATGGTGGCGAGCGTCATCTCGTAATGCCCGGCCATGCCCTCGCGGTAATGTGCATCGAAGGCGCGCAGCGCGGCGGCGGAGAAGCGGCATAGCGGATAGAAGCCGAGCATGACCGTCACCTGCTGTCCGACGAGGCTGGGCGGCAGCACCAGCGGCATGGCGAGGATTGCTTCCTTCTGCGGTGTCTCGGCAAGCTCGCCGATTCTGGTCGCTAGAAGATCGGCGCGGCTCGCGCGGAAATATTCGAGGAACACCGCCCAATTACCCTCGAAATGTACGTCGTATTCGATGAACCAGTAGACGTCGAAATCGGGCTTTTTATGCCAGAACGAAAGGTATTTCAGATCGACGTTCTGCGCGTAGTGCTCGAAGCTCTGCGCGCAGCGCGCCGGATAGGGCAATGCCAGCGCGTCTTTCTCCTCATCGATCAGCACCAGATCCTCGGTGCGCGGCAGTTCGCCCGGCACCCCCTTC
>DAHXNW010000196.1 GCA_027365195.1 Acetobacteraceae bacterium
TACTGGCCTCTCGCAGGGCTTCAGCCGATGGATTACCGCCGCTCTCATGACCGAGCATTCAGAACGTCTGCTGCTGCCCGCCGGGACGACCTTGTTCGTCGAGGGCGATCCCGGTGACGTCGCTTATCTCATCAAGCGTGGCCGCGTCAGCATTTTCCTCAATCGTCAGGGCCAGGAAATCGCCGTTGCCACACGCGGGCCGGGTGAGTTGGTGGGCGAGATGGCGATCATCGACGCCGGCCAGCGCTCGGCGACGGCACGCGCGCTCGAGGCGTGCGAGTTGCTGGTGATCACCGCAGAGCAGATCGCGCACCGGCTGCAGGCGACCGATCCCATTCTGCGCATGTGCCTGAGCGTCGTGCTGGCGCGCTATCGCGAGACCGTGGCCTTGTTCGGCCGCGATGCCCCCCCTGCCGCGGCGAACCTTTTGGGCGATGTCGCGCGGGTTGGTTCGGCCGATTTCAACGCCGCGATCGAGACTCTGGTGCTTGAACGCGCGCTGCGCCAGGCGCTGCTCAATAAGGAGCTGGTGCTATTCTACCAGCCGATCGTGCAACTGGAGGGCCGGCGCATCGCCGGCTTCGAGGCGCTGGCCCGCTGGCAGCATCCCGAGCGCGGGCTGGTGCCGCCGGATCAGTTCATCCCGCTCGCCGAGAGCAGCGGGCTGATCGTGCAGCTCACGCAATGGGCGCTGGCCGAGGTCGGCCGGGTGTTTCCCACCACGCTGGCCCCCGCCCTGCTCGCCGCCGGCGCGCCGGCGGTGCCGTTCATCAGCGTCAATGTCACCGCGATCGACCTTGCCCGGGACGATTTCATCGCCACGCTGAGCCGCATGCTGCACGCCTCCGGGCTGCCGCCGCGCAGCCTGAAAATCGAAGTGACCGAAAGCGTGCTGATGCAAGATCCGGACGGCATCGCCCGTACCCTGCAGGCCTGCCGCGCGCTCGGCGCTGGCATTGCGGTGGATGATTTCGGCACCGGCTATTCCAGCCTGAGCAGCCTCAGCCTGCTGCCGATCTCCACTTTGAAGGTCGATCGCAGCTTCGTCCGCTCGATGCTGAGCGAGCCGGCCAGCCGCAAGATCGTGCAGACCATCCTGCGTCTCGCCGAAGAGCTCGGCCTGCCGGTGATCGCCGAGGGCATCGAGGAGGAGGCGCAAGCGAGGGCGCTCGCGGCGATGGGCTGCGCCTTCGGCCAGGGCTATCTGTTCGGCCGCCCGGCGCCGCTCGCCGCCACTCTCGAACTGTTGCGCGGTTGGCGGGCGCGCGGCACCGAGCGCGCCACGGCGCGCCCCATCCCCGCCACAGTGGAGACCACCGAGCCATGATGCCACGACGTAGACTCAGCCTCGCCCTGCTCACCCTCGCCCTCGGCTCGCTCGCCGCCGGCCTCGGCAGCGCGAGCCCCGCCGATGTCGGCGCGGTCGCCAAAGTGCAGGCCCGCGCCGAGGCGACGCAGAACGCCACCACCCGTGCGCTCGCCGTTGCCGCCCCGGTCTATTTCGGCGACCGGCTACAAACCGGCCCCGGCGCGCGGCTGGAAGCGCGCCTCGCCGACGACACGGTGCTGACGCTCGGCCAGAACGGCCGGCTGACGGTGGATGATTTCGTCTATCACCCGGGTGCCACCGGCAATACGCTGGCGCTGCGCGTGACCCGCGGCGCGTTCCTGTTCGTCGGCGGCAAGATCGAAGGGCCGAGCGGGGGCAATGTCTCGATCACCACGCCGGTTGCAACCCTCGGCGTGCGCGGCACCACGGTGTGGGGCGGCCCGATCGACCACGGCTATGGCGTGCTGGTACTCAAGGGGCTGGTGACGGTGACGACGGCGAAGGGCAGCGTGACGCTGCATCCCGGCGAAGGCACCATGATCTATGGCAGCAAGCCACCGGCGGACGCGGCTCCCTGGCCGCAGCACCGCACCAAGCAGGCGCTCGCCTCGATTGCCTTCCAGCACGTGCAATAGGAGGGGGTAGGGCGCGGCACGCTCAGAATACGCTGCCGAGCGTGCCGAGCTTCTGCGTCAACTGATCGAGCAACTGCATCGCGCTCGCCGTATCGCCGCTGCCGATCGCCTGGCGTGCCTGCGACAGCAGCGAGACCAGCGGGTCGCCGATCGGATTGCCGGCAGTGGAAGGCACGACCGAGCGGTTGAGGAGCCGGCTTTCCGCCATCTCCAGCGCCTGTTCCGCCTCGCCGCTCTTGCCGCCGGCGAGGGCGGCGCGGGCGTCGGCGATCAGTTGCGGCACCGAGGCGTTGGCCCCGCCGACCGGGCCGGGCGGCGGGGGGCGCAGAAAAGCCGGCGTGCTCGGCGCGGCCGGCGGCGTGGGCGAAGCGGGGGCGGGTGAAGGCGCGGCTCTCCCCGGTGAGCCGGCCGACGACGGATTGCCGAGCAACTGGTCCAGCAGCGGCGTTTGCGCCGCCGCCGGCGTCACGCCTATCGCCAGAGCCGCCGTCATGCTCAACCAGTGCCGCATCGCACGATCTCCTCTCCCGCCCGTATTACGCATCTATTTACCCGCCCCCAGCGCGGCTTGCCAGCCCGCACGACGGCGACGATCTCGCGAAAACGTGTCGAGGCGGCGCGATACGTTCTCGCTCGACGCAAAAATTATACTATAAGCTCGCCGGCGCGTGGGATCGCCGCGCGCGGCCGCAGGAGGGGACATGACCGCAGAGGACGACATTCTGTTTCGCGTGCAGGAAGGCGTGGCGCATGTCACGCTGAACCGCCCGGAAGCCCGCAACGCTTTCACCTTCGCCATGTATCAGCGGCTCGCCGAGATCTGCGAGGCGGTGAACGCCGATCGCGCGATCAAGGCATTGCTGCTCACCTCCTCGGGCGAGTGGTCGTTCTGCGCCGGCGCCGATATCAACGAATTCCGCGCAATGAAAACGCCCGAGGATGTGCATGCCTATGAGGCACTGACCGAGCGGGCGATCGGCGGGCTGGAAAGCTGCCGGGTGCCCACCATCGCCGCCATCGCCGGCGCCTGCATCGGCGATGGGGCGATGCTGGCGGCGGTGTGCGACCTGCAGGTGGTGACGGCGGATGCGCAGTTCGGCCTGCCGATCGGCACCACGCTTGGCAACTGCCTGACGATGGCGAATTATGCCCGCCTCACCGCGCTGATCGGGCCGCGCATGGTGAAGGAGCTGATTTTCACCGCGCGCATGATCCCGGCCGCCGAGGCGAAGCGGATCGGCCTCGTGTCGGAAATCGTCAACGACGTCTGGGCGCTGATGCCGCGCGCCGACTATGTCACCCGGCTGGCGACGATGCAGGCGCCGCTCACGCTGCGCGCGACGAAGGAGGCGCTGCGCCGGCTACAACCCATATTGCCGCATGCGGACAATCAGGATCTGTTCTTGATGTGCCTGTTGAGCGAGGATTTCCAGAACGGCGTGGAAGCTTTTCTGGCAAAGCGCAAGCCGGTCTGGCGCGGCCAATAACGATCCGTTACGGTCGGACAAAGGGAGCGAAAAATGGATGTGGGGGTGCGCGTCGAACACGATACGGAGACGGCGGTGCTGCGGCTGGTGCTCGACCGGCCGGAGCGGCTGAATGCCGTCGATGCCGGCATGCTCTCCGCCCTGCATGCGGCGCTGGAGGCGGCGGCGGCGGATCGTGCCTGCCGCGCCGTCATTCTCACCGGCGCGGGACGCGGCTTCTGCGCCGGCCAGCATCTCGGCGAAACCCTGACCGAGACAGAAAAGGCGCCAGATCTGGGGGCAATGATCGAGCGTGTCTATAACCCGCTGATCCGCCGCATGCGCAGCCTGCCCATCCCGATCGTCTGCGCGGTAAACGGCATCGCCGCCGGCGCCGGCGCCAGTCTCGCGCTGGCCTGCGACATCGTGCTGGCAGCGCGCTCGGCGCGTTTCGTGCAGGCCTTCGTGCGCATCGGGCTGATCCCCGATGCCGGCGGCAGTTTCTTCCTGCCCCGGCTGGTGGGCGAGGCGCGGGCGCGTGCCGCGATGCTGCTGGGCGAGCCGGTGGAGGCCGAGCAGGCCGCCGCCTGGGGGATGATCTGGCGTGCCGTCGTGGATGACGATCTGGCGGCCGAGGCGACGGCCCTCGCCAGTGTGCTCGCACGCCAGCCGGCCGGCGCGATGGCGCTGATCAAGCAGGCACTCGCCGCCTCACCCGGCCACGATCTCGATCGCCAACTCGATCTGGAGCGCGATTTGCAGCGCGAAGCCGGCCGCCAGGCCGATTTCCGCGAGGGCATCCAGGCATTCCGGGAGAAGCGGCCGGCGCGCTTCGCCCCCCTCCGTTGACCCCCCTCCTCCGTTGACCCCCCTCCTCCGTTGACCGAGGAGCAACTGGCGGCGGCCTGCGCCGAAGCGCTCTGGCAAGAGGATCGCGCCAGCCAGGAGCTTGGCATGGCGATCGAGCGCATCGCCCCGGGCGTCGCCGTGCTGGCGATGGAGGTAAGCGCGCGCATGGTCAACGGCCACGGCAGTTGCCATGGCGGCATCATCTTCGCGCTGGCCGATTCCGCCTTCGCCTTCGCCTGCAACAGCCGCAACCAGCGCATGGTGGCGAGCGATTGCACCATCACCTATCTGCAACCCGCCCGCCTCGGCGAGCGGCTGGTCGCCACCGCCGAGGAGCGCGCCCGCGTCGGTCGCAGCGGCGTCTATGCGGTCAGCGTGCGGCGCGCCGATGGCGGCGTGGTGGCCGAGTTTCGCGGCCATGCGCGCAGCCTCGGCCAGAGCTTCTTTCCCGCTGGAGACGCCGATGTATGAGCCGGGTTTGGAGCCGATCGAGACCGCCTCGCGCGACGAACTCACCGCTTTGCAGTGCGATCGTCTGCGCGCCACGCTACACCGCGTCTATGCCGGGGTGCCGCATTACCGCGCGGCGTTCGATGCCGCCGGCGTGCATCCCGACGATTGCCGCACGCTCGACGATCTCGCCCGCTTTCCCTTCACCACCAAGCAGGATCTGCGCGCCAATTACCCCTTCGGCCTGTTTGCCGTGCCGCGCGAGGAACTGGCGCGGCTGCATTGCTCCTCCGGCACCACCGGCAAACCGACCGTGGTGGGTTACACGAAGGCCGATCTCGACACCTGGGCGGCGCTCGCCGCGCGCTCGATCCGCGCTGCCGGCGGGCGTCGTGGCATGCTGCTGCACAACGCCTATGGCTACGGGCTGTTCACCGGCGGCCTCGGGCTGCATGCCGGGGCGGAGCATATGGGCTGCACCGTGGTACCCGTCTCGGGCGGCATGACGGAGCGGCAGGTGCAACTGATCGAAGACTTCCGCCCCGAAATCATCTGCGCGACACCGAGCTACATGCTCGCCATCCTCGACGAATTCACCCGCCAGGGGCTCGATCCGCAACGGTGCTCGCTACGCATCGGCATCTTCGGCGCCGAGCCCTGGGGCGAGGCGATGCGCCAGGAGTTGGAAAGCCGGCTGCCGCTCGATGCGATCGACATCTATGGCCTCTCCGAGGTGATGGGGCCAGGCATCGCCTGCGAATGCGCCGACAGCAAGGACGGGCCACACATCTGGGAGGATCATTTCTATCCCGAGATCATCGACCCGGAGAGCGGCGCGGTGCTGCCGGATGGCGAGGCGGGGGAGCTGGTGTTCACCTCGCTCAGCAAACAGGCGATGCCGGTGATCCGCTACCGCACCCGCGATCTCACCCGGCTGCTGCCCGGCACCGCGCGCGGCATGCGACGGATGGCAAAAATCGGCGGTCGCAGCGACGACATGATCATCCTACGCGGCGTCAATCTGTTCCCCAGCCAGATCGAGGCGCAGGTGCTGCGCTGTGCGGCGCTGTCGGGCCATTTCCAGATCGTGCTGGAGCGCCCCGGCCGGCTCGACGAGATGCTGGTGCGCGCCGAACTGCGCCCGGAAGCCTTGGGTGGTGAGGCGCAGGCGCGCGAAGCGAAAGCACTGGCCCAGCACATCAAGGCGACGATCGGCATCAGCGCGCGCGTTGTTGTGGAATTGCCGGGCAGTATCGAGCGCTCGCTCGGCAAGGCGCAAAGGGTGATCGACCGCCGCCCGCGCGGCTGAATGCCCGCGCCGCTTTATGGATGGCAGTTGCGCAGATCCTGATCGCCGATGGCAAAGGCATAGGGGCCGCTGTCTTTCACCTCGACATTCGCCACCACGCAGCGCCGGCCGGATTTTTCCACCAGTTCCACGTCGTAACGCCCCGGCGCGAAGCCATCGAGGCGCAGGCGCTCATCGGCCTCCACCGCGTGATCGGGGTCGTTGTCGCACTGGTTGCGGCTCCATTGGCCGCTCCCGGCCGCGGCGAGGCGCAGGCTGGTGATGGTGGCCGAGGTGGTGTTCCAGAATCGCTGCGGCCCGGCGGCCCATGCGGCACCGGCCAGCAGCATGACGGCGAGGAGAGCGCCCACGCGCAGGGGCCCGCTCATCCGAGCAGCCGATCCGCGTGATGCGCCAGATGATCGGCGATGAAGCTCTGGATGAACCAGTAGCTATGATCGTATCCCGGCTGCCGGCGCAGCAGCAGATCCTGCCCGGACGCCGCCGCCGCTGCCTCCAGCGCCGCCGGGTGCAACTGGCTCTCCAGGAATTGATCGGCGTCGCCCTGATCGATCAGGATGCGGCCGGGATACGGCCGCTCGCGCAGCAGCAGGCTCGCATCCCACGGCGCCCAGGCGGTGCGATCGGCGCCGAGATAGCGCGTAAACGCCCCCTCCCCCCATGGCACCGCGACCGGATTGGCGATCGGCGCGAAGGCCGAAAGCGAGTGCCAGCGCGCCGGCGCGCGCAGCGCCGTGACGAGTGCGCCATGGCCACCCATGGAGTGGCCGAAGATGCCGCGCCGATCGGCGCGGGCGGGAAAATTCGCCTCGATCAGCGCCGGCAATTCGACGCTCACATAGCGTGCCATGCGGTAGTGGCGCGACCACGGCTCGGCGGTGGCGTCGAGATAGAACCCGGCGCCAGTGCCGAAATCCCAGGCGTCGTCCTCGCCCGGCAGACCGGCGCCGCGCGGGCTGGTGTCGGGGGCGACCAGCAGCAGGCCGTGCGCGGCGGCGAAACGTTGCGCCCCCGCCTTGATCGCGAAGGTCTCCTCGGTGCAGGTGAGGCCGGCGAGGTAATAGAGCGCCGGCACCGGCCCGCGCGCCGCCTGCGGCGGCTGAAATACGGCAAAGCGCATCGCCGTTCCGGTGCTCTCGGAGGGATGGCTGTAGAAGCCCATGGTGCCACCGAAACAGGCGGCGGTTGCGCTGGTGGCGATGGCCATGCCGGGCGTTCTCCTGATGGCGTGAGTGCAGCCTCTCGATGCACCCCTCGACAAGCCCGATCAAGACTGGCAATACCGATGGGCGCCGTGGCTGCCGTGACAGTATGACGCAACACGCTGGTTTTCCACAATCATTGCCCGGATCGGGCAATACTCGCGGAGGGATGGAGAATGGGTCGTCGAATCGCTGCTGTTCTGGTGCTGGCCGCCGCATCGGCCGTCTTCGCGGCTCCCGCCTTCGCCGATGGCGATGCGGCGGCTGGCAAGGTGGTGTTCAACAAATGCAGCCTGTGCCATTCGAATCAGAAGGGCGTCAATAAAATCGGTCCCAGCCTCTATGAAGTCTACGGGCGCCACTCGGCGAGTCTCGATAATTACAGCTATTCCGCCGCGCTGAAGGCGCTGAATGTCACCTGGGACGATGACACGCTGAATAAGTGGGTCACCAATCCGCGCGCGATGGCGCCGGGCACCAAGATGATCTTCGCTGGCCTGCCCAACGAAGCCGATCGCCAGAACGTGATCGCCTATCTGAAAACCCTGAAATAGCCGCCGCATGGCCGATGCCGCGCCCATCGCCCTGCACGAACTCGGTGTGGCCGATGCGGCGCGGCTGATCGAGGCCCGCGTAATTTCTCCGGTCGAGCTGACGCGCGCCCTGCTCGACCGCATTGCGGCGCTGAACGAGCCGCTCGCCGCCTTCCTCCTGGTCACCGCCGATGCCGCCATGACCGAAGCGCGGGCAGCGGAAGCCGCGATCATGGCCGGCGCGCGCCGCGGGGCGCTGCACGGCATCCCCTTCGCGCTGAAGGATATCTTCGCCACAGCCGGCATTCGCACCACCGGCCACTCGAAGCTGTGCGCCAACGCCGTGCCGACGGCCGATGCGGCCGCCGTCGCAAAACTCCATGCCGCAGGCGCGGTACTGCTCGGCAAGCTCGCCACGCATGAATTCGCGCATGGCGGCCCCTCCTTCGATCTGCCCTGGCCGCCGGCGCGCAACCCCTGGAATCTCGCGCATTTCACCGGCGGTTCCTCCAGCGGCTCGGGGGCTGCCGTCGCCGCCGGGCTGGTGCCGATGGCGCTCGGCACAGACACCGGCGGCTCCATCCGCCTGCCGGCGGCGCTCTGCGGCATCGTCGGGCTGAAACCTACCTATGGTCTGGTCAGCCGGCGCGGCGTCTATCCGAACTCCTTCACCTTCGACAATGCCGGCCCGATGACCTGGAGCGTGGAGGATTGCGCGCTGATGCTCCAGGCGATCGCCGGGCATGATCCGCAAGATCCGGGCAGCGCCGATGTGACGATCCCCGACTACCGCGCTGGCCTGACCGGCGACATCCGCGGCCTGCGCATCGGCGTCGTGCGGCATTTCCACACGCGGGATATCGAGACCGACCCGCTGGTCGCCGCCGCTCTCGAAGAGGCCCTCGCCGTGCTGCGC
>DAHXNW010000216.1 GCA_027365195.1 Acetobacteraceae bacterium
GCGCAAGCCGCGGATACTGTCGCTCCAGCTATGGGTGAGGATCAGCGAGCCGAGATGCGGAATGGCGATTTCATAGTCGTTGCGCTGCGCCCGCATGTCGGGCAGGCCGAACAGCACCAGCGGATCGCCAGCCCCCGCCGCCGCGTTCTGCCAGTCGCCCTCCATCGCCGCGACCTTGACGGGCTGGTATTGCAGCGTGTTCAGCCCGTGCGCGTCGCCGGCGAGGATCTGCACCGGCGTCACCACCAGCGCCATCCACATCGCCATCGAGAACATCGTCCGCGCCGCCTGGTTGGTACGATCGCGCAGCAGATGGAAGCCGCCCACCGCGCCGACCACGAAGGCCACGCTGATATAGGCCGCCAGCACCATGTGCACCAAACGGTAGGGGAAGGAGGGGTTGAACACGATCGCCCACCAATCGGCCGGCAGGAAGCGCCCGGTCACCGGCTCGATGCTGTAGCCCGCCGGGGTCTGCATCCAGGAATTCGCTGCCAAAATCCAGAACGCGCTGATCAGCGTGCCGATGGCGACCAGCAGTGTGGCCGTGAAATGCAGCCCCCGACCGACCCGGCGCACGCCGAACAGCATCACGCCGAGAAAGCCGGCTTCCAGGAAGAAGGCGGTCATCACCTCATAGCCGAGCAGCGGGCCGAGCACCGGCCCGGTCTTGTCGGCAAAGCCGCCCCAGTTGGTGCCGAACTGATACGACATCGGCAGGCCGGAGACGACGCCCATGGCGAAGCCGACGGCGAAGATCTTGATCCAGTACTGGAACAGATCGAGATACACCTGCCGCCCGGTGCGCAGCCAGAGCGCCTCCAGCACCGCCAGATAGCTCGCCAGCCCGATCGAGAAGGCGGGAAAAACGATGTGGAAGCCGATGGTGAAGGCGAACTGGATACGCGCCAGATGCACCGCGTCGAGACCGAGCATGCCGCAATCCTCTGCTGGACCGGAGAAACATATAACGCCTTATGCATATGATGTGTAATGGCGATCTTTCATCCCCATCACCCGCCAACCCGACGGCGGAACCGCCTATCTCTGCAATTCATGTGTTATTTCAACTAATTAAATTATCCTCTTTGATCGCCGTCAGAGCATCTCGACCACGCTACTCACAGAGTTATCAACAGGCTCCAGGGCGCCCTCGGCAAAGCACTCGGCAAGGCCGCGCAACAGCGCCTCCCGCTTCATCCCCGGCGGCAGCGGTGGTAGTGCGATGATATGTATGACGCCCGGCCGCTTGCGAAAGGCGCGCCGGCCCCAGCAGAGGCCGGAGTCGGTCAGCACCGGGATCACCGGAAGCTGCACATGCGCCGCCATCGCCGCGATCCCCGGTTGCAGCGGGCGCCGCTCGCCCGGCGCGGTGCGGGTGCCTTCCGGAAAGATGACGATCTGGCGCGCATCGGCGACCGCGGCGGCGGTGGCGCGCAGCAACCCGCGCAGCGCCGCCGCCCCGCCGGCGCGATCGAGCGCGATCATCCCGGCCGGCAGCAGCAGCGGCCCGAACAGCGGGATGCGGGTCAGCTCCTGCTTCAGCACATAGGCCGGCCGGCGCAGCAGCACCATCCAGACCAGGGTATCGAAGGCCGATTGATGCTGCGAGGCGATCAGCGCCGGCCCATCGGTCGGCACGTGCTCGAAACCGCGCAGCTCGATGCGGATGCCGCAGATCACCCGCAGCCCAGCGAGCACGAGGCCGACCCAGAACTGCGCGAAGGCGAGTGCATGCTGGCGCGCGAACAGCCGCAGCGGAATGCCGGCCAGCCCGAGCAGGAAGGTCAGCCCGAAGAAATAGCCGTTGAATGCCGCCGAGCGCAGCCAGATCATGCCCTCACCCTTCCGTCCCGCCGCTGTCGGTGCCGATCATATCGCGCGATGGCAGCAGCCGCGACAGCCCGCTCCGCACCGCGAGAAACTTCACATACTCGCCGAGCAGCAGCCGCAGGCCGATCGCCCCGCCGCCGCCGCGCAACTGCGGCGGCACCACCGGATCGGCATACAATATCACGCCAGGCATCGCACGGCGCAGTTCCAGCAGGGCGCGCGGCATATGGTAATAGGCGGTCACCACGATCAGGCTGCCGAGCCGGTGGCGCGCCACCCAGGCGGCGGCCTCGGCGGCATTGCCGCGCGTCGAGGCGGCGGCGTGGCCCAAGGTCACGTGTGCGGCGAGCGGCGCCGGATCGAGCCGCGAGACATGCGCGAGCCGCGCCAGATCGATGCCGCGATCGACGCCGGAGATCAGCAGCAGCCGCCCGCGTCCGGCGGCCAGCAGATGCAGCCCGGCATCCACCCGCGAGGCGCCGCCGGTCAGTACCAGAATGCCGTCGGCGGTGGCGGGCAGCGCGGCGGCGCGCTCTGCGGCGCGCACGAACCACAACAGCCCGAGCGCCAAGCCGGCCGCCAGCAGGGCCAGCAGTACCGCCGCCGCCGCCAGCCAGCCCTGGCGCAGCATGGCGCGGATCACGGCAGCCGCCGCAGCCAGGCGCGCACCGTCGCCTGCGCCGTCAGCCAGCCGAGCAGCGCTGCCGCCGGCGGCAGCAGCGCGAGGCCGAGCCAGAGCGGCGCCGGCAACGCCAGCAGCCGCAGCCACACGCCGCTCGCCGCGCCCCGCTCGGCGCCGAGCGGGGCGGTGAACGGGGCGGCGAGATGCGCCAGTTGCAGCAGCACCGGCAGCGCCCCCAGCGCCCCGATCATGCCGCCGCCGAAGGCGAGGCGGCGCGTGCGGGCGGCGAAGCGGGCGGCGATATAGCCATCGGTGGCACCAAGCCCATGCACGATCTCGATCGCCTGCCGCCGTGCGGAGAGCCCCGCGCGCGTCGCCACCACCACCACCAGCGCCGCCACGCCCACCACCACCAGCAGCGCGAGGGCGGCACAGGCGCGCAGACTGTCGATCAGTTGCAGCAGCCGCGCCACCCAGGCGCCGTGGCTCTCGATCAGCGCACCCGGTGCTGCCGCCGTGAGCCGCGCGGCCAAGGCGGCCAGATCCGGCGCCGTCTCCGCCGTGCGCACCGCGATCACCGCCGGCAGCGGCACGGCGAGGCTCGTCGCCGAGGCGCCGAGCCAGGGGTGCAGCAGATCGGCGAGTTCGCCCTCGCTCAGCGGACGCATGTTTGCAATCCCCGGCGTCGCGCGCAGCAGTGCGAGCACCGCCTCGCGCCTTGTCGCATGATCGCCACCTTGGCCCGGCTCACCAGGATCGGGCACCTGCACGGTGAGCGCCGCCGCCGCCCCCTCGCGCCAATGCCGCGACAGTCCGGCCGCAGCCAGGAAGCCGGCGAGGGCGAGGGCGGCGAGAAACGCCATCGCCGCCACCAGCGCCGGCAGCAGCCGGTCCGACAGCGCACGGCGCAGGCCGAGATCGTCAAAGCCGGCCGGACGCAGCCGGGCGCGCGCCTCAGTCGCCATCGTCAGCCTCCGGTGCCAGCAGTCGGCCGGCAGCGAGGCGCATCGCCGTCGCCGGATAGCGCGCCACCAGCGCGTCGTTATGCGTGGCGACCAGCACGGTGGTGCCGAGGCGATTGAGCTCCTTCAGCAGTTGCATCAGCCGCGCCGCCTGCGCCGCATCGAGATTGCCGGTCGGCTCGTCGGCGAGCAGCAGCAGTGGGCGGGTGACCACGGCGCGAGCGATGGCGACGCGCTGCTGCTCGCCACCCGAAAGCTCCGCCGGGCGCGCGTGCAGCCGTTCGAGCAGGCCGACCCAGCGCAGCATCTCGGCGACATCGGCGGCGATCTGCCCTTCCGGCCGCCCGGCGAGGCGCAGCGGCAGGGCCACGTTGTCGAACGCCGAGAGATGGCCGAGCAGGCGGAAATCCTGAAACACCATGCCGATTCGCCGGCGCAGCGGCGGCAGGCTGCGGCGCGGCGCGGCACCGATATCCTGGCCGAGCACCTCGAGCCGCCCGCCGCTCGGCCGCACCGCGAGAGAGAGCAGACGCAGCAGGCTCGTCTTGCCGGCGCCGGACGGGCCGAGCAGCCAGCGGAACGCCCCCTCCGGCACATGGAAGGACAGCGCCTGCAACGCCTCCACCCGCCCGCCATAGCGCAGCCCGACCGCCTCGCCGCGTATCATCGCCCCTCACCGCTGACCCACTCTATCGCGCAGGTTGTGCCAGCATGTCGATGTTTGAGGAAGCCGGGAGGATTGGAGA
>DAHXNW010000224.1 GCA_027365195.1 Acetobacteraceae bacterium
CCCAGAAATAAGGGCGGCACCGGCCCCCGCCCCCACCCGGCCACCCATTCAGTATACTGACGTGGGTGGCCGGGTGGGGGAGCGGGCCGGTGCATGCTGCAATCATCAACCACCCATGATCTGCGCCAGCAACGCCTCGGCCGCATGGCTCAAAGTGCGTTCCCGATGCTGTAGCACATGGAAATCGCGCTCCGGCATGGCGATCGCCACGCGGTGCAGCAGCCCGGCCTCCAGGCTCGGGGCTGCAACCGAGGCGGAGAGGGCCGTCGCCCCCATGCCCGCCTCCACCGCGCCGCGCACCGCCTCGTTCGAGGGCAGTTCGAGCACCACCCGTAAGGCGCCCTCGGCGAGGCCGAAGCCCCGCAGCGCCGCCTCGAATTCCGACCGCGTGCCGGAACCGCGCTCGCGCAGCACCCAGTCGCTCCGCACCAGTTCCTCTGGCGCCACCGGCGCGCCAGCGGCCCACGGATGCGCCGGATCGACCACCACCACCAGCAGATCGCGCGCGACCGGCCTGCCGCGCAGCGACGCATCGGCCACCACCCCCTCGACGAAGCCGAGTTCCGCCATCCCCTCATGCACCGCGGCGGCGACTTCGGCGGAATTGCCGATGCAGAGGCGGATATCAATGCCGGGATGCGCCCGGCGGAAGGCGACGAGATGGCGCGGCAGCCAGTAGCCGGCGATGGTCTGGCTGGCGCACACCGCGAGGCTGCCACGCGCGAGCCCGCCGAGTTCGGCGAGCGTGAGCGCCGCCCGCTCGGCACGCGCCAGCACCGCGCGCGCCTCGGGCAGGAAGGCCGCCCCGGCCTGGGTAAGCACGATGCCGCGCCCGACGCGATGGAACAGCTTCGTCGCGTGCCGTGCCTCGAGAGCCGCGATCGCCGCACTCGCCGCCGATTGCGCCAGATGGAGTGTCTCGGCGGCACGCGTCATGTGCTGCTGCTCGGCGACGGCGACGAAGATTCGCAGTTGCTCGAACGTCATCGCCGCCGGTCTCACGCTCCGCCCTGCGACAGCAGGCGCTGCGCGATCCACGCCGCATGCGCGCCGAGGAATTGCCGGATGGCGGCGGGGCTGCTCTCCGGCGGCGCCTCGATCACGATCAGCAGCGGGGTCGCCGGATGGCGGCTGAGCGAATTGAGCGCCTGGCGCAGCCGCAGGTGCAGCCCATCTGCATAGGCGATGCCGTCGAGGAAGAAGACGAAGGCGCCGAGCCGCGCCGGTCGCCGGGTTGCCACCAGCGTCCAGCCCGCCGCACCGGGCACGGCGAGGGCGGATTGCTGGACGTCCTCCGCCGCAAGCGCGCCGGAGAGGCGGCGCGCGGCGTCCAGCAGGCGCCTCGGGTTGCTGCGCGGGGGGAAATATTCGACCAGCAGAGGCAGCGCCGTCGCGCCGCACCCGAAGCGCTGAATCGGACGGTCCGCGCCGGCATCGACCGGGACACAGAGAGGCGCGAGATCGGCACGCATGCCGGCGCCGCCCTGCCCGGCGGTCGCCAGCGCCGCGGCGAGCAGCGGCCCGGCACCGGCGAGGAGAAGAAAGAGCAGGCTCGCGATCACGAGCCGCTGCGTCGGTGGGGCCACCATGGGGGCGGCGGGGGGTGCCAGCGCCCCCGGTGTCGCCGGTGCCTGGCGGAACGGCAGGCCGAGCAGGATCAGCAGCACGATGACGATGGAGAAGAAAATCCAGCCATAGAGGATATGATCGGTCTCCGCCGCCTCCGCGCTGCCGAGCAGATAGCCGAGGCTGACGATGCCCAGCGCGCGAAACCCGTTGGCAACCACCGGCACGCAGCAGGCGATCAGGATGAAGACCATGCGGCGCGCATAGCCGCGATAGATCAGCAGCGCATAGAGCACGCTGAAGGCCATCGAGGCGATCAGGAAACGCAAGCCCGCGCAGGCTTCGGCGACATAAAAACGGCCTTGCGGAATGTCGATGGTGACGCCATCGGAAAAATTCGGAATGCCGAGCACATCGAGGCCGATGACGACGAAGCGGGCGGTGAAATTCTGCAACGCCGGCACCAGGAACGCACCGAACGGCACCAGGAAATAGAGATACAGCAGCGGCCCGAGCAGCAGCAGGAACAGCCGCCAGCCGAACAGGCTCGCGATGGCGATCTCGACGGCGGAGACCAGCACGAACTGGCGCACCTCCATGATGCCGAGCCGCTCGGCGACCAGCCACAGCACCGCGAGCGGGATCAGCAGCGGCAACGGCCGCAGACTCGGCGCCGGCATCAGCCCGACGAGCGCGGCGCGACGCTCCCAGATCAGATAGGCGGCGATCGGGATGATCAGGACGCAGTGGTTGTAGGCGGTGGAACTAATCCAGATGGCGATCGCGGCGGCGATCTCGGCGTGAAACAGCAACCCGAGCAGCAGCAGGACGAGGAGCAGGCTCGCCACCGCGGGCCAGGCGGCGCGCGGCGCGAACGCCTCGGCCGAGCGCCGCTGGGTCAGCGTGTCGCGCAAGCGCGTGGAGCGATCAATGGATTTCGCCGGCGCGTTGCAGCGCCGCGCGCAGGGCGGCGAGCGAAAATCCCGGCGCCGCGCAGACATCGAGGATCACCCGCTCGCGCCGCGCGATCAGCCCGATCGCCTCCGGCAGCGCCCGCACCGCCGCCGCCGGGATAACCACGGCGCCATGGAAATCGGCGTGGATCACATCGTCATGCGCGGCCTGCATGCCAAAGACGTTCACCGGCCGGCCGAGATCGACGTTATGCACATGCGCATGGCTCGGCCCGACGCGACCGCCGATCAGTTGAAACCCCGGCGCCAGCATGTCGAGATCGCGGAACGAGCCGTTGGTGACGCAGCCGAGCACGCCGAGCGCCTTGTGGATCGTGGTATTCACCTCACCCCAGAAGGCGCCATAGCCCGGCCGGTCGTCGAGATCCTGCAACACCGCGATGGTCGGCAGATCGGTCGCGGCGACATAGTCGTACCAGGCCCCGCGCTCGATCACCGCGCCGCGGGGTGCTTCCTTGGCGCGAATGGTGCCAGTGCGGGCGAGGCCGACGATCGGCGGCAGGGCGCGGTCGGCGGCCACCATCGGCTCCACGGTGAAGCCGATGGCGCGGCGTTCCGGCGCCAGCAGTTCGAGGCCGTTGCAGATCGTCGGCGTATCCCATTGCCGCAAGGCTTCGAGATCCGCGCGGGTGAAGGGATAAGGGCTCATGCGATGGTCTCCTCCGGTTGCAGAGGCGCAGCATCGCCCAGCGCGTCGGCTTCCGCCAGCCCCCAGCCGATCAGAGTGAAGAAGAAGCCACTGAACGGCATCGAGAGATAGCCACTGGAACCGCCGATCGGCCACAGATAGAGGCAGGCGGCGACGAACAGCCCGACGCGCAGCGGGTCCGGCCGTCGGCGCAGCCCGTGGCCGAGCCGGAGCAACCAGCCAATCCCCAGTGCGGTGAACAGCAGCAGCCCGGGCAGCCCGGCATCGGTCACGGCGTGCAGGTAGAAATTATGCGGATGCTGGTTGCAGCCGGCCGGGTCGGCCAGCACCGCCGGATCGGCCGGCCACAGCCGGCTCTGGAAATAGCGCGGATCGGCGCAATGCGAGCGAAAGCCGTCATAGCCGAGGCCGGTCAGCGGATGCTGCTCGGCCATGCTGAGTGCACGGGTGAAGATCAGCCCGTACGGGCTCGCGTGTAGGTGTTCGAGCTGGTCGGAGAATTTCACCACCAGCCGATGATAGGTCGGCGGCGCGATGGCGGCCGAGGCGACGATCAGCACCGCCACCGCCACCGCGACGCCCAGCGCCACCCGGCGCAACGGGCGCAGCAGTAGGGCCGCGATCAGCAACCCGAGCAGGCTGCGCGCCAGCGGCATGCGCTGGCCGATCAGCACCATGGTGGCGATGCCGCCGAAGGCCACCGCCCCGGCGCCGAACCGCCCCGCCATCCCCCCCCCTGCCGCACCGCGTCGGGCGGCGAGCCAGCCGATCAGCGGCATCAGCACGGGATAGAGCATCAGCTCCATCGGAATGCCGGCATCCGGATGGCGATAGGGGCCGGTGAGTTCGCCATCGGCGCCGCGCGGATCACCGAACAGATTATGCCCGCTCACGAGTTGCAGCGCCGCCTGCGCCAAGATGTAGAAGAAGGCGACATCGAACACGACGCCGAGCCAGCGCCGCGCCGGTGCGGCGCGCAGCACCATGGCGCGCAACGCGGTGACGAACAGCATGAGCCGCAGCGCCAGCACCGCCTGCAACAGCGACCCCGCGCCACCGGAACCGATGCCTGGCAGCGAACAGATCACCAGCCAGCCCCACCAGAGCAGGCCCATCAGGCTAAGCCCGGAGCGCAGCCACGCCCAATCGCGGCGCCAGGCGCTGTCGAGCAGGAACAGCGCGTCGGTGAGGCCGATGCTTACCTCGATCATGGCGCGGCCATGCACGCTGAACAGCGGCGTCGTGAGCGCGGCGAGCAATGCAACACTGCCGATCCAGCGCGGCGTGACAGCGCGGTTCATGGCGCGCGCCGCCCGCGCTGCACGCACGCGCGATAGGCATCGCGCAGCCGGGCGAGCACGATCTCGCGGGTGAAATCCGCCTCATAGGCACGCACCCCACCCTCGATCAGCGCCGCGCGCAATGCCGGTTCGGCGAGCAGGCGGCGGATCGCGGCGGCGAGGCCGGCTGCGTCTTCGAGCGGGCAGAGCAGGCCGTTCTCGCCATCGCGCACATATTGCCGCGCGCCGTCGGCGCGGCTCGCCACCAGCGGCCGACGCATCGCCCAGGCCTCGGCGATCACCGTGCCGAACGGCTCGTAGCGGCTCGGCAGCACGCAGATGTCGCAGGCATCGAGCAGCCCCATGCGGTCCTGCCGCCAGCCGAGAAAGCGCACCCGCGCGGCGACCCCCAACTGCCGCGCCAGCGCCTCGTAGCGCGCCCGCCGCGGCCCCTCCCCGGCGATCCAGAGGTAGCATTCGGGCAGGGAGGCGAGCGCGTGCAGCATGATGTCGATCCCTTTCACCCGATGCAGCCGCGCGAGCACCAGCAGCAGCGGTGCGCCCTCGGGCGTATCGAGGCTGGCGCGCGCGACCCGTGGACTTTCCGGCATGGTGCCGAAGGTGTTGACGGTGAACACCCGCTCGCGCGCCATGCCACGGCGGACGATCGAGGCGGCGATGTCCGGGGTCACGGCGATGGCACTATCGATGGTGCGGAAATACTTCAGGTCGTAGTAATCGCCGAACCAGCCGACGACCGGACAGGGCATCATCTGCGGCACGAAGGCGGCGGCGCGCGACATCCAGGCATGCACCAGATCGGCGCCGAATCCCCGCGCCGCCTCGGCGATCCGCTGCCCTCGCCCGAGCGCGCGGTCGAGCACCCCGAAGCCGAAGCCGCTGGCCGGGATGCCGGCGGCGGCATAGCGCGCCAGGGCCATGGGATGCGGCCGGCAGAGCACCGTCTGCGCCACGCCCTGTTCGGCGAGGCCCACGATGGCGTCCTGCGCGAAGGTCTCGGCACCGCCGATCGCGGCACCGGCGATGACGTGCAGCACCCTCATGGCTGCGCCAGCAGCCGCCCGGCGGCGGCGAGGGCGCGGGCGACGCTCAGATCGGCCATCCGCGCGCCGCGTGCGAGTGCGACCGCCGTGCGCGGCCCGGCGGGCGCGTATTCATCGGCCGGCGTCGGGCCGAACAGGCCGAGCGTCGGCGTGCCGGCGGCGGCGGCGATATGCATCAACCCGGAATCGTTGCCGACGAACAGAGTGCAGCGTTGCAGACAGGCCGCCGCCTCGGTCAGGCTCAACCGGCCGCAGAGGTCGATCGCCCCCGGCAGGGCGGCGAGCAGCGGCGCCGCCAGCGCGCGCTCGTACTCGCCGGGGCCGCCGAATACCGCCGCGCGCGCGCCCGGCAGCGGGCCGGCGCGCAGCGCCTCGAACAGGGCGGCGAAATGCGCCGGCGGCCAGAGCTTGCCGGTCCAGTTCGCCGTCGGGCCGAGGGCGACGATCGGGCCGCCGGCCGGCAGCAGGGCGGCGGCCCGCGCGCATTCCTCCGGCCCGAGCCAGATCACCGGCAACGGCGGCGGATCGAGCCGCAGCACGGCGGCGAGCTGGGCGATTTTATGCCCATCGCCACGCCGCATCACCGCGCGTGCGCGGGTGAGCACCAGCCAGGAGAGGGCCGAGGCGCGGATGTCCACCACCAGATCCCAGACCGTGCCGACCACGCCGCGCCAGAGCGCCAGCCAGTGCAGCCCGTAACGCTGTTTGCTGAGGGCGATGACTCGCTCGAGGCCGGGCATCCGTGCGAAAAGGCTGGCGGCCGCCGGGCCGCAGACCACGGTGATCCGCGCTTGCGGATGCTGGCGGATCAGATGGTCGAGCAGACCGGTGGAGAGCACGGCATCGCCGATACGGTTCGACGTGATGAAAAGGATCCGCATGATGGGCTTCGCCATAGCACACGCCGCGCGCCGCGCACCCCCCCCAGGGCGGCGCGGTTAGAGCGATGTGCGGCATCGCAGGGCTGATGCGCCGTGATGGCGCGCCGCCCGATCCCGCGCTGCTCGACGTGCTGGAGCGCCGGCTGCACCATCGCGGGCCCGATTCGAGCGGACGCTACAGCCGCGACGGCTGCGCCCTGCTCTCGACGCGGCTCGCCATCATCGATCTCGACCACGGCCAGCAGCCGCTGCACGGGCCGGGCGAGACCACGCTGGTCGCCAACGGCGAGATCTATAACAACCCCGAACTGCGCGCCGAACTGGCCGGAGCGGCGTTCTACACCGGCTCGGACTGCGAGCCGCCGCTGCATCTCTACGCGCGTCTCGGCACCGGCTACACCACCCGGCTGCGCGGCATGTATGCGATCGCGCTGCATGATCGCGCCCGCCGCCGGCTGCTGCTCTCGCGCGATCCGTTCGGCATCAAGCCGCTCTATTACGTCGAGACCGCCGAGGGCTTCGCCTTCGCCTCGGAAATCCAGGCGCTGCTCGCCTGCGGCTTGGCGCCGCGCGCAGTCGGGCCGCTGCAGCGGGCGGAGTTGTTGCAGCTCAAATTCACCACCGGCGCGGAAACCATCGTCCCCGGCGTGTATCGCGTGTTGCCTGGCGAGACGCTGGTGATCGAGGCCGGCCGCATCGTCGCCCGCCACCATCAGCCGGCGCTCCCCGCCGCCCCGCCGCTCGACCTCGCGCCCGACGCGGTGCAACCGGCGCTCGAACGCGCTCTGCTGGAAAGTGTGGCCGTGCATCTGCGCGCCGATGTGCCGTATGGGCTGTTCCTCTCCGGCGGCATCGACAGCACCGCGCTGCTCGCGCTGATGCAGCGCGCCGGCAGCGGGCGCGTGCT
>DAHXNW010000234.1 GCA_027365195.1 Acetobacteraceae bacterium
TCCAGCGCCACCGGATGGCCGGCGGCGAGGGAGCGGGCGTAGGCATCGGCCCCGGTGCTCTGCACGCCGATGATGGCGGTGCGCAGGCCGAGCAGATCGCGCGCGCGGATGGCACCACAAATGCCCGAGCCGAGGCCGATCGGCACGTAGAGCGCATCGAGCGGCGGCGCCGCGCGGAACAGTTCGAGCGCCCAGGTGGCAACCCCGAGCACGAGGTCGCGGTGGAAGGAGGGCGCGAAAACCAGCCCGCGCGCCTCGGCCAGACGCATCGCCTCCAGCCGAGCGGCGTCGAAATCCTCCCCATGCTCGATCAGCGTGGCGCCGAGCGCGCGCATCGCGGCGTTCTTCTCGGCACTGTTGCCGTGCGGGACGACGATGGTGACAGCCACGCCGAAGCGCCGGCCGGCATAGGCCAGGGATTGCCCATGGTTGCCCCGGGTCGCCGAGATGATGCCGGGCAGGAGAGTGTGCTCGCGCGCGAGCCGTTCGAGATGGATCAAGCCGCCGCGCAGCTTGAACGCCCCGGTCGGCGTGTGGTTCTCGTGCTTGACCCACACCTCGCAGCCGGCGCGGGCGGCGAGCAACGGCCAAGCGTATTGCGGGGTGCCCGGAAATGCCGCATGAACCTGCCGCTCTGCCCCTTCGAGCTCGGCGAGGGTGAACATGGCGGCTAGCTCGCGAGCAAGGGCCTTTTCAGCAACCCCTGGGCGATCAGCGTCTCGGCGATCTGCACCGCGTTCAGCGCCGCCCCCTTGCGCAGATTATCCGACACGCACCAGAAGCCGAGGCCGTGCTCGATCGTCGGATCTTTGCGGATGCGGCTGACGAAGACCGCATCCTCGCCCGGGCAATCGAGCGGGGTGATGTAGCCGCCATCTTCGCGGGTATCGAGCACGCTCACGCCGGGGGCGGCGCGCAGGGCGGCACGCGCCTCGGCCACGCTCACCGGGCGCTCGAATTCGACGTTGATCGCCTCGGCATGGCCGATGAACACCGGCACGCGCACGCAGGTGGCGAATACATCGATGTTGCGGTCGAGGATTTTGCGGGTCTCGACCACCATTTTCCACTCTTCCTTGGTGGCGCCGTCGTCCATGAAGCGGTCGATCTGCGGGATGCAGTTGAAGGCGATCTCCTTCGGAAACTGCTGCGGCGTGGTCGGGTCGGCGACGAAGACGGCGCGGGTGTGGGTGTAGAGCTCGTCCATCGCCTCCTTGCCGCCGCCGGAGACGGATTGATAGGTCGCGACCACCACGCGTTTCACGCCGAAACGATCGTGTAGCGGCTTGAGTGCCACCACCATCTGGATGGTGCTGCAATTGGGGTTGGCGATGATGCGGCGAGCCGCGAATTTCGCCAGATGCTGCGGATTGACCTCCGGCACCACCAGCGGCACGTCCGGGTCCATGCGGAAATGGCTGGTGTTGTCGATCACCACGCAGCCGGCGGCGGCGGCGCGCGGCGCGTGCACCGCCGAGATCGCGGCGCCCGGGCTGAACAGGCCGATGTCCCAGCCGGCGAAGTCGAAGCGATCGAGGTTCTGCACGCGGAGCACGCGGGAATCGCCGAAGGAGATTTCCGAGCCGGCGGAACGGTCGGAAGCAAGGGCCGCCACCTCGCTCACCGGAAATTCGCGTTCGGCGAGGATTTTCAGCAATTCCCGCCCGACCGCACCGGTAGCCCCGACAACCGCAACCCGATATCCTGCCATATCCGCCAACCCTCGCCTTCGGCTGGTTTCTATCGTCGGGTGGCCATCATCGCAAGCGGAAGCTGTTGGCCGGTTC
>DAHXNW010000239.1 GCA_027365195.1 Acetobacteraceae bacterium
GCGCAAGGGGGCGACCGCCTCGGCGACGGAGCAAAGGCGCAGTTCGCCGTCGGGGGTGAGGATCGCCGCGCGCCCATGGCCGGCGACCACCGCCGGCGCCGCCGGCAGGAAGTGCCGCGCCAGCGGGTCCGGCGGCGCGCCGCTCATCAGGCCAGTGCGGCCTCGGCGCTCATGCACACGGCCGCCGCCGGATCGCGGCTCTCTAGCCGTATGTTTGCCCCCTCGCGATGGCCGAGCAGGCGCAGGGGCGCACCGGCAAAGGCCGGGCGCTGGCCGCGAAAGCTGAACCGCGCGACCCGCCGGTCCGGCATCTCCCGGCGCAGCAGATCGGCGAGCAAGGTCGCCTGCAGCGGCCCATGCACGATCAGCCCCGGATAGCCCTCCACGCGCGTCACATAGTCCAGATCGTAATGGATGCGATGGCCGTTGCCGGTCAGCGCCGAGTAGCGGAACAGCAATACCGGGTCGGGCGTCAGCGTCCGGCCGAAGGCGCTGGAAGGCGCCTCCGGCGCGGCGGCGGCGGGCTTGACCGCCGCACCTTCGGCGCCGCGATAGACGATGTCCTGCTCCTCGACGATCGCCGGGCCGGCCTCGGTTGCAATCTCGTGGCGCAGGGTGACGAACACCAGCGGCCCGGAGCCGCCGGATGTCTCGCGAATGGCAAGGATGGTGCTGCGCCGGTGCAACCGGGCGCCGAGCGGGATGTCGGCGAGGAAATCGAGCCGCCCGCCGGCCCACATCCGGCGCGGCAGATCATGCACCGGCGGCAGAAAGCCGCCGCGACGCGGATGCCCATCGGGGCCGATCTGCGAGGCCGGCACCCAGGTCTGGAACAGCATCCAGTGCCAGAGCGGCGGCAGGCTGTGCTCGGGTGGCGCGATGTCGAGCGCCGCCGCGAGCCCGCGCACCAGATGCGGGCTGACCGTATCCTCGGCCGTCTCGCCGCGACCGACATAGGATTGATAGCTTGTCTCCGACATGATCCGATTGATTGCGCGCTTGCCGGCGGCGATGCAAGCGCTTCGGCGGCGTGCGGCTCAGAGCGTGAATCCCAAACGCGCGCGCACCTCGCCGGCCGACTGGCCGGCCTCGCGGAGCGCGCGCAGGGTTTCGGCGTGATCACGCTTGGCGAGACGTCGGCCGTCCGGCCCGCATAGTAAGCGATGATGCGCATAGAGCGGCGCCGGCCAGCCGAGCAGCGCCTGTAACAGCCGGTGCAGATCGGCGGCCGGGCGCAGATCCTCCCCGCGCGTGACCAATGTCACCCCCTGCACCGCATCGTCATGCGTGGCGCAGAG
This sequence comes from Acetobacteraceae bacterium, assembly GCA_027365195.1. Taxonomy (GTDB): domain Bacteria; phylum Pseudomonadota; class Alphaproteobacteria; order Acetobacterales; family Acetobacteraceae; genus DAHXNW01. The sequence goes on from DAHXNW010000239.1 coordinate 1,299, forward strand.
GTGATAGCTCGCCGGCGTGTCCTTGCGCGCCAGCACTACATCGCCGAACGCTTCGGGCGAGGCGCGTCGCGGGGCCTCGCCGTCGAGGGTGAGATCGAGCGGGCCGGCGAGACTGGCGCAGGCGCGCTCCATGTCTAGCCGCCAGGCAAACGGCGCGCCCGTCGCGCGCTTCGCCGCCCGCTCTGTCGCATCGAGCCGGCGGCAGGTGCCGGGGTAGCGGGCGGTCGCATCCCCGGCGTGCGGCGCGCCGGCGGCGGTGGCGATATCCGTGCGGGTGCAGAAACACGGATAGAGCAGGCCGCGCGCGGCGAGGCTCTCCAAGGCCGTGCGATAATCGGCGAGATGCGCCGATTGCATCCGCACCGGGCCATCCCAGTCGAGACCGAGCCAGGCGAGATCCTCCAGAATCGCGGCGGCGAACTCCGGGCGGCAGCGTTGCGTGTCGATGTCCTCGAGTCGCAGCAGGAATCGCCCGCCGGCCTGCCGCGCCCGTTGCCACGCGGTCAGTGCCGCAAAACCGTGGCCGAGGTGCAAAAGCCCGGTCGGGCTCGGCGCGAAACGCGTGACGATCGAACTCATCGGCGCTGATCTGGCGGCACGCGGCGCCGCTTGCAAGGACGCAAACCGTGCCGGCGTGGCAAAGCGATGACAAGCCACCTCAGGTGGTTGCGGGGGGCGGCGAGGTCTGCGATATCTGGGGCGAGGTCTTCGCGGCGCTTGATTCCCGGCGGGCGTGGCTGAACTCTGGCTTGACTGCATTTCTGCCGGCGATCCGGCGCCGCTTCGGCAGAAGGAGCGGCGTTTGGCTGACGATCGGAACTCCCGCGCACCCGCCAGCTTGGCGCGACCCCTGGCATGGCCGCCGCATCGGGCCGCGTGCCGATGCTGAACGATCTGCAAACGCTGGTGCTGAACGCCGACTTCCGTCCACTCTCGCGCTATCCGCTCTCCGCCTGGCACTGGAAAGACGCGGTGGCGGCGGTGATGCTCGACCGTGTCGCGTTGGTCGCCGAATATGACGAGTTCATTCACTCGCAGCGCCTGTCGATGCGGGTGCCGAGTGTGGTGGCGCTGAAGGAATATCGCCATCTCGATGGCCACCCGGCGTTCACCCGGTTCAACATCTACTGCCGCGACCGCTGGGTGTGCCAGTATTGCGCCAGTTCCTTCGCCCCCGCCGACCTCACCTTCGACCATGTGCTGCCGCGCTCGCGCGGCGGGCGGACCACCTGGGAGAACGTCGTCGCCGCCTGTTCGCCGTGCAATCTGCGCAAGGCCAACAAAACGCCGCGCGAGGCGGGCATGCAGCTACGCCGGGCGCCCTACAAGCCGACGCGATGGGAGCTGAACCACGCCGGCGTGCCATTCCAGCGCGCCAGCATCCACCATACCTGGGTCGATTTCCTGTATTGGGATTCCGAACTGGAGGAGTAAATAGAAATCCCGGCGTACGGCGCCAGGAGGAGGCGGACGAGCGATGAATGTCACCACACCGGCGGTCGCGGCAACGGCGATGGGGTCCGACGCGCGGCAGCTCGACCTGCTGCGTCAGCTCGAGCACAAGCTGCTCTGGCTCTCCGCCTGGATGATCCATAGCGCCAATCACCTGCGCCCGAATCGCGACGGGCTGAAGGTGGGCGGGCATCAGGCGTCCTGCGCCTCGGTGGTCTCGATCATGGCGGCGCTCTATTTCGCCGTGCTGCGCCCGCAGGACCGTGTGGCGGTGAAGCCGCACGCCGGCCCGGTGCTGCATGCGGTGAACTATCTGCTCGGCCGGCAGAGCCGCGAGCGTCTCGGCACGTTGCGCGCCTTCGGCGGCCTGCAACCCTATCCGAGCCGCAGCAAGGATGGCGCCGAGGTCGATTTCTCCACCGGCTCGGTCGGCCTCGGCGTGGCGCTGACCAGTTTCGCCGCCCTGATGCAGGATTATGTGGCGCTGCATGGGCTGGTGCGCCCGGATCTGCCGACGCTCACCCCGCCCGGGCGGCAGATCGCCATCGCCGGCGACGCCGAACTCGACGAGGGCAACATCTACGAGGCCCTGCTGGAGGGCTGGAAGCACGATGTGCGCAATGTCTGGTGGATCATCGACTACAACCGCCAAAGCCTCGATTCGGTGGTGCCGGACCGGCTGTTCGGCCGCATCGAGGGGCTGTTTCGCGACATGGGTTGGAATGTCGTCGTCCTCAAATACGGCCGCAAGCTCCAGGCGGCCTTCGCCCGCGAGGGCGGCCAGGCGCTCGAACGCTGGATCGATGACTGTCCGAACAGCCTCTATTCCGCCCTTACCTTCCAGGGGGGGGCCGCCTGGCGTGTGGCGCTCCTCGCCGATCTCGGCCGGGTGCCGGGCTTGCGCGCGCTGATCGATCCGCTGTCCGACGAGGAACTCGGCGGCCTGATGACCAATCTCGGCGGCCATGACATCGACATGCTGATCGAGACATTCCGCGCCGCCGAGGCCGCCGGCGATCAGCCCACCTGCTTCATCGCCTATACCATCAAGGGCATGGGGCTGCCCTTCGCCGGGCATAAGGACAACCACTCCGGCCTGATGACGCGCGAGCAGATGCAGTTCTTTCGCACCCGGATGCGTATCCGCGAGGGCCATGAGCTCGACCCGTTCGAGGGGCTGGAGGCGGCACCGGAGGCGCTGCGCGCGCTGCTCGACGGCGTGCCGTTCGCGCGCCCGCTGGCGGCCGAGGGGCGCGCTCTGTCGGCGCCGGCGATCGCCATCCCGCCGGTTCTGCCGATGCCCAAACTCGCCGGGCGGCAGATGTCGACGCAGGCCGGCTTCGGCGACATCCTGGCCGAGATCGGCCGCGGCCAGGGGGCGCTGCGCGACATCGCCGCCCGCATCGTGACCGCGAGCCCCGATGTCACCGTCTCGACCAATCTCGGCCCCTGGGTGAACCGGCGCGGCGTGTTCGACCGCCATACGCGCAACGACGTGTTCCGCGATGCCAAGCTCGCGAGTGCGCAGCGCTGGGGGATGAGCCCATCCGGGCAACATATCGAACTCGGCATCGCCGAGCAGAATCTGTTCCTGCTGCTCGCCGCCGCCGGCTTGCAGCACAGCCTGAACGGGGCGCGGCTGCTGCCGATCGGCACGGTGTACGACCCGTTCGTCAACCGTGGCCTCGATGCGCTGATCTATGCCTGTTACCAGGACGCGCGGTTTTTGCTGGTCTCCACCCCCTCCGGCCTGACCCTGGCGCCAGAGGGCGGGCAGCATCAGTCGGTCAACACGCCGCTGCTCGGCATGAGCACGGACCGGCTGGTCTCCTACGAGCCGGCCTATGTGGACGAGCTTGGCATTCTGCTGCGCCACGCCTTCGCGCATATGCAGGCGCCGGAGGGCAGTGCGGTGTGGTTACGGCTCTCCACCCGCGCGCTGCAACAGCCACAGCGCGCGATCGATGCGGCGGCGGTGATCGCCGGCGGCCATTGGGTGGCGCCACCGGCGCCGGGGGCGCGACTCGCCATCGTCTATCAGGGGCCGGTCGCACCCGAGGCGGAGGCGGCGTTCGCTGAACTCAGCGCCGAGGTGCCGGGTTGCGGCCTGCTCGCCATCACCAGCCCGGACCGGCTGCACGCCGGCTGGCTCGCCGCCTCGCGCGCGCGCCGCGCCGGCGAACGCGGCGCCATCTCGCACATCGCGCAACTGCTGGCGCCGCTCGCCGCCGATGCGGCGCTGGTGAGCGTGCTCGACGGTCATCCGGCGGCGCATGGCTGGCTCGGCGCGGTGCGCGGGCAACGGGTGGTGCCGCTCGGCGTCGATCGCTTCGGCCAGGGCGGCGACATCCCCGACCTCTACCGCGCCTACGGCCTCGACACCGAGGCCATCCTCGACGCTTGCGCCGAAGCCCTGCTCGGCGGCTGACACCCTCAAGCGCAAACCGGCTTGCACCCCACGTGTCGAACGCTTAGAGCATGGCCGCAGATCGCTGCCGTAGCTCAGGGGTAGAGCACCTCATTGGTAATGAGGAGGTCCAGGGTTCGATTCCCTGCGGCAGCACCAGTTAGAGCATGATCGCTTTAGCCTACACCGGCCCGCGCCCCCCCCCCGCC
>DAHXNW010000263.1 GCA_027365195.1 Acetobacteraceae bacterium
CGTCTCGCAGCGCCCATCGGCGCGTTCCAGCCACGCGCCTTCGCCGCGCAGCGCCAGCGCGGTATCGCCACCCACCGGATCGTGGATCGCCGAGGCCACCACCTCGCCATGCATCAGAGCGGCGGCCATGCAGCCGAACAGCGGCAAGCCGGCGGCGTAATTCGCGGTGCCATCGACCGGGTCCACCACGAAGGCGAGCGGCGCCTCGGCCAGCCCGTCGAGCAGCGAGGGATTGCGCGCCGTCGCCTCCTCGCCGACCACCAGCGCGCCGGGAAAGGCGCGGGTCAGCGCCGTGGTGATCGCCGCCTCGGCGGCTTCGTCTGCATCGGTCACCAGATCGAGCGGCCCCGATTTGCTGCGGATCGCCGCCGGGGTGAGGTTGCGAAACCGCGGCATGATTTCGGCCGCCGAGGCGGCGCGGAGGATGTCGCTCAGAGTTGCGAGTTGCTGGCGGGAAAACCCCATCGCGCGATCAGGCCGGACGCTCGAAACGCGCCCGATCGGCTGGCAACAATCGCACGGTGAGGCGGATGCTGTCGTCCGTATCGGCACGCGCGAGCACCTCGCCGTGCTCGTAGAGCCAGGCGAGCCGCGCGCCGTCGGCCGGCGGCAGGGCATAATCGGCGGTCTCCATGCCGGCGGTGATGCGCGTATCGATCGCCGTCCGCAGCGCACCCAATCCCTCGCCGGTGATCGCCGAAACGGCGATCTGTGCCTCGCGTAGGGGCACCGCGTCGGCGCCACCGAGCAGATCGGCCTTGTTCAGCACCTCGATGGTGCGCGCCGGCCAGTCGGTATCGAGCGCGCCGTCGCGCGCCATGCCGTCGAGCACGGCGATCACGTCGGCCCGCTGCGCCTGGCTGTCGGGATGCGCGACGTCGCGCACGTGCAGGATCACATCGGCCTCGGCGACCTCCTCGAGCGTGGCGCGGAAGGCGGCGACCAGTTCGGTCGGCAGATCGCTGATGAAGCCCACCGTGTCGGAGAGGATCACCCGCCGGCCGGAGGACAGGCGCAGGCCGCGCATGGTCGGATCGAGGGTTGCGAACAACTGATCCTTGGCATGCACGCTGGCGCCGGTCATCGCGTTGAACAGGGTGGATTTGCCGGCGTTGGTGTAGCCGACCAGCGCGACCACCGGAAACGGCACCCGCCCGCGCGCGCGCCGGTGCAGGCCACGGGTGCGCCGGACCTGTTCGAGCTCACGCCGCAGCCGGGCGATACGCTCGCCGATCAGCCTTCGGTCGGCCTCGATCTGCGTCTCGCCGGGGCCGCCGAGAAAGCCGAAACCGCCGCGCTGGCGCTCCAGATGGGTCCAGGAGCGCACCAGTCGGCTACGCTGATAGTCGAGATGCGCGAGTTCGACCTGGAGCGTGCCCTCGCTGGTGGCGGCGCGCTCGCCGAATATATCGAGAATGAGGCCGGTGCGGTCGATCACCTTCACCCCCCAGGCGCGCTCCAGATTGCGCTGCTGCACCGGGCTGAGCTTGCCATCGATGATGATGACACTGACCGATTGCCCGGCGATGGCGTGGCCGATCAAGTCCACCTGCCCGCCGCCGAACAGCGTCGCCGGGCGGGCGCGGCGCAGCGGCAGGATGGCGGAATGGACGATCACCAGCCCGATCGCCGCCGCGAGTCCCACCGCCTCGGCAAGACGCGCTTCGGCGGCGCGGCTCGCCTCCGGCCGCTCCTCGCGTTCCCACGGCAGGATGACGGCGGCGCGCGTGGGTGTGCGCGAGGCGTGGCCCGCGGAATTCGGCTCGGCGCTCGCCAGATCAGCCCCCATCGATGGTGAGCGTCTCGCGTACCGGCGCAGCCCCCTCGACCTTGGTCGCGTCGAATAACTGGATCGGCGCACCGGGCATCACGGTGCTGATGGCGTGCTTATAGACGAGCTGGGTATGCCCGTCGCGGCGCAGCAGGACGGAAAAATTATCGAACCAGGTGATAATGCCCTGAAGTTTGACGCCATTGACCAGGAATACGGTCACTGGTGTTTTGCTCTTACGCACATGGTTCAGGAATACATCCTGCACATTCTGCGTCTTTTCGTTGGCCACAGCACAATCCTTCTGCGTTTCGCGGTGTTGTCGATATCATCGGCTCCATGCCCGGGCGTGGCACGGCCGCAACCCTTTCTATTTAGCAGTAAGCGGTGGCTGGGCAAGGCATCATCTCATGTCTGTTATGCAACCGAGAGAAGATAATCGGCAAACACTTTCGCGTCTGCGAAGTGAAAATCAGGCGCCGCGCGGGCGATGCCGCCGTCATGCGCCGCATCGCCGAGCAGGATAGCGGTACAGCCGGCGGCGCGCGCGGCCTGCATGTCGAGTGCCGTGTCGCCGACATACCAGACGGCGGGTGCGGGCGGGATACCCATGGTGCGCAGAGCGAGCAGGAGCGGCGCTGCATCCGGCTTGTCGGCGCTTGCATCGCCGGCGCCCACCACGGCGGCGAAATGGCCGGCCCAGCCGAGATGGGCGATCTCGGCGCGCAGCAGCGCGCCATCCTTGTTGGACACCACCCCCTTCGGCAGCCGCGCCCCGGCGACGAGCAGGGCGGCGACCGCCGGCATCGGCTGCAGATGATCCAGATGCTGCGCCCGCAGGCTGGCGTAGAACAGCGCGCTCGCCGCCTCCCACGCCGGCCCGAAAATGGCCGGGAAACTCTCGCGCGCCGAGCGGCGAGCCTGCGCGCGGGTCTGCTCCAGGGTGATCGGCGGCAGGCCATGCGCGGCGTAGGTTACATTCAACGCGGCCGTGATGCCGCCCCAGCCATCCGCGAGGGTGTTGTCCCAGTCATAGAGCAGCGCCCGCGGCGGTTCAGGCGGCATTGGCCGGCCAGCCGCGCGCATGGGCGGCGAACAGCGCGAACAACTGCTGCGTCAGCGCGCCCACGGCACCGCTTCCCACCGCCACGCCATCGATGCGCAGCACCGGCTTGACGAAGCCGCTGGCGCTGGTGAGAAACACCTCGCGCGCCGCGCGCAGCTCCTCGAGGCTGCACCCGCGCTCCTCGAAGCCGATGCCAGCCTCCGCGAGCAGGGTGATCAGCGCGGCGCGGGTGCAGCCGGGCAGAATCGCCTGATCGAGCGGGCGGGTGCGCAGCCTGCCTGCTGCATCGACGATCCATACCGTGGTCGCCGCCCCCTCGGTCACGCGGCCATCGGCATCGAACAGGATCGCTTCGCTCGCACCCGCCTGCCGGGCCGCCTGTCGCGCCAGCACGTTGGGCAGGAGGGCGGTGCTCTTGATGTCGCAGCGCGCCCAGCGCTGGTCGGGATGGGTGATGGCGCTGATCGCCCAGCCCTCGGCGCGCGCCGGCGGCGGC
>DAHXNW010000287.1 GCA_027365195.1 Acetobacteraceae bacterium
GGCATCGAGCAACGCATCGCGCAGCGCCGCCACATGCTGAGCACCCCCGCGCGCAGCACCCAGCGCGAGGCCCATCCCGGTGCGGTGCATGACGGCGAAACCCTGCTTCACGTCAACCCCCGGTTGCCGTTGTGCCACAAAACCCTCGCTGCCGTCTCTACAGATTGTGCGCGACCGTGCTAGAGACGCCCATCCGTCCTCAACTCGGCGCGAGTCCATGCCAATCCGCACCCGCTTCGCCCCCAGCCCGACCGGCCTTTTGCATATCGGCGGTGCGCGCACCGCATTGTTCAACTATCTGTTCAGCCGCCATCACGGCGGCGCCTTCCTGCTGCGCATCGAGGACACCGATCGCGCGCGCAGCACGCCGGAGGCAACGCGGGTGATCCTGGAGGGGCTGGAGTGGCTCGGCCTCGTGCCTGACGAGCCGCCGCTCTATCAGTCGACCCGCGCCGCGCGGCATGCCGAGGTGGCGCGCGAGATGCTGGCCGCCGGACGCGCCTATCAGTGTTTCTGCACCGCCGAGGAGCTTGCCGCGATGCGCGCGCAAGCGATCGCCGAAGGCCGCCCTCCGCGCTACGACGGGCGCTGGCGCGATCGCGACCCGCGCGAGGCGCCGCCGGGCGTCGCCCCTACCATCCGCCTGCGCGCGCCACGCGAGGGCGAGACGCTGGTGCGCGATCTGGTGCAGGGCGAGGTGCGCGTGGCCAATGCCGAACTCGACGATCTGATCCTGCTGCGCAGCGACGCCAGCCCGACCTATCTGCACGCCGTCGTCGTCGATGACCACGACATGGCGATCAGCCACGTGATCCGTGGCGATGATCATCTCACCAACACCTTCCGCCAGGCGCAAATTTATCAGGCGATGGGCTGGGAGGCGCCGCATTTCGCGCATATCCCGCTGATCCACGGCGCCGACGGCGCGAAGCTGTCGAAACGCCACGGCGCCGTCAGCGTGTTGGAATTCCGCGAACAGGGATTTCTGCCGGAGGCGCTGTGCAATTATCTGCTGCGACTTGGCTGGGGGCATGGCGATGCCGAAATCCTCTCGCGCGAGGCAGCGATCGAGCTATTCGACCTCGGCGGCGTCGGGCGCGCGGCGGCGCGGATGGATTATGCCAAACTCACCCATCTCAACGGCGTCTGGCTGCGTCGGGCCGATCCCGACCGGCTCACCGACGAGGTGATGCGCCGTCTGACGCCGCCGCCCGACGAGGCCGCGCGCGAGCGTATCGCCGCCCTCATGCCGGGGCTGCGAGAGCGCGCAAAAACCTTGGTGGAACTCACCGATAATGCGGCATTTCTGGTGCGCATGCCGCCACTCTCGCCGAAAGCCGCGGCACTGCTCGACGCACCGGCGCGGCGCATGCTGGCGGCGCTGGCGGCGGCGCTGCAAACGGTGCCGTTCGAGCCGGCGGCGCTCGATGCGGCGCTGCGCGCTTTCGCTGCCGCTGAAGGCCGCAAACTCGGCGAAGTGGCACAGCCGCTGCGCGCGGCGCTGACCGGGAGCACCAGCAGCCCCGGGATCGAGGCGGTGCTCGCCGCCCTCGGCGCCGAGGCGGCGCTTGCCCGCATCCGCGCCGTCGCCACATGATGCCCGCCACACCCGCCAACCGTCCAGGAACCCATCGAATGGATCGTATCATCACCCGCCTCCCGCCGCTCGCCCGCGCCCTCGGGCTCGCAGGCGTCGTGGCGCTCGCCGGCTGCGTGCAGCCGGCGTCCGATCTGACTGGCACAGCGACCACCTCGATCTCGCTCGGCCAGGCCGTGGTGCAGTCCGCCGCCTGTCTGGCGCCCGTCACCACGTTCTCGAACCGGCCGCTGCTGCGCGACGGCAAGCTGGTGGTGAAAGGCGACAAGGCGGTGCTTTCGGGCTGCGTCATCAATCCGGGCCCCGGCGTCTATCGGGTGCTGTATCTGGAATTCGCCTTCTTCGACGGCCAGGGCCGCATGATGGGCTCGATGACGAAGGAGGATACCACCTATCTGCCGCCCTACTCCGCGATGCCGGCGGCGCCGAATTCGCCCACCGGCCTGCCGCGCTGGCTGCAACCCTTCACCGTGGACGCGGACAAGGATGTAACACGGGCGGAGATCCTGATGCATGTGGTGATCTGCCCCACGGCCAGCCCCGCCGGTTGCCGCGAGGAGCACGATCTCGCAGTGATCGACCGCGATTTCACGTCCTGAGACACGCGGAATGGCCGGCCGATGAATGCACCCGCAGTCGCCCTCCCCGATCGGCATCTGCTGGCGATCGAGGGCATGCATCCGCCGGCCATCGTGCATCTCCTTGATCTTGCGGAAAACTATGCGCTGCTGAACCGCTCCGGCAAGACGCAGCGCGATCAGCTCCGCGGACGCACGCTGATCAATCTTTTTTTCGAGGACAGCACCCGCACCCGCACCAGCTTCGAACTCGCCGGCAAGCGGCTGGGTGCCGATGTGCTGAACATGAGCGTGAGCACCTCCAGCGTGAACAAAGGCGAGACGCTGCTCGACACCGCCGCCACGCTGAATGCCATGCAGTGCGACCTTCTGGTGGTGCGCCACGACCAGTCCGGCGCGCCCGCGCTGCTCGCGCGCAAGGTGGAGGCGGCGGTGATCAACGCCGGCGACGGCACGCATGAACACCCGACCCAGGCGCTGCTCGACGCGCTGACCATCCGCCGCCACAAGGGGCGTCTCGCCGGGTTGACGGTTGCCATCTGCGGCGATGTGCTGCATTCGCGGGTGGCGCGCTCGAACATCCATCTGCTCGGCGCACTCGGCAGCCGGGTGCGCCTGATCGGCCCGCCCACGCTGCTGCCGCGGAGTGCCGCGAGCCTCGGCGCGGAACTTTTTCATGACATGAAAAAAGGCCTTCAGGACGTTGATATCGTGATGATGCTGCGGCTACAAAAAGAGCGCATGACACGCGGCCTGGTACCCAGCGCGCGGGAGTATTTCCGCTTCTGGGGCCTCGATGCGGAGAAGCTCGCGCACGCAAGGCCGGATGCGCTGGTGCTGCATCCGGGGCCGATGAACCGGGGCGTCGAGATCGACAGCGCGGTGGCCGACGATGCGGCCCGCAGCGTCATCCGCGAGCAGGTGGAGATGGGCGTCGCGGTGCGCATGGCGGT
>DAHXNW010000175.1 GCA_027365195.1 Acetobacteraceae bacterium
GGCGCCATATCATGCCGCGCCAGCCACGCCTCGCTCGCCTGCCAGATCGGCGTGATCTCGCTCGCCAGATGCAGCCGCAGTTCCGGCACCAGCGGCGCAGAGGCGAGCACGGTATGCGCGGCGATGAATGTCTCGTGATCCGCGTTCACGCGAGCCAGCCGAACAGGATCGCGGCCGCCACCAGCAGGCCGACCTCGCGGTTCAGCTTGAACAGCCGGAGGCAGCGCGCCGGATCGTCGATATCGAGCCGCCACACCTGCCAGACGAGCAGCGAAGCCGCCGGCACCAGCGCCAGCGGATACCAGCGCGAGAGGCCGCCGCCGGCGAGGGCGAGCAGCGCGATGCTGCCGCCATAACAAAGGGCGAGGAACGGCGTTGTATGGCGCTCGAACAGACGCGCGGTCGACTTCACCCCGACCAGCGCATCATCCTCGCGGTCCTGATGCGCGTAGATCGTGTCGTAGCCGAGAATCCAGAGGATCGCCGCGCCATAGAGCGCCGCCGCCGCGCCATCCAGCCGGCCGCCGGCCGCCGCATAGCCGAGCGGCGCGCCCCAGCCGAAGGTGATGCCGAGCATCACCTGCGGCCACCACGTCACCCGCTTGGCGAGCGGATAGAGCGCCACCAGCAGCAGCGAGCCGACGCCCAGCGCCTGCGCCAGACGGTCGAGTTGCAGCAGGATCAGCAGCGAGGCGGCGAGCAGGAGGGCCAGAAAAACCAGTGCCGGACGCACCCCGAGCGCGCCGGAGGCGAGCGGGCGGGCGGCCGTGCGGCTGATCTTGCGGTCCATCTCGCGGTCCCACAGATCGTTCACCACACAGCCGGCGGCGCGCATCAGCACGCTGCCGAGGGCGAAGGCACCGATTAGCGCGAGGCTCGCACGGTCCGGCCGGCGGGCGAGCAGAAGGCTCCACAGCCCGGGCAGGAACAGCAGCCAGACGCCGACCGGCCGGTCGAGCCGGGCGAGCAGCGCATAAGGCCGCCATGCGCCGGGCAGACGGGCGACCCAGCCATCGCTGCGGATATCGGTATGGATGGACATTGCTGCTAATGTCGCGCCTGCCATGACCGCGTCAATCCGCCTGTTCCTCGATACCCCGCTGCATCCCGGCGCAGAGCCCGCCGGCTCACCGGCACAGGCGCATTATCTGGCCAGCGTGATGCGCGCCCGCACCGGCGGCGTGGTGCGTCTGTTCAACGGGCGGGAGGGCGAGTTTGCCGCCCGGATCGCGGTGCTGCATCGCGGGGAGGTGCGTTTCGCGGTCGAGACGCAAACCCGCCCGCAGGCGGCGGAGCCGGATCTCTGGCTCGCTTTCGCCCTGCTCAAGCGCGATGCGACGGATCTCCTGGTACAGAAGGCGACGGAGCTGGGTGTTGCCGCCCTGCTGCCGCTGCGCAGCGCGCGCACCCAGGCGGAGCGGCTGAACCCGGCGCGCCTCGCCGCCATCGCCATCGAGGCGGCCGAGCAGAGCGAGCGGCTCAGCCTGCCGGCGCTGCACCCGTTGCAGAGCCTGGGCGCGCTGCTCGATGGCTGGCCGGACGGGCGGCGGCTGATCGTCGCGGCGGAACGTAGCGCCGCGCCGCCGCCACCCGCCGGGCTGCTCCCGGCCGGGTTGCTGATCGGGCCGGAGGGCGGTTTCGCGCCGGCAGAGCTTGACGTGTTGCGCGCGCGTCCCTTTGTTACAGTCGCTTCATTCGGTCCGCGCATCCTGCGCGCCGAAACTGCGGCAATCGTCGGGCTGGCGCTGTTGCAGGCGCCGGCTTTTTCTTAATCCTGACCTGGCGGCATAGATGTCCAATCCCGGCGACGCCGATGCCACCCCGATCACCGACAAGCGCCAGCTCGCTGCCTGGCTCGCCGAAGGCTGCAAGCCGCGAACCGCGTGGCGGATCGGCACCGAGCACGAGAAATTCGGATTTTATCGGCAGAGCCTGCTGCCGCCTCCCTATGAACCGGGCGGCATCCGCGCCGTGCTGGAGGCGATGCAGCCGGATGGCTGGGCGCCGATCCTCGACCTGGGCAAGCCGATCGGGCTGAAGCGCGCGGCGGGTGGCGGTGCCTCTATCTCGCTCGAACCGGGCGGGCAGTTCGAGCTTTCGGGCGGCATGCTGACCGATCTGCACGCAACCGAAGCCGAGTTCGCCGCGCATTTCGCCGCCGCCCGCACCGCCGCCGAACCACTCGGCATCGGCTTCGCCCCGCTCGGCTTCCACCCGCTCGCCACCCGCGCCGCCATGCCGTGGATGCCGAAAAGCCGCTATGCCATCATGCGCCGCTACATGCCGCAGAAGGGCACACTCGGGCTGGACATGATGCTGCGCACCTGCACCGTGCAGGTCAATCTGGATTTTTCTTCCGAGGCCGACATGCGGCGCAAGCTGCGTGTGGCACTCGCGCTGCAACCGCTGGCGACGGCCTTGTTCGCCAATTCGCCCTTCACCGAAGGGCGCCCGAACGGTTTCGCCTCCTTCCGCGCGCAGATCTGGACCGATACCGACCCCGATCGTTCGGGCCAGCCGCCGGTGTTCTTCGAGGAGGGATTCGGCTTCGAGCGCTATGTGGACTGGCTGCTCGACATGCCGATGTATTTCATCATCCGCGACGGCCGCTTCATCGACCTCGCCGGCCGCTCGTTCCGTGATTTCATGGCCGGGCGGCTCGCCGAATGCCCCGGCGAGGTGGCAACCCTCGGCGATTTCGCCGATCACATCACCACCGGCTTCACCGATGTGCGATTGAAACGCTTCCTGGAGATGCGCGGCGCCGATGCCGGCAATCCGGCGATGATGCTGGCGCAATCGGCGCTCTGGGTCGGGCTGCTGTATGACGAGGCGGCGCTGGCGAGTGCCGAAGCATTGGTGCGCCGCGAACCATGGGAGGCATATCGCGCGCTCCGCCCCGAGGTGCCGCGCCACGGCCTCGCCACGCCCTGGGGCGTTGGCGGCAGCTTGCGCGATCTGGCGCGCGAGGTGCTGGCGATCGCCGCCGACGGGCTGCGCGCGCGCGGGCT
>DAHXNW010000021.1 GCA_027365195.1 Acetobacteraceae bacterium
CGTCGCCACCATGCCGCGCCAGTGGCGCCCCACCTCGCCGAGCGCCGCCAGATCGATCTTCAGCAGCATCGGGATGATCATCAGCCAGACCAGCACGGCGACCGGCAGATTGATCTGCGCCACGCTCGCAGCACCAAGCGCATGGAACACCGCCGGCACGCTCTGCCCGAGGCCGATGCCGACGACGATACAGAGGGCAACCCAGAGCGTGAGATAGCGCTCGAAGACGCTCATCGGCGGCGCCTTGCCCGGCGCGATTGCCGCAGCTTCAACCATGCGTGGTGCGGATCGCGCCGAGATCGGCGGAATCGCCATAGACCGTGCTCTCGCCGGTGGTGAGGAACGTCTCCCAGGAAACCCCTTGCGGGTCGACGATCCAGGATTTTTGCGATTGTGCGTAACAACAGGTGGTGGCACCCTGATCGAGCATCGGCCGATCCGCCTTCCGTAGCCGGGCGTGAACCTCGCGCAACGCCTCCGGCGTTTCCACCTGGATGCCGAGGTGATCGAGGCCACCGGCTTTGCCGCCGGTCGAGATGGCGAAATTCACCCGCGGATCATCGAGCATCCACTTGGCATAATCCGGCTTGCTGACACTCGGCGCGGCGGCGAACAGCGTGCTGTAGAAGCGGACGGACTGGGCGAGGTCGCTCACGGACAGATGCACATGCAAACGTTTCATGAATGGACACTCCTTGTGATGGCAAGCGGTGCGACGCCGCAGGCGGCGGCATCGCCCTGGCAGCAGTTTTCGGTGAGATAGGCCAGCAATGCGCTCATCGCGTCGTACTGCGCGTGGTAGATCAGTGAGCGCCCCTCCCGCCGGAAGCCGATCAGCCCGGCATGACGCAACTGGTTCAGATGAAACGACAGCGTCGCCGACGCCAGCCCGAGCCGCTCGCCGATCCGCCCGGCCGGAACTCCCTCCGGCCCGGCCTGCACCAGCAGACGAAAGACATCGAGCCGATGCGCTTGGGCGAGGGCCGCCAGAGCGGCGATGGCGTCTTCTTTTTCCATATTTCAAATAATATGGAATGTTTTTCCGAAAACAAGCAGGGCTTGCCGCCGTGGGGCGGAAAGTCTAGACGCTGCTGCGAAACCGGTTCTTTGCAGGAGGCCGCGCATGGCGCGCCAACACACTTTGTCGATCATCAAGCCGGACGCCACCCGGCGCAACCTCACCGGCCAGATCAACGCGAAATTCGAGAGCGCCGGGCTGCGCATCGTCGCGCAAAAACGCCTGCAACTCACCCAGGCACAAGCCGAGGCGTTCTATGCCGTGCATAGCGCGCGGCCGTTCTTCGCCGGTCTGGTCGCTTTCATGATCTCCGGTCCGGTGGTGGCGCAGGTGCTCGAAGGCGAGGACGCCATCGCCCGCAACCGCGCCATCATGGGGGCCACCGACCCGAAGAAGGCCGAGCCCGGCACTATCCGCGCCGCATTCGCCGAGGATATCGAGGCCAATTCCGTGCATGGCTCGGATAGTGTCGAAACGGCGGCGGCGGAGATCGCATTCTTCTTCTCCGGCCTGGAAATCGTCGGCTGAGCAATTGGGCGTCAAGCTCAGCGAAGGCGGCGAAGCGGCTGATTTAGCGGCTTTTATCGGCGCCCTCGCGGCGGCCAACCCATCACCGCGCACCGAACTCGCCTACGCCGACCCGTTCACCCTGCTCGTCGCCGTCGTGCTCTCGGCGCAGAGCACCGATGTCGCTGTCAACCGCGCCACCATCGGTTTATTCGCTGCCGCTCCGACACCGGCGGCGATGGTGGCGCTAGGCGAAGCGGGGATCGCCGCGCATATCCGCAGCCTCGGGCTGTGGCAGGCCAAGGCGCGCCACGTCGCGGCCCTCTCGCGCCTGCTGATCGAGCGTCATGCCGGCGTCGTGCCGGGCGAGCGCGAGGCACTGGAGGCGCTGCCCGGCGTCGGGCGCAAGACCGCCAACGTCGTACTGAACGTCGCTTTCGGCGCCAGCACGATGGCGGTCGATACGCATATCTTTCGCCTCGGCAACCGCACCGGCCTCGCGGCGGGGCGCACGCCACGAGAGGTGGAAGACGCGCTGATGGCGCGCATTCCGCCAGCACTGTTGCAGAACGCGCATCATTGGCTGATCCTGCACGGGCGTTACGTCTGCAAGGCGCGCGCGCCGGCGTGCTGGCGCTGCGCCGGCGCCGCGTGGTGCCGCTATCCGGACAAGCCATCCGCGCCGCGCGCGCGACAGGGAGAGCCCGCATGACCGACCTCGCCTTCGCCTCCGCCCGGCAGATCGCCGCCATGATCCGGCGCGGCAAGCTCGGCTGTCTGGAGGCGCTCGATCACGCCATCGCGCGGGTGGAGCGGATGGATGGGCCGATCAACGCCGTGGTGGTGCGCGATGTCGAGCGCGCCCGCAAGCGTGCCCGCCGGCTCGATCGGCGTGGCGAGAGCACCGGCCCGCTGCATGGCGTGCCGATGACGGTAAAGGAAAGCTTCGACATCGCCGGCCTGCCGAGCACCTGGGGCATCGAGGCGTATCGCGGCAATGTGGCACAGACCAACGCGCTGGCGGTGGACCGGCTGCTCGACGCCGGGGCGGTGATCTTCGGCAAGACCAACGTGCCGCATCTGCTCGCCGACTGGCAGAGTTTCAACGTGATCTATGGCGCGACCAACAATCCTTGGGATCTCTCGCGCACGCCGGGCGGCTCCTCCGGCGGATCGGCGGCGGCGCTTGCGGCCGGCTTCTCCGCCCTCGAACTGGGCAGCGACATCGGCGGCTCGATCCGCCAGCCGGCGCATAATTGCGGCGTGTTCGGCCACAAGCCGACCTGGGGCCTCTGTCCGCCGCGCGGCCATTCGCTGACCGGGGCGGCGGCGATGACCGATATCTCGGTGATCGGCCCGCTCGCGCGCTCGGCCGAAGATCTGATGCTGGCGCTCGATGCCATCGCCGGGCCGGACCCTGGGGAGAGCGCGCTGCGGCAGATCCTGCCGCCGCCACGTGGGCGCAGCTTCGGTGAGTTACGCATCGCCGTCTGGCCGGACGATCCGATCGGCGTGACCGATGCCGCGATCGCCGGCCGGCTGCGTGAATTGGCGAAGTTCCTCAAGCGCGAGGGCGCCAAGGTGAGCCTCACCGCGCGCCCCGCCTTCGATGCCACCGAGGCCTATCACCTCTATCTGAAACTACTCGGCGCGGCGCTCGGTGGGCGACAGAATGCGGCCGAGCAGGACGCAACCCGCGCCCGCAATGCCGCGCGCACCGCCGACGACACCAGCGCCGATGCGATTCTCGATCGCCATATGGTGGATTTGCCGCATGGCGGCTTCCTGGCGCTGAACGAGCGGCGCCACCAGTTACGCCGTCTCTGGACGGCGTTTTTCGAGGATTGGGACGTGCTGCTCTGCCCGGTGCTCGGCCTGCCGGCGATGCCGCATATGCCGGAGGTGCCGATCTGGCAGCGGCGGGTGAACGTAAACGGCCACGAGATGCCGTTCAACGATCTGTTATTCTGGCCTGGTCTGACCGGCGGCTACCACCTGCCGGCGAGTGTCGCCCCGCTCGGCTTCACCAGCACCGGCCTACCCTTCGGCGTGCAGATCGTCGGCCCGATCTATGGCGACCGCACGACGCTGACGATGGCGCGGCTGTTGGAGCGGGCATGGCAGGGTTTTACCCCGCCACCGGCGTTGGCCCGCGCCGAAGGATAGACGCCTTCGGCTAATCGGCCGCCAGCGCCATGCGGCGGCCGGCGAACTTCTTGCCGACATAATCCTCCACCGCCTCGGCCACGCGGTCGGCATGGCTTGCAAACACGTGGTCGGCACCCGCGAAGATGCGGTAATCGACGCTGACGTTCTTTTGCGTGTTGAGCTTGTCCACCAGCTTTTTGACCGATGGCTCCGGCACCAGCTCATCGGCATCGCCATGCACCATCAGCCCGCCACAGGGACAGGGCGCAAGAAAGCCGAAATCATAATGGCTTGCCGGCGGCGCCACGCTCACCCAGCCGGAGATTTCCGGCCGCCGCATCAGCAATTGCATGCCGACGAAGGCGCCGAAGGAATAGCCGGCGATCCACAAACCGCCGGAATTCGGATTGACCGCCTGCATCCAGTCGAGTGCCGCGGCGGCATCGCTGATTTCGCCGAAACCGCCGTCATAGCGGCCCTGGCTGCGCCCCACGCCACGAAAATTGAACCGCATGACGGAGAAGCCGAGACGCTGGAACGACTGGAACATCGTGTAGGTGATCCGGTTGTTCATCGTCCCGCCATGCAGCGGATGCGGGTGCAGGATCAGCGCGAGGGGCGCGCCGCTCTCCTTGCAGTGGTGGTAGCGACCTTCCAGCCGGCCATCTGGACCGGCGAACATGACCTCAGGCATGGCGTTTCAAATTCCGTTTCTGACGATGCCCGGCTCCGAAGAGCCGGGTTGAAGGCTTGGACCGCCGGAATGGCGGATCATCGCCTCGTGATCGAAAGTCCCCATTCTGGAGAAGCTGGCATAAAACATCGCGCAACGTAAAAACCGCGATTGTGGCATGATCAGCTTCCTCCTTCTGTTCCGGCTTCCGGTGGGGGGTCTTGCTGCCGCCGGCGCCGGATTATACCTATGACCGGTTATATCTGGGGTCGGTTATGACTGCATTGCGATATCAGGCATATTTAATTTCAATTTCATCCTGCCAGCCGGATGGCATGCGCGCTCTATGCCCGGCGATTCCTTCAGTATAAGTTGTCCGCGCGTGCTTTCATAATGGAATTGTCGCATGGCATTCATGTTTTTGCGTGAAACCATCCGCGCCTACCGCGCCAAGGATCCGGCCGCGCGCTCGAATCTCGAGGTGCTGCTGTGTTATCCTGGGCTGCATGCGCTGATGTGGCATCGCCTCGCGCATGCGCTGTGGCGCGCCCGGCTCTATCTGCCCGGCCGGCTGGTGGCCAATGTCGGCCGGTTGCTGACCGGCATCGAGATCCATCCCGGCGCGCGTATCGGCCGGCGTGTGATCATCGACCATGGCATGGGCGTGGTGATCGGCGAGACCGCCGAAGTGGGCGATGATGTCTATATGTATCATCAGGTTACGCTTGGCGGCACCTCCTCCCAGCGGGGCAAGCGCCACCCGACGATCGGCAACAATGTCATTCTCGGCGCCGGCGCGAAGGTGCTGGGCGCGATCCGCATCGGCGATAACGCGCGCGTCGGCGCCAATGCGGTGGTGTTGCAGCCGGTCGGCGCCGGCTGCACCGTGGTCGGGATTCCCGCCAAACCGATCGATCGCGCCCCCTGTTGCGATCCGGCCCATCCCGCCTTCGACCCCTATGGCACTCCGGCCGAGGCGGCGCTCGACCCGCTGCTTCACGATATCGAGAGCCTGCGCGCCGAACTGGCCGAACTCGAAGCCCGCATCGGCCGCCGCACCACGGAGTCCCGCCCGCACCAGAACGAACCCGCCGGCGACTAGAGCGTGATGCTCTGAAGTGTATCTGCACCGGCCCGACTTAGCGTGCACCCGACTTAGCTTGCAAAGGAGAACGAGCATGACGAAACGCAGCAGCATACCGATCGGCGCCGGGCTGTGCGGCTTGATGATGCTGGTGGCCTCCGGGGTTGCGCTGGCCGATGGCAACCCCTTCGTCGGCGTATGGCACTGGAACCGGACAGAATCCAAGCTGCCACCGGGCGAGCCGGCGCCGGTCGACATGATCCTCGATTTCTCCCGCGTGGACCCTCTTCACGTGCGCTGGTCGGTCACCAAAACCAACGCGCAGCAGCTCAAATCCACCACCACCTACGACACGCCGGCGAATGGCGAATTCTATCCTATCGACTCCAGCACCACGGCGGCTTTCCACCTCAACGGGCAGACACTGGATGCAAACTTCAAAGGGCCGGACGGCGAGATGGACACGATGCATTGCGCGCTCTCCGCGAATGCCCGGACGATGACCTGCAGCGGCACGCTGACCGCGACGACAGGCCCGGCCGAGACCTACGTCGACGTGTATGACCGCCAGTAATCGGCCATCTCGCAGGCGTTTGGCCGTCCTGCTCGTTCTTTGTCTGTCCGCCTGCGGCGCCGTTGGTCCAGGCTATTTCGGTGATGGCGGTGGGTTCGGCGGTTGGGGTGGCGGCTGGGATGGTGGTTGGGGTGGCGGTTGGGGCCATGGCTTCTGGGGACATGACTGGGGCGGCGGCAGGGGTGGCTGGGGCCACGGTTTCGCAGGCCATGGCTTCAGGGGAGGTCGCGGTCACTGATACCTCACACCAACGGCCATAAAGGATGACCGTTGGGGATTGTCTCCGTTTCGCGCGCCGCCGCCGGCCAACCCGGCGCGCATACCAGCGGCCATAAAGAATGACCGTTGGTATCACACGTAGAACTCTGCCCCAGGAGCGCTGCTCAGAGCAGATATTCGACCAACCGAGAGCTGTATTCCTTGATCCGCTCGCCGAGCGAGCGATGCCGCCAGGTTTTCGGATCGATCTGGCGCGAGGCGGCGATGTCATCCTTGAACAGCGCCTCCATCTGCCGGCCGAAATCGTCGTCGATGATGACGGCGTCGATCTCGTCGTTGAACAGCACGCTGCGCCAGTCGAGATTGGCCGAGCCGACGATCGAGAGCACGCCATCGATCACCACCGTCTTGGC
>DAHXNW010000086.1 GCA_027365195.1 Acetobacteraceae bacterium
CGCCAGCACCTCGGGCCGGCGCAGATCGTCGAGCCGTGCGGCGCGCCAGGGCGATGGATACCACTCGAAACCGATGGCGCCCTGCGTCGGGGCGAACAGCCGCACCGCCGGCGCCACCCCGGCCCGTGCGCCGGCCAGCGCTCCAGCATGAGCGGCCGGCAGATCGATGAACGGCGCCAGTTCCGCATGGCGGATTTTGAGGAACAGCGGCGCAGCACCGCCCTCGCCGCATACGACATTCACCCACTCGACCGCCTGGCACATCGGCGAGGCGACCGGCGCCACCGCCGGGCGGCAGGACAGCCCGGCCCAAACAGAGCCGGCCAGCACGGCCTCGGGTGTCGTCATGCAGCCGGCAGCCCGTCACGGCACAGACGCCACAGGATGCGGGCCAGAATCTCCGCCCCCAGTTCGAGATCCTCCGGCTTGGTGAATTCCGAGGGATGATGGCAGATGCCGCCAACGCTCGGCACGTTCAGCACCACGGCAGGGCAGAGCGGGATCATGCAGATCGCGTCATGCGCGGCGATGGTATC
The DNA here is from genome assembly GCA_027365195.1 of Acetobacteraceae bacterium. Taxonomy (GTDB): domain Bacteria; phylum Pseudomonadota; class Alphaproteobacteria; order Acetobacterales; family Acetobacteraceae; genus DAHXNW01. Next base: position 537 of record DAHXNW010000086.1, read on the forward strand.
GAGTTTTCGCGTGGCAACCCCGAGCGCGGCAGCCTCCCCGGTTGCCAGCGCGATCAGCCCGGCATCGAACACACCCACCGCACGGCGGTCGATGAACCGCACCTCCTGGCGCACACGGGCGGCGGCGGCGGCCTTCGCGGCGGCGGCCAGCATGGCGCGCTCCGCCCAGTCCAGCACCTCGGGCTGCGGCGAGCGTAGCTCGATGAACAGCACCGCCTCGCCCGGCACCACGTTCGGCGAGTTCGGCGACACCTCGAGCCGGCCCACGGAGCTATGCAGCACGCCGGCGGCGGCGGCCGGCAGCGCACCGATGGCGACGATCAGTTGGGCAGCGGCGAGCAGCGCGTCCTGCCGCTCCGCCATCGGCGTGGGGCCGGTGTGCGCCTGCCGGCCGAGGAAGGCGAGGCGGTATTTGACCGCCCCCCAATGCCGCGTCACCACGCCGAAACGCGCGCCCGCGCGCTCCAACTCCGGGCCGCATTCCACATGCAGCTCCACATAGGCATCCGGTCGCGGGCAATGCTGGCGCCCGGCATAGCCGATGCCGGCAAGGGCTGTGGCGACACTCACCCCATCGCCATCGACGCGGGCGAGCGCGTCATCGGCGTCGAGCAGCCCGGCAAAGACGCTGCTGCCCAGCAGGCTCGGCTGAAACCGTGCGCCCTCCTCGCTGGTCCAGTTGACGATGGCGAGGTTGCAGCGCGGCGCGATGCCGCTGGCCCCGGCGGCTTCCCGCACCGCCAGCAGCGCCTCGCAGGCCGCGAGCACGCCATAGGCGCCGTCATAGCGCCCGGCATGCGGCTGGCTGTCCAGATGCGAACCGCTCATCACCACCGGCGCATCCGGGCCGGCCCAGTCCAGCAGCCCCACCATGTTGCCGAGCGCATCGACACTGAGCCGCAGCCCCTGAGCGCGCATCCAGCCCACGAGATGGTCGCGCGCCGCGCCATCCTCGGGCGACAGCGCGAGCCGATGCATGCCGCCATCCGGGGTCGCGCCATGCGCGAGGAAGCCCGCCATCAGCCCGTGCAGCCGCGCCGCATCGATCATCGGCGGTTCACGCACGGAAGAGGTCGAACGGCATCACACACGCAACCAATATCCACGCTGCGGGCGCCTTTGCCAAGCGTTGGAAACTTGCGGAGAGGGTGAAGGTGTTGGAGGATGAGGGGCAACCCATGGTGCCTGACCCGATATGACCGCCCGCAACGCCTTGTATTATGGCGACAACCTTGCCGTGCTTCG
>DAHXNW010000094.1 GCA_027365195.1 Acetobacteraceae bacterium
ATCATCGCCACCGGGCGCAGCGATTACGCCAATCAGGTCAACAACGTGCTGTGCTTTCCCTTCATTTTTCGCGGCGCGCTCGATGTCGGCGCGAGCACGATCAACGAGGCGATGAAACTCGCCGCCGTGGAGGCGATCGCCGAGCTCGCCCGCGTCGAGGCGAGCGAGGTGGTGGCCGCCGCCTATGGCGGCAGCGCGCCGGTGTTCGGCGCCGACTACATCATTCCCAAACCGTTCGACCCAAGGTTGATCTTGCAGATCGCTCCGGCGGTTGCGCGCGCCGCGATGGAGACCGGCGTCGCGCGGCGGCCGATCGCCGATTTCCGCGCCTATCGCCGCGAGCTGGAGCGCTTCGTGTTCCGCTCCGGCCAATTGATGCGCCCGGTGTTCGAATCGGCGAAACAGGCGCCGCAGCGCATCGCCTATGCCGAGGGCGAGGACGAGCGCGTGCTGCGCGCGGTGCAGACGCTGGTCGATGACGGCATCGCCGAGCCGGTGCTGCTCGGCCGTCGCGCGGTGATCGAGGCGCGGGTGCGCGAGCTCGGCCTGCGGATGGATCTGCGCGAAAGCGTGCGCATCCTCGATCCGGCGAGCGACGAGAGCGTGTTCGCCCCGCTGGTGGAGAGCTATCAGGCGCTGGTCGGCCGGCGCGGCGTGCCGCCGGCGGCGGCGGCGCGACGGCTGCGCGAGCGCAGCACGGTGGCGGCGGCGATGCTGCTGCAAGCCGGGCTGGTCGATGCCGCCCTGGTCGGCGGCAGCGGCGACTGGTGGCGGCATACGCAATACATCCTGCCGATCATCGCGCGCCGGCCGGAGGTGAGCCGCGTCTATGCGCTCTCCTGCCTCATCCTGCAGGCCGGGGTGCTGTTCATCTGCGATACCCATATGAACCTCGACCCGAGCGCCGAGCAGCTCTGCGAGATGACGCTGCTGGCGGCGCAGAGCGTGCAGGGCTTCGGCATCACGCCGAAGGCGGCGGTGCTCTCGCATTCGAGCTTCGGCGCCAGCAACTCCGCCTCGGCGGCGAAGATGCGCACGGCGCTGGCGCTGATCCGCGCGCGCGCGCCGAGCCTCGAGATCGACGGTGAGATGCACGCCGATGCCGCGCTCAGCGAGGCCATCCGCGCCCGCGCGGTGCCCGACGCGCGGCTCGCCGGCACCGCCAATCTGCTGATCATGCCCTCGATGGATGCCGCCAACATCGCCTTCAACCTGCTCAAGGCGGCGGCCGAGGCGCTGCCGGTCGGCCCGTTGCTGCTCGGCATGAGCAAGCCGATCCATGTTCTGGTGCCGAGCGTCACCGCGCGCGGGATCGTCAATATCAGTGCGCTCGCCGCGCAAGCCGTGCTATCGGAATGAACGAGGCGGCGGGGATGCAACCGGGATGGGGGTCGCGAGTTATCACCGAGCACGTCCCGCCAGCCACTGCCGGGCGCAGTCTGGTATGGTAGGGGCGTGAAAGCCGATCGTAACAGGAGAAGATGTCCGGTGATGAAACCGCTGCGTAAAGCCGTGCTGCCCGTCGCCGGTCTCGGCACCCGCTTCCTGCCCGCCACCAAGGCGATGGCCAAGGAAATGCTGCCGGTGGTGGACAAGCCGCTGATCGAATACGCCATCGAGGAGGCTCGTGCGGCCGGCATCGAGCAGTTCTGCATGATCACCGGTCGTGGCAAGACCGCGCTGGTGGAGCATTTCGACATCGCCTTCGAGTTGGAGGCAACCTTGCGCGAGCGCGGCAAGACCGAGGCGCTGGCGCGGCTCAAGGCGACCTCGCTCTCACCCGGCTCGATCGTCTCGGTGCGCCAGCAGGAGCCGCTCGGCCTCGGCCACGCCATCTGGTGCGCGCGCGCCTTCATCGGCGACGATCCCTTCGCCATCCTGCTGCCCGACGACCTGATCCTGAGCGAGACGCCCTGCCTGCAGCAACTGGCCGAAGCCTATCGCGAGACCGGCGGCAATATCGTGGCCGTGAGCGAGGTGCCGCACCAGCACACCAACCGCTACGGCATTCTCGACATCGGTGCCGATGATGGCCGGCTGGTCGAGGTGCGCGGGCTGGTCGAGAAGCCGGACCCGGCCGTCGCCCCCTCCAATCTCTCGGTCATCGGCCGTTACGTGCTGCTGCCGCAGGTGGTCGAGCATCTGGCGCGCATGGAACGCGGCGCCGGCGGCGAGGTGCAATTGACCGACGCGATGGCGCGGATGATCGGGGTGACACCGTTCCACGGCCTGCGCTTCGAGGGGCGGCGGTTCGATTGCGGCGACAAGGCGGGGTTCCTGGAGGCGCAGATCGCCTTCGCCCTCAAACGCCCCGATCTCGCCCCGGCGGTGCGCGAATTTCTGCGCAACTATGTCGAGGTGCCTGCCTGACGCTCTCCCCTTTGCCCGCCCCCTTTGCCCGCGAGGAATGCCCGCATGGAGTTCAGCCACCGCTTCGACCCCACCAGCCTGCGCGAATACGACATTCGCGGCATCGTCGGGCGCACGCTGCATCCGGCGGACGCCTTCGCCATCGGCCGCTGCTTCGGAAGCATCGTGGCGCGCGCCGGCGGCCATCGCGTGGCGGTGGGGTACGACGGGCGGCTCTCCTCGCCGGAGTTGGAGCCGCCGCTGGTCGAGGGGTTAAAGGCGAGCGGCATGACCGTGCTGCGCATCGGCTGTGGCCCGACGCCGATGCTCTATTACGCCGCCACCACCGAGGCGACCGATGGCGCGGTGATGGTGACCGGCAGCCACAATCCGCCGGATTACAACGGCTTCAAGATGATGCTCGGGCGCAAGCCGTTCTTTGGTGCGCAGATCCGCGAACTCGGCGCCCTCGCCGCCGCCGGCGACGTGGTGGCGGCGAGCACGGGCAGCGCCGAGAGTCTCGACGTCTCGGCGGCCTATGTGGCGCGGCTGCTGAGCGACTGGGACGGCGGCGACCGGCAGCTCGACGTGGTGTGGGACAATGGCAACGGGGCCGCCGGCGCGGTGTTGCAGCGTCTGGTCGCCTCGCTGCCGGGGCATCACACGGTGCTCAACGGCGAGATCGACGGGCGTTTTCCGGCGCATCACCCGGACCCGACGGTGCCGAAGAACCTCGAACAACTCGCCGCCGAGGTGCGTCGCAGCGGTGCCGACCTCGGCATCGCCTTCGACGGCGATGCCGACCGCATCGGCGTGGTCGATGACCAGGGTCGCATGCTGTTCGGCGACCAGCTTCTGGTGGTGCTCAGCCGCGACGTGCTGCGCGCGAAACCGGGGGCGACCATCATCGCCGATGTGAAGGCGAGCCAAGTGCTGTTCGACGAGGTCTCCCGCGCCGGTGGGCAGCCATTGATGTGGAAGACCGGGCATAGTCTGATCAAGGCGAAAATGGCGGAAACCGGCGCGCCGCTCGCCGGTGAGATGTCCGGCCACGTGTTTTTCGCCGACCGCTGGTATGGCTTCGACGACGCGCTCTACGCTAGCGTCCGCCTGCTCGGCATCCTCGCGCGCGGCAGCACCAGCCTGTCGGCGCAGCGCGACGCGCTGCCGGCGGTGCTCAATACGCCGGAACTACGCTTCGATGCCGAGGAGTCGCGCAAATTCGCGGTGATCGCCGAGGTCGCCGAGCGGCTCAGCGCGGCGGGCGCGCAGGTGTCGCAGATCGACGGGGTGCGGGTGCAGACGGCGGATGGCTGGTGGCTGCTACGCGCCTCCAACACTCAGGCCGCCCTGGTGGCGCGCGCCGAGGCGCGCGATGCGGCGGGGCTGGAACGGCTCAAAACGGCGCTGGTCGACCAACTCGCCGCCTCCGGCATCGCCGCGCCCGATTTCTCCGGCGATCACGCCGGGCATTGAGCTCGATGGCTTTAGCCTGCACCGGCCCGCACCCCCGCCCGGCCACCCATTCAGCATACTGTCGTGGGTTGCCGGATGGGGGTGCGGGCTACACCTAACGCATCATGCTCTAATACCGTGGTGGCGCCATCGGCAGGCGGGCGGCGAGCAGCACCGGGGCGGCGCGGTAGGCGCTGAGCGAGCGGCCCGGTGGGGCCGGACCGCCGCCCGGTGGCCCTGGCAGCGGGATGACATGCGGCGGCGGCGCGTGGCTGAAGGCGATCATCGGCGCCATCCCGAGCGTGCCGACATGCGTCGTCGGGCGGATCGGCGCGAAACCGCCCTGCCAGCCCACGCCCGCCCCCACACTGGCCATCGCGAGCGGAGACGCGCCACCGAAGACGCCGCGCTGTTCGTCGGGCAGCACCGCCATCACCTTGTTCTGGTAATCGAGGCCGAGCGCCGGCGTGGCGGAATGATACAATCCCGCCGCCCGAGGCCAGTCGCCGGTCTGGCTGTAGAGTTGCTTGAGGAAGCGCGCGGCGTAGCGCGCATTGGTCTGTGGGTCGAATGCGAGATCGAGCGAGGCGAAGGCGTCGGGGTGGTGCATGATGTTGACCTGCATGCAGCCGACGTCGATCGAGGCGATGCCGCGCGCCTGGAATGCCTGCACGGCGGCGATGGCCTCGGCCTTGCTGTCATAGAAATGACCCTCGCCGGCGGCATCCACCGTCCAGGGCCAGGGATGCCAGGCGCCGCTCTGCGGGTCTCGCCGGCCGCTCTCGATGCGCCCCATCGCCGCCATCAGCCCGGGCGGAATGCCGAATTCCTGCGTCGCCTCGCCAATCGCCTGCCGGCACAACATGCCAGGCACCGGGGCCATCATCGCCCCCACGCCGGGCGCTGTCGGGGCCTGGAGCGGCACCGGCAGAGCGCCTTGCGATAGCAGCGAGGAAAACAGCGAGTCCGCAGCCGCCGGAAAGGCCGCGCAGAGGGCGAGGACAGCGGTCAGGAGTGCGAGGCGATAGCGCGGCATCGGCGCAGTCTATGCGCCAAGCGTTAGCAAATCCTTTCTGGTTTTATGGTTTCAGCCTGCACCGGCCCGCACCCCCACCCGGCCACCCATTCAGCATACTGTCGTGGGTGGCCGGGTGGGGGTGCGGGAAGGGGCAGGCTGCAGAAAAAGTGGTACGAATGCCACGTTGTGCGCCGGTTGACGCTGCATTGCAAAAAAGAGCTTGCTCTCGGCACCGCGCAGGGATAATTTGTGCATCGCAGCAATGAGGCTCTGTCTCATTCCTGCTTTCTTGGACGTTTCCTCCCTAAACTTGGCGGTGCCTCTGGCACCGCCATTTTTTTGCCCGCTGGTATGCGCGCCGGGTTGGCCTGCGGCGGCACGTGAAACGGAGACAATCCCCAACGGTCATTCTTTATGGCCGCTGGTATGCGTGCCGAGTTGGCCGGCGGCGGCGCGCAAAACAGAGACAATCCCCAACGGTCATTCTTTATGGCCGTTGGTATTATACGAGCAAGCCGCCGGCTTCGGCCAGGGCGGCCAGATGGGTGTCGGTGTCGCCGAACAGCAACTCGATCATCGTCAGCCGTTTGAAATAATGGCCGGCCTTGTATTCCATCGTCATGCCGATGCCGCCGTGCAACTGAATCGCCTCCTGGCCGAGCTTGCGCCCGGAGCGGCCGATCTGCACCTTGGCCGCCGCCATCGCCCGATGCCGCGCGTCGGCATCCGCCTCGCCGGCCATCAGGGCAGCGAACATCGCCATGCTGCGCGCCTGTTCGAGTTCCACGAACATATCGACGGCGCGATGCTGCAACACCTGGAACTCACCGATCGCACGGCCGAACTGTTTGCGTGTTTTCAAATAATCGAGCGTCAGCGCATGCAGCGCCGCCATCGCGCCGACCGCCTCGGCGCAAAGCGCCGCGATCGCCTCGTCCACCACCCGCTCGATCGCCGGCAGCGCCGCCCCCGGCTCGCCGAGCGCGGTCGCCTCGACGCCATCGAGGCCGATCTCCGCCGCGCGCAGCCCGTCCTGCGTCGGATAGCCGCGCCGGCGCACCCCCGGCGCATCGGCATCCACCAGAAACAGGCCGATGCCGTCCCGATCGCGCCGGCCGCCGGCGATGCGCGCCGAGACGATCACCTGTTGCGCGCTGTCGCCATGCAGCACGAGGCTTTTTTCGCCATCAATGCGCCAGCGCCCGCCTTCGCGCCGCGCCGTGGTCGCGACATCGGCGAGGTGATAGCGCGCCTGCCGCTCGGCATGGGCGAAGGCGAGGCGCCGCTCCCCGGCGATCAGCGCCGGCAGCAGGGCGGCGCGCTGCTCGGCACTCGCGGCATGGCGCAGCAACCCGCCGGCGAGCACCACGCTCGCCAGATACGGCTCCAGGATCAGCCCGCGCCCGAACGCCTCCATCACGATCATCAATTCCACCGGCCCACCGCCGAAGCCACCCTCGGCCTCGGCGAACGGCAGGCCGAGCAGCCCCATCTCGGCGTATTGCGCCCAGATCTCGCCACTCCACCCCGCCGGCGCGCGGGCATGGGCGCGGCGCTGCTCGAAATCGTAGCGATCGGTCATCAGCCGCTCCACGCTCTCGCGCAGCAGCCGCTGTTCCTCGGTCAGATCGAAATCCATGCGCCTCTCACAATCCCAGAATGGCTTTGGCGATGATGCCGCGCTGAATTTCGTTCGAGCCGCCGTAGATCGAAATCTTGCGCCAGTTGAAATAGGTCGGCGCCGCGCTGGCGGCGAATTCCGGGCCGAGCGGCGGCTCGTTGCTGCCCGCCTCCGGCTCGCTCTGATACGGCAGCGCGTATGGCCCGACCACCTGCATGAGCAATTCGGTGGTCGCCTGCTGAATTTCCGAGCCTTTGATTTTCAGGATCGAGGAGGCCGGATCGGGCTTGCCGCGCGCCCGCCCACGCTCGTTCGCCACCACGCGCAACTGGGTGATTTCGAGGGCTTTCAGCTCGACCTCCAGCAGCGCGAGTTTTTCGCGAAACCGCCGGTCTTCCAGGATCGGCCGCTCGCCATCCTGCTCCATCGCTGCCAAGCGCTTGATCCGCGCGATGCGCTCCTTCGAGGTGCCGATGCGCGCGATGCCGACGCGCTCGTTGCCGAGCAGGAATTTGGCGTAATCCCAGCCCCGGTTCTCGGCGCCGACCAGATTCTCGACCGGCACCCGCACGTTGTCGAAGAACACCTCGTTCACCTCCCGCCCGCCGTCGATGGTGACGATCGGGCGCACGGTGATGCCGGGGGTTTTCATGTCGATCAGCAGGAAGGAGATGCCCTCCTGCTTCTTCGCCGCCGGGTCGGTGCGCACCAGGCAGAAAATCCAGTCGGCGTATTGCGCGAGCGTGGTCCAGGTTTTCTGGCCATCGACGATATAGTGATCGCCCTCGCGCCGCGCACTGGTGCGCAGGCTCGCGAGGTCGGAGCCGGCGCCGGGTTCGGAGAACCCCTGGCAGAACCAGATGTCGAGATTGGCGATCTTCGGCAGGAAATGCTGCTTCTGCGCCTCGCTGCCGAATTCGGCGATCACCGGGCCGACCATGCTGGTGTTGAACGGCAGCGGCGGCGGTACGCAGGCGCGCTGCATCTCGTCCTGATAGAGATAGACCTGCACCGGCGTCCAATCCCTGCCGCCCCATTCGCGTGGCCAGTGCGGCACCGCCCAGCCGCGCGCGTTCAACAGGCGCTGGCAGGTGACGATGTCCTCGCGCGCGAGATGCTCGCCGGCGGCGGCGCGGGCGCGGATCGCCTCGGGGATTTCGGTGCGGAAGAAGCGCCGCGCCTCGTCGCGAAAAGCGATCTCGTCGGACGTGAAAGACAGGTCCATCGCAGCCTCCTCAGGTGATCTCGAACAGCCCGGCCGCCCCCTGGCCGCCACCGATACACATGGTGACGACGGCGTATTTCACCCCCCGCCGGCGCCCTTCGATCAGCGCGTGGCCGGCCATCCGCGCCCCGCTCATGCCATAGGGATGGCCGATCGCGATCGAGCCGCCGTCGACGTTCAGGATCTCGTCGGGAATGCCGAGCCGGTCGCGGCAATAGATCACCTGGCTCGCGAACGCCTCGTTCAGCTCCCACAGCCCGATGTCTTCGAGCTTCAGCCCCTGGCGCTGCAACAGGCGCGGCACCGCATAGACCGGGCCGATGCCCATCTCGTCCGGCTCGCAGCCGGCAACCGCGAGACCACGGAACACGCCGAGCGGGGTGAGGCCGCGCCGCTCCGCCTCGCGCGCCGACATCATCACGCAGGCGGAAGCGCCGTCGGAGAGCTGGCTCGCATTGCCGGCGGTGATGAACTGATCCTCCCCGCGCACCGGCTTGAGCTTGGCCAGCCCCTCCGCCGTGGTGTCGGGGCGGTTGCACTCGTCGCTGGTCAGTGTCACGCGCTCGCGCCGCGCCTCGCCGCTCGCTTTGTCCACCACCGCCTTCTCGACGCTGATCGGCACGATCTCGGCGGCAAGGCGCCCGGCCTGCTGCGCCGCCGCGGTGCGCCGCTGGCTCTCCAGCGCATAGGCATCCTGCGCCGCGCGCGAGACGCCATAGCGGGTGGCGACGATGTCGGCGGTCTCGATCATCGGCATGTAGATCTCGGGCTTGTGCGCGTCGAGCCAGTCGTCGCGATAATGCGAGCGGTTCAGCGTCTCCTGCACCAGGCTGATCGATTCGAGGCCGCCGGCGATCGCCACCGGCACGCCGTCATTGACGATCCGCCCGGCGGCGATGGCGATCGCCTGCAGGCCGGAGGAGCAGAAGCGGTTCACCGTCATTGCCGCCGCGCTCACCGGCACGCCGGCGCGCAACGCCGCCTGACGGGCGATGTTGCCGCCGGTCGCCCCCTCCGGATTGGCGCAGCCCAGCACCACCTCCTCCACCGCGCCCGCCTCGATGCCGGCGCGTTCGAGGGCGTGGTGGATGACGTGGCCGCCCATCTCGGCGCCATGGGTGAGGTTGAAGGCGCCGCGCCCGGCCTTGCCGATCGGGGTGCGGGCGGTGGCGACGATGACGGCGTGGTCCATGGCGTGATCCTTATGCCTGGTGCTGTTGCGGGCGGTCGGGGGCGGCGCGGGCGCGTTCCTCCTCGACCAGTTCTTTCTTCGATAGCTTGCCCACCGGCGTGCGCGGCAGGCTGTCGCGAAGTTCGAGCGCCGTCGGGAGTTCGTGCCGGCCGAGCTTGTCGGCGAGGAAATCGCGCAATTCCGGGAGCGTCAAGCCCGGCGCCCCCTCGCGCAGCTTGATGAACGCCTTCGCCGCCTGGCCGCGATACGCATCGGCGATGCCGATGACGATCACCTCCTCGACGGCGGGGTGTTCGTAGATCGCCTGCTCGATCATGCCGGGATAGACGTTGAAGCCGCCGGAGATGATCATGTCCTTCTTGCGATCGACCAGATAGAAAAACCCCTGTTCGTTGATATAGCCGACATCGCCGGTGAGGAAGAAGCCGTCGGCGAAGGCGCGCGCGGTCTCCTCCGGGCGTTTCCAATAGCCGGCGGTGACGTTCGGGCCGCGAATGCGCAATTCGCCGATCTCGCCGGGCGGCAGCACGCGATGCGGATCGTCCAGCGCTGCCACATCCATCTCGATGCCAGGCAGCGGCACGCCGATCAGCCCCGGCGCGTTCGCCTGCCCGGGCAGCAGCGAGGTGCCGGCCGGCGAGGTTTCCGTCATGCCCCAGCCGCCGGTGAGCCGCTGCCCGACGATGCGCTCGAGCCGCTCCGCCACCTCGACCGGCAGCGGCGCGCCGCCCGAGCTGACGAGGCGCAGCGAGGAGAAATCATGCGTCTCCACGCCGGGCAGTTCGTTGATGGCGATCCACATCGTCGGCACGCCGGGAAACAGCGTGGCGCGCTTCTCCTCGATGTCGCGCAACGTCTCGCGCGCATCGAAACGCAGCCGCAGCAGAATTTCCACCCCGTTCTGGATGCTGCGCAATAAAACGACGGTCAGCGCATAGATGTGGAACAGCGGCAGGACGGCGATGATGCGGTCGCCCGGCAAAACTGTGCGCCCGGTGCCGAAATACCACGCATCGTAGATGGCCACGGCGCCGGTGAAATTGGCATGCGTCAGCATCGCCGCGCGCGGCAGGCCGGTGGTGCCGCCGGTGTATTGCAGCACCGCGATATCCTCCGGGCGAACCTCCGGCCAGGCGGCCGGCAGCGGCGCGTCCTCCAGTGCGGCGAACGACAGCGCGCCGGCCGGCAACGGCAGCGGCGCATCCGCCGAGGCGCCGAAGGCCGCCACCTCGCCGACGATCAGGTGATCGACCACCGCCTCCGCCAGCATCTGTGCGGCGTTGGGCAGCAGGCCGGGCAGATCGTTGGTGATCAGAATGCGCGCCTCGCTGTCGGCGAGCTTGCGGGCGAGCGCGCGTGAGGGGTCGAGCGGGCTCAGATGCACCACCCGCCCGCCGGCGCGCAGCACGGCGAAAAACGCGATCGGGTGATAGGGCGTATTGGGCAGATAGAGACCCACCGACACCCCCGGCCCGACGCCGAGCCGGGCAAGCCCGGCGGCGGTGCGGCTCACCCGCTGGTCGAGTTCGGCGAAGCTGATCCGCCGCTCGTTGAATTCGAGCGCCGGGCGCGTGCCATGGGCCGCGACAGCCCGATCGAACAGCGCCGTGAGCGTGCCCGTCTCGATCGGCGTATCCCAGCGGAGGCCGGGCGGGTAGCTCGCCTCCCAGGCGTGCGTCATGCCGGCGCCTTGGCCAGGGTCGCGAAACCCGCCCCCTCCGCCGCCAGCCGCGCCAGCAACGGGGCCGGGCGCAGCGTCGCATCGCCGGTCTCGCGCGCATAGACCTCGAGCCGCTCGGCGATCTGGCGCAGGCCGATGGCGTCGGCATGGTGCATCGGCCCGCCGCGCCACGCCGGCCAGCCATAGCCATAGACCCAGATCACGTCGATATCGCCCGGCCGGCTGGCGATGCCCTCTTCCAGGATGCGCGCGCCCTCGTTGATCATCGGATAGACCATGCGTTCGAGGATTTCCTGCGGCGCGATGGTGCGGCGGGCGATGCCCTGCGCGGCCGAGGCGGCGACGACGATGCGCTCCACCTCGGGGTCCGCCACCGGCGTGCGCGATCCCGGCTCGTAGCGGTAATAGCCGGCGCTGGTCTTCTGCCCGAAGCGGCCGGCCTCGCACAGCGCATCGGAGATCGGCGCCGTCGTGCCGCGCCCCTTGCGGATGCGCCAGCCGACATCGAGGCCGGCGAGATCCCCCATCGCGAACGGTCCCATCGGAAAGCCGAAGCCGGTCACCACGGCATCCACCTCGGCCGGCAGCGCGCCCTCCAGCAGCAGCCGCTCGGCCTGCCCGCTGCGCCGGTGCAACATGCGGTTGCCGACGAAGCCGTCGCACACGCCGACCACGGCGATCACCTTGCCGATGCGCCGGCCGATGGCGATGGCGGTGGCGAG
>DAHXNW010000134.1 GCA_027365195.1 Acetobacteraceae bacterium
GGCCACCCACGGCAGTATACTCGCATGGGTGGCCGGGTGGGGGTGCGGGCCGGTGCAGACTGAGGCGCGACCATCTCCTTCAGCGTGAAATCGCCTCCAACTGCCGCCCCCGCGTGTTGGGGCCGAAGCCGCCGATGGCGATCATCACGATCGCCATCGCGCCGGCGATGAAGACAAAAACCGCCGGCACGCCGCCGAGCTTGAGGAAGAAGGCGATCATGAAGCTCGCGAACACCGCACTCAGCCGGCTCCAGGAATAGACGAAGCCCACCGCGCGGGCGCGGATGCGGGTCGGGAACAACTCGCTCTGATAGGCGTGGAAGGTGAAGGAGAGGATGTTGTTGGCAAGCGTCAGCAGCACGCCGAACAGGATCAGCATCGGCACCTCGCTCTGTGCCGCGAAGGCGAGGCCGCAGAGGGCGATGGCGCCGGCGGCGGCGACGAGCAGCCATTTGCGCTCGATGCGGTCGGCGATGCCGAGCGCCAGCAGCGGCCCCACCGGGTTGGCCAGGGCGATGATGAAGGCATATTGCAGGCTGCCGGAGAGATTGATGCCCTTCTGCGCGATCAGCGTCGGCACCCAGCTCGCAAACCCATAGAACCCGATCGTCTGGCAGAACTGGAACACCACCATCATGAGGGTGCGCCGGCGCAGCGGCGGCGCCCAGATTTCGGAAAACCGGCCGGTCTCGGGCAACTCTGCGGCGGCATCGGCGAGCGGTGGCGGCAGCGTGGCGGCCGGGTTGGCGCGGGTGAGATCGGCGAGTACCCGCGCCTCGATCGCATCCGTCACCGCCGCCGCCTCGGCCAGCCGCCCGCGCGCCAGCAGCCAGCGCGGACTCTCCGGCAGGCCGCGCCGCAGCAGCCAGACGAACAGCGCCCCCGCCGCGCCCACCAGCACCACCCAGCGCCAGCCGGCGATGCCGAGGGGCGCGCGTGGCACCAGCTTCCATGCGAGCAGTGCGACCAGCGGCACCACGGCGAACTGCACGGTTTGGTTGAAGGCGAAGGCGCGCCCGCGCACGTCTTTCGGCACCAGCTCGGCGATGTAGCTGTCGATGGTGACGAGTTCGACGCCGATGCCGATGCCGGCGATCAGCCGCCACAGATTGAGGCCGAAGGCGTGGCTCTGCGTCGCCATGATGGCGGTGCAGACGCTGTACCAGAGCAGCGAGAGGGTGAACACCGAGCGCCGGCCGAAGCGGTCGGCGACGAAGCCGAAGCCGATGGTGCCGATGAACAGCCCGCCGAAGGTGGCGGCGACGAAAGTGGCGGGGCCGGCGAAAATGCCAAGCCGCACATGGGCGAGAATGCCATCGCGCACCAGGCCGGGCACCACATAGGCGGTGAAGAACAGATCGTAGAACTCGAACATGCCGCCGATCGAGAGCAGCGCCACCATCACCCAAATGGTCCGGCTCGCCGGCAACCGGTCGAGCCGCGCGGTGATGGCGGCCGTTTGTGATTCTGTCATTCGCTTCCCCCGGCGTTAGCGCATGTTGACGTGAGCCTGCACCGGCCCGCACCCCCACCCGGCCACCCGTTCAGCATACTGTCGTGGGTGGCCGGGTGGGGGAGCGGGCCGGTGCAGGCTCATCGCCCCTCGAAATCCGGCGGCTGGCGCGCGCGGAAGGCGGCGATGCCGGTGCGCAGATCCTCGCTCGCCAGCGCCGCCGTGCGCATCCGCGCGAACGCTTCGCGCTGTGCGGCGGTGAGCGGGGCGGCCTCGGCGAGGGCGCGCAACTGGCGCTTGGCGGCGGTGACGGCGAGGGGCGCGTTGGCGGCGATGCGGCGCGCCATGGCGTAGGTGAAATCCTCGAGCGCCGCGTCCTCCACCAGATGATTGAGCAGGCCGAGGCGGAGCGCGCGCGCTGCGTCCACCGGTTCGGCGGTCGCGAACATCTCGAGCGTGGCGGCGAGGCCGGCGCGGTGCAGGGCGTTGCGCAACCCGTCTTCGTCATAGGGCAGGCCGAGGCGCGCCGGCGTGAAGGCGAGGCTGCAACTCTCATCGCCGATGGCGATGTCGCAGCGCAGGGCGAGATCGCAGCCACCGCCCCAGGCGGAGCCGTGCAGCATGGCGATCACCGGGGCCGCGCAGTCTCGCACGCAGCGAAAGGCTTGCGCGAGCAAGCCCTCGGGATGCAGCGGATCGGCCCCGCTCGATAGCTCGCCGATGTCGAAGCCGGAAGACCATACAGGATCGTCCGCGCCCGCGCGGATCACCACGCAGCGCACGCTGCCCGGCTCGATCGCCTCGAAGGCGGCGATGAACTGGCCGAGCAGAGAGGCGCTCAGCGCGTTGCGCCGCGCCGGGTCGTGCAACTGGATCGTCATCACCCGATCGGCGATGGTC
>DAHXNW010000187.1 GCA_027365195.1 Acetobacteraceae bacterium
GAAGGTCGAAACCGGGGTCCAGAACGCCGCATCGGCGCCGCGCCGCGCGAAGGCGGCGCCGATTTCGCGCGCGAGCCGAATGCCATCGCCGTTATCGCCCGCGAAGGCGGCGGAGAAACGCCGCGCCGGCGCCGGCAGCAGAGCCGCGCGGAGCGCCGGATCATGGGAAAACCCGCCGCTCGCGAGCACGACACCGCGCCGCGCCAGCAGCGTCTTGCCGCCGGCGACGACGCCTTGCACCCGTCCCTCGGCAAAAATCAGCCGCGTCGCCGCGGTCTCAAAGCGAAGATCGACGCCGCGGCGGAGCACGGACAAAAGCAACCGCCCGGTCAGCGCATTGCCGAGCACGAGCCTGGTGCCGCGCGGGCGCGTCAGGCGCTGCCCGGCATAGGCGGCCAGCCGGCGCGCGACCACCAGCGCCGAACGCGGCGAGCGGGTGAATTTGCGGAAATGCGCGAGATCGGCGCGCGCGATCATCATGCCGCCAAACGGCATGAATTCGGGAATCGGCGGCCGCAGCAGGGCGAAATGCCGGCCCAAGGCGCGGCCATCGAAGGGAACCGGCTCCCATACCCGCCCGCCCAGCGTCGCCCCCGGCAGATCGGGGTAATAATCGGGATAGCGCGCGACCGGCTGCCAGCGGAGTTCGGTGCGCGCTTCGAGCGCGGCGACGGCAGCGGCGGCGTGGGTGAGGAAGCGTTCCCGCCGCCCGCCCGCATCATCGCCGCCGACGACGCGGTCAAGATAGGTCCGGGCCGCCGCGACATCGGCCGGCGCCCACACCATGCCCCCCGAGGTCGCGCTGGTGCCGCCGACCGCCTCCGTCTTTTCGATCAGCACCACCGCGAGCCCCGCCGTCGCGCAGAGAGCGGCGGCGGCCATGCCGGCGGCGCCGGCGCCGATCACCACGACGTCAACGCCATCGGGGGCGCAATCGGGCATCAGGCGAGGCTGGGGGTGGGAAGCACGGCGGCGGCGGGTTCGTTGTGGCGTAGCGCCGGAAGATCGGCGCTCGCCGTGGTGCCGGCGAGCTTGCCGAACACGGCGCCGCTCATCAGCCCGGTGCCGCCGGGATAGTTGAAATAAAACAGCCCGCCGACCAGTTCGCCGGCGGCATAAAGCCCCGGAATCGGGCGCAGATCCTGATCGAGCACGCGCGCCCCGGCATCGATTCGCAAGCCGCCGAAGGTGAAGGTGATGCCGCAGCCGACCTGGTAGGCCTCGAATGGCGGGTCTTCGAGCGGATTGGCCCAGTTGCTCTTGGGAATGGCGAGGCCTTCAGTGCGGCGGCCATCCTTGACATTGGGGTTGAACGGGATGTCACGCCGGAGGGCGGCGTTGTAGGCGCGGATTTCGGCGAGAAACGCGGCGGCATCGACGCCGTCGAGCTGCGGGGCGAGTGCTCCCAGCGTCTCCGCCCGCCGCTTCGTCACCTGCCGGATGCGGTATTCGTCGCGCAGCAGGTGCAGAACCTTGGAATCGAAGATCTGCCAGGCGAAATTGCCCGGCTGGGCGAGAATGACGCGGCCATATTTGGCGTAGGTGTAGTTGCGGAAATCGGCGCCCTCATCGACGAAGCGCCGACCGTCGGCGTTCACCATCACCCCGAACGGGTAGGAATGTTTCTGGAACCCGTCGCCGACCGCGAGATCGCCGAATTCCGGGGCGTTGAAATCCCAGCCCACGGCGTGGCAGCCGGACCAGTTGCCGGCCGGCGCGGCGCCGATCGCCAGCGCCATCTTGATGCCGTCGCCGCCATTGAAGCGCGAGCCGCGGACCTTGGCCAATTCCCAGCCTGGCCCGAGATAACGCGCGCGCATCTCGGGATCGGCCTCGAACCCGCCGCTGGCCAGGATGACCGTCGCGCCGGCGAGAGAGTAGCGCCGCGCCGGCGTCTTGACCTCGACGCCCCGCACCGCGCGGCCATCGCTGAGCAGCCGGACGGCGCGGCTCTCATAGCGGATATCGATCCCCCGCCCGCGACAGGCGGCGGTCAGCGCCGCGACCAGCCCCGGCCCGCCACCCCAGGCCTCGACCGTGAGGCCGCCCCAGAATTTGAATTTTCCCTCCACCTTGAACGCCTGCCGGCCATAGATCGGCTGAAACCGCACCCCGTTTTCCCGCATCCAGCGCAGCGTCGGAAAGCTCGACCGCACCAGCGTCTCGCACAGCGCGGGATCGGTGCGGTTTTGCGTCACGCGGAACATGTCGTCGAAGAATTGGTCCTCGGTATAGGTGCCGAAATCGGTGCGCGCGATCTCGTCGTCGCTGAGATCGGGCATGACGGCGCGGAGATCCTCGATGCCGCGATAGGCAAAGCGGATGGCGCCGGCGGTGAACGCGCTGTTGCCGCCGGCCTCGGCCTCCGGCGCGCGTTCGAGCACGACGACGCGGGCGCCGTTTTCCGCCGCCGCCAGCGCCGCACAGAGCGCGGCATTGCCGCCCCCGATGACGATCACCTCAACCCGTTCCTCGCTCACGCGCCCTCCATTGCCCCATGCTCGCTCCGCCCGCATCTCGTAATATCGGTTGACATTTGTCAATGCCGCAGGTTTCCTCGCGAGTGGAGGAGACGCGATCATGGCCAGCATTCTGATCACCGGTGGCGCCGGCTTCATCGGCGCTGCCGTCGCCGCCGCTCTCGCCGCCCGTGGCGATCAGGTGCTCGCCTTCGACCGCAGCGATAGCCCCGCCCTCGCCCGGCAGCGGGCGCGCTTTCCGGCGATCACCTTCCTCCCCGGCGAAATCACCGAATGGCCGCATCTCGCCGAGGCCTTTCTCAGCCACCGGCCCGGGGCGGTCGTGCATTGCGCGGCGATCGTCGGCGTCGTCGCCTCGCTGGCGAGCCCGGCCGCGACCTTCCGGGTCAATGTCGAGGGCGCACTCAATGTTTTCGCCGCAAGCCGCCTGTTCGGGGCGCGCCGGGTGATCAATCTCTCGACCGAGGAAATCTACGGCCCCTTCCAGGCGCCGGAGATCGATGAGACCCACGCTTGCGCGCCGGTCGCCCCCTATGGCATCGCGAAATTCGCGATCGAGCAGCTCGCCCGCGACGAGGCGCGCCGGCATGGAACCTCGATCCTCCATCTCCGCACCTGCTGGGTCTATGGCCCCGGCCTGCCACGCCCGCGGGTGCCGAAAACCCTGCTCGACGCGGCGCTTGCCGGCCGTGCCCTGCATCTCGCGGAAGGCGCCGATTTCCGGGTCGATCACGTCTATATCGATGATCTCGTCGCCGGCATTCTCGCCGCCCTCACCGCGCCGGCGCCGCGCTTTGATGCCTATCACATCGCCAGCGGCGTGGCCCCCACGCTCGGCGAAATCGTCGCCATTCTGCGCGATCTCATCCCTGGCGCCGAGCTTTCGGTCGGGCCCGGGAATTACGCCTCCGCCGCCGGCGTCCCGGTGGTGAAAAAGGGCGCGCTCGCGATCACCCGCGCCCGCGCCGATCTCGGCTATGCGCCGCGCTTTGATATCCGCGCCGGCCTCGCCGCCTGGATCGCGGCGCGGCGCGCCGGCGAAGACTGATCCCAAGGCCATTCAGAGAGGAAACCGCCATGGAACGCGCTGCCTTCATCCGCAACATCGCCGAAATTCCCTGGCAGGAGCTGCCCGGCCATCACGGCGGCGCGCTCTCCAAGCTGCTCGTCCATCCCGAGACCGCGGGCTCGCGCCAGATCGACCACCGCATCTCGTGCTACGCGCCGATGGCGCGCGTCGCCCTCCATTCCCATAAAGTGCAAGAGCAGGTCTATCACGTTCTCGAAGGCGAGGGGGTGATGGAAATCGCCGGCGAGCGCCGCGTGGTGCGCCGCCATGACGTGATTTTTCTTCCCCCCGGCGTGCCGCACGGGCTCGAAAATACCGGCACCGGCAATCTTGTCTTCCTCGTCGTCACCGCCCCGGTGACCGACGATCCCTGAGTTGCCCGGGGGCGCTGGCGGGGAGGTAAAAAGTGTCGTGATCGGCCCGCGCCGGATGGGGGTGTACGCCCAAACCGCCGAAATTTCCGTCACCGCAAATTTAGCGCCGCCACGATGGCGTCCAGATCGATGACCTCCGCCCCGCCGCGAAAGGTGTAGTGTCCGTTGAGATGAATATGGTGCCACGCCGCCGGCGAGATCTTCTTGATCATAGCGAGGTATTTTGAATTCGGGCTCGGCGAGTCTCTGGTCAGCAGGCGCGACAGGATGGCGGAGTTGTAATAGATCGCCTTTATCAACCAAACACAGCAATTCCCTTGTACTCTGCCGCGACCTCGCACATGATGCGCCTGGTGATCAGCGGGAAGTACCCGATGATCGACGATGTGCGCGCAAGCCTGGCGGAGATTGCGACCGTGGACGACATGGTCGAAGCGTTTGCGGACGAGGACCAGTGCCGCCGGCTCGTGGCGGCCATGGTCTGGCCGCGTGGCCGCATCTGCCCGGCATGCGTTTTCGAAAGTCGGTCGCATTGGCCGGGCGTGATGTTGGACGCAAGGCGCGCCCTGACCTCTATCAATGCTCGAACGGCGAGTGCCGCTTTCAGTTCACCGTCACCACGCGCACCCCGCTGCATTCCACCAAGCTGCCTCTGCGTGTCTGGCTCACTGGGCTTTGGCTCATCCGGCAATCGGACAAGGGCCTTTCTTCGGTCGCCCTGGGCTCCGCGTCTCGGAACTGGTCGGCCTGAGGCGCGAGCAGGTCGATCTGAAGCAGGGGCTATTGCACGTGCGCCGCCACAAGAATGGGTTGCCGAGCACCCATCCCTTGCGCGGGCCGGAACGCCGGGCCTTGCACAAGGTGCTGCGCGATTATCTAGACACAGCCTATGTCTTCGTCACCGAGCGCCACGCGCCGATGACTGCGGCAGCCTTCCGCAAGCTGATCGCCCGCGCCGGCGACGCCGCCAGGCTGGGCATGCCGATCCACCCGCACATGCTGCGGCATGCGACCGGCTTCAAACTCGCCAACGATGGCCAGGATACCCGCGCCATCCAGCTCTACCTCGGCCACAGGAACATCCAGCACACGGTTCTCTACACCCAGCTCTCCGCAGATCGGTTCACCCAATTCTGGAAGGACTGAGAGACCGGATCGTTTGTGCGAAAATCGACCAACCCATTGATCTGACAAGGTTCCAGAAATTCCGCGGGTTTGAGCTTACAACCCCACCCAGGCCCGGCAACTGATCGACGCCGCGGAACCGGCGCCCTTTGGCCGCGGCGAACAGACCATCATCGACCCGATGGTGCGGCGCTGCGGCCAGATTGGCCCGGATCGCGTGCGGCTCGGCGGCCGACCCGGGCCAGGACGCTGGAAGACATACTGGCCCGGGTCGGCGATGGCCTCGGCGTGGACGAGCCGATCGACGCCGCATTCTACAAGCTGCTGGTCTACGGCCAGGGCGGCTTCTTCGTCAGCCACCGCGATACCGAGAAGGTGGCCGGCATGTTCGCCACCCTCACGGGGGTATTGCCGTCGCATTTCAGCGGCGGCGACTTGATCATCCGGCACAAGGGGCGGGAAGCGCGCCTCGCTCTGCGCACCGGCGACCCCGGAGAGGCGGCATTCGCTGCCTTCCATGCCGACTGCGTACACGAGATCCTGCCGGTCAGCGAAGGCTGCCGCCTGGCCCTGATCTACAACCTCCTGCGCCGGAGCCGCTCCGGCCGCGGTCGCGCGCCGCACCCCCCGGACTACACGGCGGAACAGGCCCGCATCGCGGCCCTGCCGCGGCGCTGGACGGACACCGCCGGCCCCGACGCTGCCCTGCCGGCCAAAGCTGGTCTATCCGCTGGAGCATGCCTACACGCCGGCCGAACTCGGTTCCGCGTCGCTGAATGGCGCGGCGCGGGACGCCGGGTGCGATCCGCACCTGGCGTTGCTGACCATCGAGGAAAGCGGTGCGGCGGAGTATGCCGACACCTATGGATCGCGACGCGGCCGGTGGGACGCGGTGGATGCGTTCGAGGCCGGCGAGGTGTTCGAGCGCAGCGTGACGCTGTCCGACTGGCGACGGCCTGACGGCACGGCGTCCGATCTGGGCGAAATTCCCGGCGAGGAGGACGAGATTGCGCCACCCGGTGCCTGCGCCGATCTGGCGCCGGACGAGGAGCAGTTCCACGAGGCGACCGGCAACGAAGGCGCTTCCTTCGAGCGCAGCTACCGCCGGGCCGCCCTGGTGTTCTGGCCGCGGGCGCGTCTGTTCGCCGTGTTGAGCCAGGCTGGACTGGGCGCGACACTGCCATATCTCGGCGATCTCGTCCGGCGCTGGGCCGCCGCCGATCCCGATTGCCGCGGCGCGCTCTGGCGCGATGCGCATGACCTCGCCGAACACATGGTCGGACGCTGGCCAAAGCATGATTGGCGGGACACCGAGCGCAAGGAACCGAGCGAAGCCGGACAGATGCTCGGCCTGCTCGCCGATCTCGGCGACACGGCCACGATCGAAACCGTCCTGACCGGGATCATCGCCGGTGGCTTCGGCAAGGCGGACACGGACGCGATCATGGCGGCGCTCGGCCAACTCGCGCCGCTCCGGCGCGTGGCGCTGATCGAGTTGATCGTCGCGGGGTCGGCCGCCGGCTCCCTCGGCGCCTGCGCCGATCTGCTGGCCCGCGCGGCAGCCGCCTGGGCCACATCGGGTGATTGCGATCTGACCGGCGTCGCAACGCGCCTGCTGGCGGCGCTGCCGTCAGGGGCGGCGCGCGCGACGCCGCCGTCGGCATGGCACCAGAGCGGTCCCGCCGTGGCTGCCGGCATCGTCGCCGACCTGGTGCTGGGCCTCGGCGCGATCGATCCGGTTCTGGCCGAGCGGGCGATCGAGCATGTCCTGGCTTGGCCGAAGGTCTACGGAATGGACGCCGTGCTGGTCCCCGCGGCCCGGGGCTTGTGCCGGCTGGAGGTGGTGCGGGGGGCGGCGGCGGCGCTGGCGCGGCTGCGGACCGCCTGCCTCGCCCATCTGCGGCGCCGGATGGCCGAAAAGCTGGCCGCTCCGACGGACTGGCGCCGTGACAGCCAGATCCCGTGCCGCTGCCCGCGCTGTGCCGATCTCGCGCGCTTTCTGGCGGATCCGGGCGCAAGTATCTGGGTTCTGAAGGCCGCCGAAGCCGAGCGCGCGCATGTCCAGCACAGCATACGGCAGGCGGGCAGCGACGTGGATACGACGACCGACCGCTCCGGCCGCCCCTATCGGCTGGTCTGTACCAAGAACCAGGCCAGCCATGAGCGCCGCCTGCGCCAGCGCCAGCGCGATCTGGTGGCCGTGGCCGAGCTTACGGCATGAAGACGCGTGCGGCCCCGGCTGGCTGCCGCTCTCAGCTCTGGGATGTGCACATGTGCGCGTTGTGCTAGGATACGATGATGCCGACCTCCCAATCCTCGCCCACGTTCCTCTCGGTGCGCTTGCCGCAAGCCACCCGTGACCGGCTGAAGGTCGCCGCGGCCGCGCGCGGTGAAACCATGCAGGGACTGGTCGGCAGCCTGGTCGAGCGGTTCCTGGCCGAGGAGCGCAGGGCACCCGATCTCGCAACCGTCCTCGGGACGCTGCGGACCCAGGCGCAGCCTCTGAAGCAGCGCGGCCTCGTTGGGCTGTGGGTGTTCGGCTCGGTGGCGCGCGGCGACGCGCGCGCTGACAGCGACGTGGACCTGATGGCAGAGTTCGATCCGGCCGCCGAGATGTCGCTTGTCGGTCTCGCCTCGCTGCGGGCGGACTTGTCCGATCTGCTGCACGCGCCCGCGGACCTGGTGGAGCGCAGCGCCCTGCGCCTGACGGTGCGCGCCGCGGCCGACCGCGAGGCGGTGCGGGTATGGTGAGGCGGCGCGGCACGCGCGAGCGGCTGGAGGATATCCGGGATGCGGCCGAGGACGCGCTGGCGTTTGCGGCCGGTCTGGATGCCGTCGCCTTCGCCGCCCTGCCGGGCGCTGACCGGCGGACCTATCGCGCGCTGAAGAACGCGCTCGCGGAGATCGGCGAAGCGGCGAAGCTGTTGCCGCCCGAGTTGCTGGCGCGCCACCCGGACGTGGACTGGCGAGGTTGGGCGGGGCTGCGCGACGTTGTGTCGCATCAGTATTTCAGCCTGGAGCTGCCGCGCCTGCGCCCGACCGTGGTGAATGAGCTGCCTGCGCTCCTGGCGGCCGTCAGGGCCGAACTCGGCCAAGCCTGAAGGGATTGGACTATACCCCGTTCACGCCAGAATCCGAAAATTCTTGGGCGAGATGACGCGGAAGCTATCTGATACGTAATAGCAATATATTTGCCACTTTCTCGGCACCCCCTCGCGCAGGAACGTCAGGATCGCTGCGCGGAACTCGGCGAACTTCGCATGACAACGGGTGTGGGTTCACCAAGGGAATCAGAGCCCCCACATTATCAATAAAAACAATGTTTTAAGGAAGTTCTGGCAAATGGCGAGCGGGCTGTCGTGTGCTGGCATAGAACCTGCCTGAAACCCCATTGACATGTCACTGACAGTTCTGGTAGGTATTGCACGCAGTTACATTGGATGCGATGCCGCACCTATAAGTTGAGGGTCTTTCGGCAGATGGAAAGCGCTGCGCTTATCGAAGCCGGCTTGGAGCGAGACGCGGATCTGCGCGGCGGCGGGCGCGTGCTGCGCAAGGATGAGGCCTACACGCTGATCCGCGACCATTTGTTTTCCCCGGATGCCACCGACCCCGCACTGTCCGAGCGATCACTCGCAGCGCAACTTGGCCTTGGTCTCGGCCCCGTCCGCTCGGCCCTGGAGCGGCTGCGGGCCGAAGGGCTCATCACCGTCTCTCCGAATAACGGCATCCGCCTGCCGGAGATCACCGCCCGCGAAGTGCTCGATTTCTACGAGATGCGGATGGTGATGGAATGCCACATCGTCGCCTCCCTCGCCGGGCGACTCTCGGCGGAGCAGAGTGCAGAACTGGAGAAAATCATCGCGGATCAGGAAGCCGCGGCGGTTCGCCGGGACACGATCCGCTATCACCAGCTGGACCTCGATTTCCACACCGCCTTTGCCGAATTCCATGGCAATGGCGAAATGGTGCGTGCGCTGCGGCAGTTGCGCGACAAGATGTACCGCCTGTCGCGCCGCCTGCACAATGCGCATCCCGAGCGGTTGTCGGTGAATGCCGCGCAGCATCGCGCAATTATGGAAGCGGTGCGCGACGGCAACGCGCGTAGCGCTCGTAGCAACATGCAGACGCACCTGACCTGGGGACGCGCCTTTACGCTGGACCCGGACAGACGGCTCGGTCGCGGCAAGCGCGGCGACATCAACACCTAAAGTCGTCGGCTGGGCGCCGGCGTATTCACAAAGGAAGAAAAACGTGGACGACGAACAGAAGATCCGACCGGTGGGCCTGACGCGGCAGGCGTTCCTGCGCGCCGGCGCGGCCGGCATGCTGGCGTTCATGGCTGGCACCCGCGCTGGGCTTGCTGCCGGCAAGCCGGCCAAGGTCGGCTTCATTCTGCCGGACTACGACCAACTGCGCTGGAAGAACGCCGATCAGGCCGGGTTTGAAAGCGCGGCCAAGAAGCTCGGCATTCACTATGTCATCCAGGCATCGCAGGCATCGGAGACGGTGCAGACCAGCCAGGTCGAGAACATGCTGACACAGGGGGTCGATGTTCTGATCCTGACGCCGGTCAATGGCGCTGCCGCCTCGTCGCTGGTACGCAAGGCAAACCGCGCCAAGGTTCCGGTCGTCAACTACAACTTTCTTGCACAGAAATCCGACGTAGCCTGCTTCGTTGGCCGAGACGCGATCCAGATGGCGGAATCGATCGCCCAGGCGGCGGTGAAGGCGCATCCCAGCGGCAACTACATGCTCGTGCTCGGCGAGGAAGGCACCAGCGTCGCGCAGGAGGAGAAGAAGGGCTACCTGAATGTGCTCAAGCCCTATCTTGAGTCGGGCGCGATCAAAATCGTCTCGCAGCAGTTCAACAAGGGCTGGTCGACGGATTCGGCGCGCAAGCAGGTCGAGAACGCACTGACCACGGTGAAGAACGACGTGGCCGCCATTATCTGCGCCAATGACGGCACCGCCTACGGCGCCATCCAGGCGCTGCAGGCGCAGGGACTGGCCGGCAAGGTCTGGGTAAACGGCGTCGATGCCGAATCGCATGCGCAGGAGCTGATCAAGCAGGGGCTGATGACCCTCTCGAATTTCACGGACTTCTTCCAGTCGGGGGTCGAGGCGGCGCGCGCAGCGCAGAAGCTGGCCAATGGCGAGACGATCAACACCGGCGTCACCGTGAACAACGGGCTGAAGGACGTGCCATGGATCAAGGTTATCAACTTCAACGTCACCAAGGACAACCTCGCCAAGTGTGTCGAGCAGTATCCGTGGTGGTTCGCCAAGTCCTGATCCCGCATCGCTGAACGGAGGGGGTCGCCGTGCGCCCGCATGCCGCAAAGGTTGTTGCTCTCGACAAGTGGTTCGGCGGAGCGCACGCGCTGCGCAGGGTATCGGTCACGTTCGAACAGGGCGATGTCCACGCCATCGCCGGGGAAAACGGGGCCGGGAAATCGACTCTGGTGAAGATCCTCTCCGGCGTGATCGGTGCCAGCGACTATGCCGGCAACATCGAGATCGACGGAGCTCCCCGCCAGCTGCACAGCATCCGTGATGCCGAGCGCTGCGGTGTGTTCCTGGTGCCGCAGGAACTGAACGTCGTGCCCGAGCTGCGGGTGGGCGAATACCTGTTTCTCAACCGCGAGCCACGCCGCTTCGGCCTGATCGACGCACGCAAGCTATGGGCCGACACGGCGCACTGGTTGCGGATATTCCGCCTGCCGGTCTCGCCGCTGGCGCGCATGGACGAGCTGAGCACGCATGAGCAGCAACTGGTCAGCATCGCCCGTGCGATGACCCAAGGCGTGAAGCTGCTGATCCTCGACGAGCCGACCGCAAGCCTGACCGAGCGCGAGACGGAGCTGTTGTTCGCACGGATCGCCGACCTGCACCAGCACGGCGTGACAACGATCTACATTTCCCACCGCCTGCACGAATTCGAGCGCATCGCCAACGTCGTCACCGTGATGCGTGATGGCAGCGTGGTCGAGCACTTCCGCCTGGAACGCGGCGGCGATACGCCGCGCCGCGTGATCCGCGCGATGGTCGGGCGTGAGCTCACAGAGATGTATCCGAAGCGCCCGGCGCCGGTCGGCCAGCCGGTGCTGGACCTGCAGGGCTGGTCGGTGCGCCATCCGCTCGCACAACGCGGCGACATCGTGCGCGATGTCTCGCTCACGGTGCGGGCCGGCGAAGTGGTCGGACTCTTCGGTCTGCTCGGCTCGGGAGCCTTCGATCTCGCCCGGTCGCTGTTCGGGGCACGCGCCGGGCAGACCAGCGGCACGATGCGCGTGCGCGGGCGGGGGGTCCGCCTGCGCGACCCCGGGGATGCGATCCGCCACGGCATCGCCTACCTGCCTGCGGAGCGCAAGCGCGACGGGCTGATCACGGCGCACAGCATCGCCACCAACATGTCGCTGGTGGCGTTGCCGAAGTTGAGCCGCATGGGCGCGATCGACCGCCGCGCCGAGTTGCAGAGCATCCACCGCTACATCGAGGATCTGCGGGTCAAGTGCGACTCCATCGACCAGCCGATCGAGCAGCTGAGCGGCGGCAACCAGCAGAAAGTCGTCGCCGCGAAGTGGCTGATGACCGAACCCGACGTGTTCGTTCTGGAGGAACCGACGCGGGGCGTCGATGTCAACGCACGCATCGATTTCTACAACCTGATCAACGACCTGACCGCGGCCGGCAAGGGTGTCATCCTGGTCTCCACCGACCTTCCCGAGGTGCTCGGCATGGCTGACCGCGTGCTGGCCATGCACGAGGGGCGGATTGTACGGGAGTGGCCGCGCGGTGAGGCGACGGAGGAACGGGTGATGTTGCACGCTGCCGGCGAACATGAGGCTGCCGCATGAACATGTCGCACACGCTCGCCCCGCCCGAGGCCACCGCCCCTCCCGCACCCCGTGGCGGACTGCGTGCCGCCCTCTTCGCGCAGCGGCGGTTGCGGCTGCTGCCGATGGTCCTGGTGTTGCTGGTGGTATGGGCCATCCTGCAAGCCCTGACCGGCGGCCTGTTCCTCAGCGCCCGCAACCTGACCAACCTGAGCGGGCAGGTCGCGATCACCGCGATGCTTGCTGCGGGTGCGGTGATGGTCATGGTGCCGGGTTATATCGACCTCTCGCTGGGCGCGACCGTCGCCGCCTCGGCGGTGGTGGCCGCCTTTGCAAGCAACACATTCGGCCTTGGCTTCTGGCCGACTGTGATCATCACGCTCGGCTTCGGTCTGCTGATCGGGATGTGGCACGCGCTGTGGGTGGCATGGCTGAAGGTACCCTCTTTCATCGTCACGCTGGCCAGCCTGCTTGCCATCCGTGGCATCTCGCTGGTGATCACCGGAGCGGAGACGATCTCGCCGGGCGACAAAATGCTGGTGATTTCGGATGCCTCGCTGTCCACGACGATCAGCATCGTCGTGCTTGTCGCGGTGTGGCTGGCATTCTCTGCCCTGCAGTGGCGTGAATGGTGGGCACAGCAGGCGGCTGGCATCCGCGCCTCCTTCGCCGCCAATGTCGGCCTGCCGGCCGGTGCGTTCGGCATCGTCGCGCTCGCCGCCGTGGTGACAGCGGCCGGCTATCGCGGCATTCCGATGCCGGTAGCCATCGTCATGGCGATCATCGCCTTTACCAGTGTCGTGCTGCGCTACACCGGCTTTGGGCGGCATCTCTATGCCATCGGCGGCAACCGCCAGGCCGCGCAGCTCGCCGGCATCGACGTCCGCGCGCATGCCTCGTGGGTGTTCGCCTTGATGGGGCTGCTCTATGGGCTTGCCGGCCTCGTGCTGGTGGCGCGGCTGGACAGCGCGCCGCCGACCGCGGAGGAAGGACTGGAGCTCAACGTCATTGCGGCCGCCGTCATCGGGGGCACCAGCCTGCTCGGCGGACGCGGCACCGTGGCCGGCGCGGCGCTCGGCGCGCTGCTGATGGAAAGCCTCGCCAACGGCATGAGCCTGATGAACCTGCCGTCAGCCTATCAGTCGATCACCGTCGGGCTGGTGCTGCTGCTCGCCGTCTACGTCGATCTGCGTGGCCGCGGCGGCGCCGACTGACCACCCATCGCGCTCGGAGGAATTGCCATGGACGCTCAAGCGAATCCCGTCACCCAGGTCGCCGCCGCACTGCGCGGCATGCGCGTGGTCGATCTGTCGCCGCTGCTGGAGCGCGGCATCCCGAACTGGCCGATGCATCCACCGCTGGTGATCGACAAGGCACGCGAGAAGGAACGCGACGGTTACTACTGCCAGTTGCTGATGATTTCCGAGCATACCGGCACGCATGTCGATGCGCCGGTGCACTTCCATCCACAGATGGAGAATGCCTCGATCGACTGTTTTTCGCCGGACACGCTGATCGCGCCCGCCGTCGTCTACGATTTCGCTGACCGCAATCTCAAGCCCGGCGATCTGATCACGCGCGATATGGTCGAGGCCTATGAGCGCGATCACGGCGTTGCGGTCGCCAGGGGCGAGATCGCGCTGATCAATTTCGGCTGGATGCAGCGCTACTGGCGGACCGACAGCCAAAGTACCTGGTTCGTCAAGAATGCACCCGGCATTGCCGAGGATGCGGTCATCTTCTTCAAGGAGCGCGGCATCCGTGCCATCGGCTGCGACACGGTGGCGTGCGACATGGCGGTGGTGGACGGCCAGGGCCTCGACACGCCGGGTCACATCACCCACTGGCTGCCGAACCGGATTCTGATCATCGAGATGCTCACCAACCTCGACAAGCTGTCGCCGCGCTGCCTGTTCGTGGCGACGCCGCTGAAGATCCGCGAGGGATCCGGCTCGCCCATCCGTCCCCTGGCGTTCTGCGAAAATTGACATGACATCGGTGAACCAGGCGGGCAATGCGGCCGATGTTCCCTGGCCGACCGGCCGCCGCCGGTTGCAGGGCAAGGTTGCATTGGTGTTCGGGGCCGGCTGCGTTGGCGAAGGCTGGGGCAACGGCAAGGCGACTGCCGTGGCTTATGCGCAGGAAGGCGCGTCCGTCATCGCCGTGGACCGCAATCCCGACGCTGCCGAGCAGACCCGTGCCGTCATCGCCGCGCTGGACGGGCAGTGCATTGCCTTCGGCGCCGACGTGGCCCGGTCGGAGGACGTGGCGCGGGTGGTTGCGGACACGATGGCTGCACATGGACGGATCGATGTGCTGCACAACAATGTCGGCACGACGATCATGGGCGGCCCGGTCGAACTGACCGAGGCGCAGTGGGATACGGTGCTCGACGTCAATCTGCGCGGCGCGTTCCTGACCTGCAAGCACGTGCTGCCGGTCATGCTACGCCAAGGCAAGGGCGCCATCGTCAACATCTCGTCCGTCGCCGCGATCCGCTACACCGGCTATCCCTACGCTGCCTATTACGCCGCCAAGGCAGGCGTGAACCAGTTCACGGTCGGCCTCGCCCTACAATATGCGCGCCAAGGGATCCGGGCGAATGCGATCATGCCAGGGCTGATGAACACGCCGCTGATCCACCAGCAGATCAGCGGCCAGTACGCCGATGCCGCCGACATGGTGCGGGCGCGGGACGCGGCCTGCCCGATGGGGCACATGGGAACGGCGTGGGACATCGCGGCGGCCGCGGTCTTCCTCGCGTCCGACGAGGCGCAGTACATCACCGGTGTCTGCCTGCCGGTCGATGGCGGGTTGACCTGCCGGGCCGCCTGAGATGTCCCTGGTCCCCGCGCCGTCGGTGGAGAGCGGTGACGCGCGCCGGGAATTCTCGGCCCGCTATCTGGTGGAATCCTATCTGCCGCTGGAGAGGGTCGCCGAGATCATCGCCGGTGAGCAATCCAGCGGCACCTTCGTCGCCGTGCCGGGCGAGACGCCGGCGCTGAGGGCGCGTTCGCGTGCCCGCGTCATCTCCGTGCAGACGCTGGCGGATGTCGCCGCGCCGAGCCTTGAGAGCGCTTTCGCGCGCCGTGAGCGGGCGACCGGGCCGTATCATCGCGGCCTGATCGAGATCGGTTTTCCGGTCCACAATGTCGGCCCGAACCTGCCAACGCTGCTGGCGACGGTCGCCGGCAACCTGTTCGAACTCGGCGAGGTCACCGGGCTTCGCGTGGTCGATCTCGATCTGCCGGCGGAGTATGCGGCGCAGTTTCCCGGCCCGCGTTTCGGCGTCGCCGGCACGCGCGCGGTCACCGGCGTGTGCGGCCGCCCGCTGATCGGCACCATCATCAAGCCTAGCATCGGCCTCTCGCCGGAGGAGACCGCCGATCTGATCGATCGGCTCTGCGCCGCCGACATCGACTTCATCAAGGACGATGAGGTCATGGGTGACCCGCCCTATGCGCCGCTTGCCGAGCGGGTGCGCGCGGTGATGCCGGTCATCAACCGCCATGCCGACCGCACCGGGCGCAAGGTGATGATGGCGTTCAATATTTCCGGCGACGCCGAGGTAATGCTGCGACACCACGACATGGTTGTGCAGGCAGGCGGCACCTGCGTGATGGTCAGCGTGAACTGGACCGGTCCCGCCGCCGTGACCCGGCTGCGCCGCCACGCCACGGTGCCGATCCACGGCCACCGCAACGGCTTCGGCATGTTCACCCGCGCGCCGATGCTCGGCTTTGATTACGCCGTCTATCAAAAGATCTGGCGGCTCGCGGGCGTGGACCATCTGCACGTCAACGGCCTGCGCAGCAAGTTCTGGGAGCCGGACGCGAGCGTGATCGAATCCGCCCGTGCCTGCCTCGCGCCGTTCGCGGGCACTTCGCCGATCATGCCGGTGTTCTCGTCCGGCCAGTCGGCGGCGCAGGCGCCGGATACCTGGACCGCGCTCCGCAGCCTCGACCTGCTCTATCTCGCCGGCGGCGGCATCATCGCCCATCCCGACGGGCCGGGGGCGGGCGTGCGCAGCCTGCGCGAGGCGTGGGAGGCGGCGGTCGCCGGCATCCCGCTCGACCGCTACGCGGCGGACCGGTCGGCGCTGCGCGCGGCGCTGCGGCAATTCGCCCGGCCGGGAGCGGGGGCGTGATGGAAGCCGTGCCGCGCATCGCTTTCTATGGCGACGACTTCACCGGCTCGACCGATGCCATGGAGTGCCTCGCAGCCGCCGGGATGCGCACCGTACTGTTCGTCGATCTGCCCTCGGCCGAGACTCTGGCGCGGTTCGGCGATCTGGACGCCGTCGGCCTCGCCGGCAACAGCCGCACCTTCACGCCGAAGGAGATGGACACCGCCATGCCGCCGGTGTTCGCCGCGCTGGCCGGTACCGGCGCGCCGATCCTGCACTACAAGACCTGCTCGACCTTCGACTCCTCGCCCGGCATCGGCAGCATCGGCCGGGTGATGGGCCTCGCCCGCACATCATTGCGCACCGGCCCGATTCCGGTCGTCGCCGGTGCGCCGAAACTCGGCCGGCACAGCGCCTTCGGCACGCTGTTCGCGCGGCACAACGTGGATGGCATGATCCACCGCCTCGACCGGCACCCGACGATGAGCGTGCATCCGGTCACGCCGATGCATGAGGCCGATCTGCGCCGGCACATCGGCGCCCAGACCGACCAGCGCATGGCCCTGCTCTCCGCCGTGCAGATCGCCGCCTCCGCTGCCGGCGCGCGGCGGGGTTGGGAGGCGGCGATGGCCGAGGCGCCGGATGCGGTGCTGATCGATCTGTTCACCGAGGCCGACGAGGCGCCGGTCGGCGCGCTGCTGGATGCGCTCGCGCAGGCGCGGGGGCAGATGTTCGTGGTCGGCTCCTCCGGTGTCGAGTACGCGCTGACGGCGGCCTGGCGTCAGGCCGGCGCACTGCCGGTGAAGCCGCCCGCCATGACGGCGCGGCCAGTCGACCGACTGCTGGTGATCTCCGGCAGTTGCTCGCCCGCCACCGGCGCGCAGATCGCCGCCGCGCTGCAGGCCGGTTTTGTCGGGATCGCGGTGGACCCGGTGGCGCTGACCCGCGAACCGCCCGACGGGCCGCATGCCATTGACCTGATCGGTCGCGTGCTAGCGGCGGCGACGGCCGGGCAGAGCGTCGTGCTGCACAGCTCCACCGGCCCCGGCGACCCGCGGGAGCACCAGCTCGTCGCGCATTTCGGCCAGTCCGGCCTGTCCGCCGCGGAAGCGCGGATGCAGAGCGGGAGGGCCCTCACCGACCGTCTTGCCGGCCTGCTCGCCGGCCTGCTCGAACGACAAAGCTTCGGGCGCTTCGTGATCGCCGGCGGCGATACGTCCAGCGCGGCGGTTCGCCGGCTCGAAATCGACGCGCTGGAGATGGTCGCCTCGCTGGCGCCCGGCGCGCCAATCTGCCGAGCGCTGGCGCCGGGGCGTGCCCTCGACGGAAGCGAGATGGTCCTCAAAGGCGGCCAGATCGGCGGTCCCTCCTTCTTCCTGCAAGCCCGCGCCGGCCGGCCGTGATCGCCGCCCATTATTCCGAGGGAGCCAAACGATGAAGCTCAACAACCGGGTTGCCCTTATCACCGGTTCGGCGCGTGGCATCGGCCGCGCCGTCGCCGAGCGCATGGCGGCGGAGGGGGCGCGGGTCGTCATCAGCGACCGCGACGCCGCGGAGGCGGAGGCGGCGGCGCAGGCCATCGGGCGGCGCGCCATCGCCATTGCCTGCGATGTCGCCGACCCGGCGCAGATCGAGGCGTTGTTCGCCGCTATCCTCGAACGTTTCGGGCGGCTCGATATCCTGGTGAACAACGCCGGCATCGGCGCCACGCGCCTGCTGGTGGACACGACGCTGGAGGAATGGGAGCGGACGATCCGCATCAACCTCACCGGGGCGTTCCTATGCAGCCAGCAGGCGGCGCGGCAGATGATGCGCCAGCGCAGCGGTCGCATCATTAACATCGTCTCCCTCTCCGGTCAGAAGGGCGGAGTCGGCCGCTCCGCCTATGGCGCTTCGAAGGCCGGATTGGAGGTGCTGACAAAGATCATGGCAGTGGAACTCGCCGAGGCTGGCATCACCGTCAATGCCATCGCCCCCGGCCCGATCATGACCGAGACTGGGCGCGGCATGCACACACAGGAGACGATCGACGCTTATCACCGCCTGATCCCGCAGCGCCGCTACGGTGAGCCGGCGGAAATCGCGGCGGCGGCGGCATTCTTGGCGTCCGACGATGCCCTCTACATCACCGGCCACACGCTCAACGTCGATGGCGGTTTTCTCGCAGCGGGACTGATGTTTCCGTTCGATCCAAAGCGCGACAAGCCGGTCGCTGCCGGGGGTGAGTGAGCCCCCGACGGACGGCGATTGATGCCGCTCGACGCATGCTCTGATGGGGCACCGTCAAGTCATTCGGATGTGTCGGCAGGTTGGTTTGCGTAGCGTGCAGTTTTGTACAAATCGTGTAGTGACCCCAACCGAAACTCGCCCCCCGCCATCCTGCTCCGCGAGAGCTATCGCGAGGGCGGCAAAATTCGCACGCGCACGCTCTGCAACCTCTCGCACTGGCCGTTCGGCCACATCAAAGGTTTGCGCGGCGTGCTCAAGGGAGGGACCGTCGTTCCCGCCGGCACGGAAGCGATCCAGATCTCACCCAATCTTGCGGCAGTCCCGGTTCCGATCAGAAACCACTCTCAAAAGCCAGCTTCAAAGACCGAGATAGGCGTCGCGCAGCAGCCGGTTGTCTCTGACCCGTGCGCACGGGCCGTTCAGCACCACGCGGCCCTGCTCAAGCACGTAGGCGCGGTCGGACAGGGTGAGCGCCTTGCCAACCGCCCGCTCGACGAGAAGAAGCGCCTGCCCGTCGCGCTTAACCCGTCTTCGCGGATTGGAGGATTTTCAGGAGGTTCGCTCGTTGTAAATCAACGAGTTATCCAAAAAGGTCTTCACTACATCAGAAGGCGTGGGCGACGGCGATGGTGGCGATTCTGGGTGGTGGTTGA
>DAHXNW010000283.1 GCA_027365195.1 Acetobacteraceae bacterium
GGCGTGGATCGCCGGATATCGACGGCCGCCCTCACGCTCGGTGCGGCAACGCTCGGGCTGAGCGTGCTGCCGTTGCTTCCCGCGACCACCGCCGCCGCCTGGCCGCATCTCGTGATCTCGATGCTGCTGCATATCCTCTACTTCAATCTCATCGCGGAAACCTACACGCTCGGCGCAGTCAGCCTGACCTATCCGGTCATGCGCGGGGTTGCGCCGGCGCTCACCGCGACGATCGCGATCCTGGGCTTCGGCGAGCATCTCGGCCTCGGCGGCTGGGCCGGATTACTGCTGATTTCGTTTGGCGTGATGCTGCTCGCGCGCCGCCAGGGCAACCACGGGGAAGGCCGCGCGCTCCTGCTTGCCATCGGCAATGCGGCGATCATCGCTCTCTATACCGTGAACGACGGATTCGGCGTCCGGCTCTCTCACTCGCCGGTTGCCTATGGGATCTGGACGTTCGTGCTGCCAGCGTTCCCCACGTCTCTGATCCTGTTGCGGGGTCGCCTCGGGCAGTTGTTCACGACCGGCAACTCGTGGCGCGTCGTGCGAAACGGGTTTGGTGGCGGCTTCTGCTCCGTTACCTCCTACACGCTCGCCCTCTGGGCGATGGCGTCCGCACCCATTGCCGCGATCGCCGCCCTGCGCGAAACCGCCATGCTATTTGGCCTCCTGTTTGCCTGGTGGTTTCTCCACGAACGCCCTGGCCAACGCGGCATGGTGGCGGCGCTGGTCATCGGCATCGGTGCCGCTATTCTGGATTTCGGCTGATCGTGAGGCAGGCTGCCCACGACCGCCCTTCCCTTCCAGCCCGCTGATCAATGGTGATACAATAGAGCCATGAACACGCAGCAGCGGCGCCCGGTGATGTTGACCATTCTCGATGGCTGGGGCTGGCGCGAGGCGCCGGAGGATAACGCGGTGCGCCTCGCCCGCACCCCGGTGTTCGATCGGCTGTGGCAGTCCTGTCCGCATGCTTTCCTGCGCACCTCCGGCCTCGATGTCGGCCTGCCGGCGGGGCAGATGGGCAATTCCGAGGTCGGCCATCTGAATATCGGCGCCGGGCGGGTGGTGATGCAGGAGTTGGTGCGCATCGGCGCTGCCATCGACGATGGCAGCCTCGCCACCAACCCGGCGCTGCGCGCGCTGATCGAGGCGCTGCGTACGTCCGGCGGGGTGTGTCATCTGCTCGGCCTGCTCTCGCCCGGCGGGGTGCATGCGCATCAGGACCATGCGCTGGCGCTCGCGCGGCTGCTGCACGAGGCCGGGGTGGGCGTGGTGCTGCATGGCTTCACCGACGGGCGCGACACACCACCGCGCAGCGCCGCGGAGGATGTGGGCCGGTTTGCCGCCGCGCTGCCAGATGGCGTGCGGATCGGCACGCTCTGCGGGCGGTATTTCGCGATGGACCGCGACCGGCGGTGGGAGCGGGTGGAGCGTGCCTGGCGCGCCCTTACCCTCGGCGAGGGGGCGCGTTTCGCCGGCGCGCGGGAGGCCATCGCCGCCGCCTATGCCGCCGATACCGGCGATGAATTCCTGCCGCCCGCGGTGCTCGGCGACTATGCCGGCATGGCCGACGGCGACGGGCTGCTGTGCTTCAACTTCCGCGCCGACCGGGTACGCGAAATCCTCGCTGCCCTGCTCGACCCTGGCTTCGACGGCTTCGCCCGCCCGCGTACCCCGCGCTTTGCCGCAGCGGTGGGGATGACGCAGTACAGCACCGCACTCGACGCCCATCTGGCCACGCTGTTCGCCCCGCAGCCGATGCGCCATCTGCTCGGCCAAGTGGTCGCCGCCGCCGGGCGGCGCCAGTTGCGCCTCGCCGAGACCGAGAAATATCCGCATGTGACCTATTTCTTCAACGGTGGCGAGGAGCGGCCGAATCCGGGCGAGGAGCGTGCGATGGTCGCCTCGCCGAAGGTCGCGACCTACGATCTGCAACCCGAGATGTCGGCGCCAGACCTCGCCGAGCGGGCGGTGGCGGCGATCGGCGGCGGTGCGTTCGATCTGATCGTGCTGAATTTCGCCAACCCGGACATGGTGGGCCATACCGGCAAGCTCGATGCCGCGATCCGCGCGGTGGAATGCGTCGATACCTGCCTCGGGCGCATCGCCGAGGCGGTGGACGCGGCTGGCGGCTGCCTGCTGGTGACGGCCGATCACGGCAATTGCGAAATGATGCGCGACCCGGAGAGCGGCGGTCCGCATACCGCACACACCACCAATCCGGTGCCGGTGCTGCTCGCCGGCGCTGGCGATGCGCCGCTGCACGATGGCCGCCTCGCCGATATCGCGCCGACGCTGCTCGCTTTGCTCGGCCTGGATCAGCCAGTGGAGATGAGCGGATCATCGCTGCGCGACCCCTGAGCATCACCCGGATACGCCGGCTGGTGGCGCGCTGCCTCTACGCGCTGCTGCTGCCCGGCCTCGCGCAGGCGCAGACCGCGCCATCCGAAACCGTCGCACCAGCCGGCGCCGTCGATACCCGCCAGCAACTGCACGACACGGTGCAGGATCGCCGTGCCCGCCTCGCGACCCAGCGCGCGCAGGCCGAGCGCGCCCGCGCCGCCCTCGCCCGCGCCGCGACGCTCGCCACCGCGCGGATCGCAGCGGCAGCGCGGTTGCAGGCGGCGGAGCGGCAGACCGCCGAGGCGGGGCAGCGGATGCAGGCGCTGGCACAGGCGCGCGCGGCGGCAACCGCGGCACTGG
>DAHXNW010000003.1 GCA_027365195.1 Acetobacteraceae bacterium
CCGCCCTGC
Organism: Acetobacteraceae bacterium; assembly: GCA_027365195.1. Lineage (GTDB taxonomy): Bacteria > Pseudomonadota > Alphaproteobacteria > Acetobacterales > Acetobacteraceae > DAHXNW01. Next base: position 10 of record DAHXNW010000003.1, read on the forward strand.
ATCACCAGGCTGATGTGGCGCGCCGGGTCGGCGAGCAGGGTGATGTCGCGCAGCGGGTCGCCCTCCACCACGATCAGATCGGCGATCGCGCCCTCCGCCACCACGCCGAGCCGGCCTGCCATGCCGATCAGCCGGGCCGCGATGGTGGTGGCGCTGGCGAGAATCTCCGCCGCTGGCAGCGCGCGGGCGCGGATGGCGAATTCCTCGCTCTGCCGGCGCTGCGTCTCGCCGAGCAGATCGGTGCCATAGGCGAGGGTGACGCCGGCCTCGCGCAGAATGGCGAGGCTCGCCAGGCCGGCGGCGCGCACATCCTCGATCTTGGCGATCGAGGCCGGCGGCAGGCCGAGGCCAGCGCCTTCCTCGGCCAGCGCCTCGTAAGTTACCAGCGTCGGCACTACGACGCAGCCGGCGGCGGCGGCGCGGCGCGCGGTGGGCGCATCGATCAGGTTGCAGTGTTCGAGCGAATGCACCCCGCAGTCGATGGAGCGCGCGATCGCCTCCGGTGTGTAGAGATGCGCTGCGACATAGGTTTGCGCATCCGCCGCCTCCTGCACCGCGACGCGGATCTCCTCCGGCGCGTAGCCCTGCCAGGCGATCGGGTCGGTGGGGCTTGCGACACCGCCATTGGCCATGATCTTGATGAAAGCCGCCCCCTGGCGCAATTCCTGCCGACAGGCGCGGCGCACCGCCTCCACCCCATCGGCGACGCGGCCGAGGGCGCCGAAATTGCCGCCCCAGCGGGTGGCATCGTAGCGATCGTGGCGCGGGCGCAGATCGGCATGGCCGCCGGTTTTCGACAAAGCCTTGCCGCAGCAGATCAGCCGTGGCCCGACCGCGAGGCCCTGCTCGATCGCCTCGGCGAGTGCTGGTGGCGCGCCGCCGACATCGCGCACCGTGGTGAAACCGCGATCGAGCATGCCGCGCAGGATCGGCAGCGCGCGCAGCACGGCGATCGCCTCGGGCAGTTGCGCATTGGCGGCGAGGTTCATCATGCCGGCGACGACATGCACATGGCAGTCGATCAACCCCGGCATCAGCGTGCGCCCGCGCAGATCGAACACCCGCCGCCCCTCCGCCGCCATCGGGCGCGCCGCCAGATCGCGGATCAGCCCGTCTTCCACCAGCACATGGCCCTCGCGCGAGCCGTTTTCGGCGTCGAGAATGCGGGCGTTGGTGAATAACGTCTGCGGCATCGTGATCTCCCTTACGTTAGAGTAGGGCAGTCTGCACCTTCCCGCACCCCCGCCCGGCCACCCACGACAGTATGCTGAATGGGTGGCCGGGTGGGGGTGCGGGGATCTGCAGACTGCGGCATCATGTCTACCGCATGGCCGTAGGCCCGAGTTCCTCGGCGGCGATCTCCTCGAGCGTGCGCCCGGTGGTCGGCAGGCCGAGCAGCAGCACGGCGGCGGCACCGAGCAGCAGCACCAGCGTGGTCATGCCGAACACGCCGAGAAAGCCGAAGCGCGGAAAGATCGCGCCGACCAGGATCGGCGAGGCGATCGCCCCCAGCCGGCCGATCGCCGAGGCGGTGCCGACGCCGGTCGTGCGGATATCGGTTGGGAACACCTCGGGCGTGTAGGCATAGATGCCGCCATAGGCCGCGCTCATGAACAACGACAGCGCAAAGCCGCCGAGCATGATCGCGCGGTCGCTATGCGAGGCGGCCAGCGCCATGGCGGCGAGGCCGCCGAGCAGCAGCCCGCCGGTGATGGTGGCGCGCCGGCCCAGCCGCTCGTTGGTGTAGGCGGAGAGCAGATAGCCCGGGATCTGCGCCACATAGATCACCAGCGAATAGCCGAAGCTGCGCGTGATCGTCATGCCGCTCTGCACCAGCAGGCCAGGGATCCAGGTGAAGAACGCATAGAAGCTGAAGGTGATCGAGAGCCACATGATCCACGCCATGGCAGTGATCCGCGCCAGCTTGCGCGACCACAGGGCGGCGAGATTGGCCAATATGCCGCCGCGCCCGGCGCGCGCCAGCGGCGCCGGCGCCTCCGGGGCGGGCGGTGGCAAGGTGTGGCCGTCGGCCTCGATCTCGCGCTCGATACGGTCCAGAATCGCCGCCGCCTCCGCCGCGCGCCCACGCCCGACCAGCCAGCGCGGCGATTCCGGCAGCGCCCGCCGCCACCACAGCAGCATCACGATCGGCAGCGCGGTGATCAGCAATTCCACCCGCCACGCGCCGGCGAAGGCCGGCAGCAGCGCATAGCTGAGCAGGGCGGCGCCGACGAAGCCGAAGGAGAAAAACCCGGTGAGCGCCCCGGTGAAGCGGCCGCGATAACGCCCGGCGACGAATTCGGCCAGAAACGGCGCGACGATCGCCGATTCCGCCCCGGTGCCGAAGCCGGCAATGATGCGTAGGATGAAAAACGCCGGCCAGTCATCCACCAGCGCGCTGAAGGCCGAGGCGACGCAGTAGATCACCAGCGCCCATAGCATCACGCTCCGCCGCCCGATCACGTCGCCGAGCGTGCCGGCGAGCAGGGCGCCGAAAAAATAGCCGATATAGGTGCCACTGCCGAGCAGCCCGGTCTGCACGCTGCTCAGCGCCCAGCGCGTGCGCAGCACCGGCAGCACGAAGGCGAGCACGGCGGCGTCCAAGCCGTCGAAGGTGTAGCCGAGGCCGCCCATCATCAGCAGACGCCGATGGAACCGCGCGAAGGGCAGGCGCTCCAGCCGTGCGGCGACGCTCACGTGATGGTTACGAACAAGTGCGGCACCGGCCCACGCGTGGTTCCAAATAAAGTGTCATACCGCCGCCGTCAGCCGTTTGACGAAGGCGGAGAGTTTATGACGGCGGATTTCCGCGCGTGCCGCGTGATCGTTGGTCATGTAGTTCAATTGCACCACATAGCGCGGCCCGACAAAGGTTTTATGCCCGTGCCAGGCGTTCGCGGCATTCGGGAACGCCAGCAGGGTGCCGTTCACCGGCGGCACCTCGGCGACGAAATCCTCCAGATCGCCTGGCCCGCGCAGCAGGCGCAGGCAGCCCTCCTGCCGTTCCCACGCATCGGTCGCCGGGTTGAGGTAGAGCAGCACCGTGACCCGCTTGGTCGCCGAGTCGCAATGGATCGCCCCGTCACGCTCGCGCGCCCGCCCGCGCAAAGTGACCATCGTCGGCGCCGCATCGAGGTCGAGGCCGAACAGCGTCGCGATGGCGTCGCGAAAGCCGTCACCTTCGAGTTCGCGCACCATCGCCATCGCCGCCGGCCCGAGCCGCAGCGAGTTGATCGGGAACGAGCCGCCGCGTTCCATCGCCGGCAGATCGGCGAGCACCCCGGCGAGCGCCGTGGGCGGCACGAAATCCGGCACGATCACATGCGCGAACGGCTCGCGCGCCACCGGCGTCGTGCGCAGCTTCGCGAGATCGAGATAGGTCATGCGTCCCTCCTCACCCTGTCCTTACCGCTTTCACCCGAGTGCGGCGCGCACCGCGTCACACACCCGCCCGACATCGGCCTCGCCGAGATCGGGATGGATCGGCAGCGCCAGAATCCGCGCGGCCAAGTCCTCCGAGACCGGCAGCGCGCTGCCATCGTGCTGCGCCCGATACGCCGGTTGCTGGTGCAGCGGGCGCGGATAATAGATCGCCGTCGGAATGCCGGCCTCGCGCAGCGCCGACTGCAACCGCGCGCGCGTCGCCGCGTCGGGCAGCAGCACGGCATAGATCGCCCACGCGCTCTCCGCATCGGCCACGCGCGCCGGGCGGATCACGCCCGCCGGCAGCAGCGCATCATACCACGCCGCGATGCGCGCCCGCGCGGCCAGCTCCGCCTCGAAAACCGAGAGCTTGGCCAGCAGCACCGCCGCCTGCAACGTATCGAGCCGCCCGTTCACGCCGGTATGCAACACCTCGTAGCGCGACGCCCCCTCGCCATGCGTGCGCAGGCTGCGATACAGCGCCGCACGCTCTGCGCTCTCGGTGAACAACGCGCCGCCATCGCCATAGGCGCCGAGCGGCTTGGAGGGGAAAAAACTGGTCGCCGTCGCCGCCGCCTGCGTCCCCAGCCGCGCGCCGTGCAGGCGGGCGCCGAAACTCTGCGCGCAGTCATCGAGAGTGAACAACCCGCCTTCCCCGGCGATGGCATCGAGCGCCGGCCAGTCGGCGGGCTGGCCGAACAGATCGACGCCGATCACCGCCCTCGGCCGCAACACGCCGCGCGCCGCCACCGCGGCGATGCGGGCGCGCAGATGCACGGGGTCGATCTGAAACGTGGCCGGATCGACATCGACGAACACCGGCGTCGCGCCGAGCAACAATGGCACCTCGGCGGTCGCGGTGTAGGTGAAGGCGGGCAGAAACACCGCATCGCCGCGCCCGATGCCCTCGGCCATCAGCGCGATCTGCAACGCATCGGTGCCGGAGCTCACACCCACGCAATGTGCCGCCCCGCAGAAGGCGGCGAGTTTTTCCTCGAGCTCGGCCACTTCCGGGCCTAGCACGAACTGGCAATGCGCCAGCACCGCCTCCAGCCTCCGGCGCAATTCGGGTTCGATACGGCGTTGCTGGGCTTTGAGATCGAGAAAGGGGAGGGGGGAATTCTGCATTTATTTGTCCGGGTTTTCGATTTCCAGGCGAGGGCGCTGCCCTCGACCCGCTGGGGCCTGGAGGCCCCAGACCCCCTTGCCGTCGCCGTCGCTGTTGTGTTCGAACTCGGGGACCAGCCTCGCCAGCGTGGCCAAAGCGAGGCGCGTCTGGCCGCCACGGCAGGCGCTGGCGATCTCGTCGATGGCGCGCCCGACGATCGCCGGATCGGCGGTGCGCGGCGTCGCCATCAGCAGGCCGGGCGTGCCGGTGGGCGCCGGCGGCTCGCGGCCGTGGAACAATTCCTCATAGAGCTTCTCGCCCGGACGCAGCCCGGTGAAGCTGATGCCGACATCCTGCTCCGGCCGCAAGCCAGCCAGACGGATCATCTGCCGCGCCAGATCGACGATCTTCACCGGCGGACCCATGTCGAGCACGAAAATGCCGCCATCCTGGGCCGTCTCGCCTACCCCAGCGACGCTCGCCTGCAACACCAGCCCCACCGCCTCGCGCACCGTCATGAAATAGCGCTGCATGTCGGGGTGGGTGACGGTGAGCGGGCCACCGCGCTCCAATTGACGCTGAAACAGCGGCACCACCGAGCCGGTGCTGCCCAGCACATTACCGAAGCGCACGGTGATGCAGCGCATGCCCGCGCCGCCCTGCCGTGCCGCCACATCGAGGCCCTGGCAATACATCTCGGCCAGACGCTTCGACGCACCCATCACGCTGGTCGGGTTCACCGCCTTGTCGGTCGAGATCAGCACCATCGCCCGCGCACCGGCGGCGCGCGCCGCATCGGCCACCTGACGGGTGCCGAGCGCGTTGGTCAGCAGTCCCTCCAGCGGGTTCGACTCCACCATCGGCACATGCTTGAGCGCCGCGGCGTGGAACACCAGTTGCGGGCGCCATTGCTCGATGATGGCGCGGATGCGCGCCTCATCGCGAATGTCGGCGATCACCGCCTGCCGCGGCACCTGCGGATGGCTCTCGGCCAGTTCCATGTCGATCTGCCACAGCGCGTATTCGCCATTATCGAGCAGCAGCAGCCGCTCCGGCCCGAGGGCCGCCACCTGGCGCGCCAGTTCGCTACCGATCGTGCCGCCGGCGCCGGTGACCAGCACGCGTTGGCCCTGCACCAGCCGCGCCATACCCTCGCGGTCGAGCGCCACCTGCGGGCGGTTCAGCAGATCCTCGATCGCGACCGGGCGCAACTCGATGCCATGCGGGGACGGATGCAGCGCCGTCGGGCGCGGCGCGCGGCGCACCGGCAGGCCGCGCCGCTCGGCCGCCTCGATCAATTGCGCCAGCGCCGGCCCCGAGAGTTCGGGCGCCGTCACCACGACCATGCCCGGCAGCCCCCCTTGCGCCTGCAGCCGGTCCAGCACGGCGCCCGCGTCATCCAGCACGCCGAGGATCGGGTAGCCATGGATGCGCCGGCCGGCCTGGCGCTGCGAGAGCGACAGCAGGCCGATCACCCGGAACGCCGGCTGCCGGTCCTGCGCTAGCGCCCGCAGGAACAGATCGGCCCCCTCGCCGGTGCCGACCAGCAGCACGCGCTGCACCGCGCCCGCCGGCGCCTCGCCGTGCCGGTGCTCCTGGCTCAGCCGGTAGGCGACGCGTGGCGCACCGAGGAGAGCGAGCAGGGTGAGCATGTGGATGAGCGGAAAGCCGAGATTCGGCCAGGGAGTGCCGCCGGCGCGCAGCAGCAGCGCGAACAGCGCCGCCCCCGCCAGACTGCCGCCGGCGACGCCGAGCAGATCGCCCAGCCCGGCAAAGCGCCAGTATTGCGTGGAAAGCCGGAACGGCAGGCCGCCCAACAGCAGCGCGAGTGCCCCGGCCGGCCATTCCCACCACGCAGGCAGCGCACCGCCCGGCCGTGCCAGCCAATACGCGACCGGCACCGCGCCCGCCGCCAGGATGGCGTCGAGGGTGATGTTCAACGCGATGCGCGGGAGGGATCTGTTGCGAGCCATGCCTTCCCCTTATAGCCCGATCCGGCCCGCACCCAACACCAGCCCCGGCGGTTGCCCAGCGCGCCGGGCTTCGCCATGGTCCGCCGCATGACCCTGCTCGCTTTCGCCAAACATCTGATGTTTGCCGCCGGTCTGGCGCTGCTCTCGGCAGCGCTGGTGGCGTTGATGATCCGCCTTCGGCTGATGGACCGGCCGGATGCGCGCAAGGCGCATCGTCAGCCGACGCCGAAGGGCGGCGGTGTCGGCATCGTGGTGGCCTTCCTGGCCGGCATCGCCATTCTCTATCGCTACGCGCATTTCTCCCGCCTCGCCGATCCGTATTTCCGTGGCGTGATCCTGGCGGCGGCGGCGATCGCGCTCGTTGCCCTGCTCGACGATATGCGGGACTGGCCGTTCATCGTCAAACTCACCGCCCAGCTCGCCGCGGCCCTGCTCGCGATCGGCAGCGGGGTGTATGTCGAGCTCTACAACGTGCCCTATTTCGGCCCGCTGCATCTGGGCGCGATCGGCGCGATGGCGACGCTGGTGTGGATTCTGTTCGCCACCAACGCGATGAATTTCATCGATGGGCTGGATGGCCTCGCCGGCGGGGTGACATTGGTGGCGGCCGGCGTGCTGGCGGCGATCGCCGAGCGGCAGAGCGGCTGGTTCGTCTATTTCGCCGCCCTCTTGCTCGCTGCCGGGGTCGCGGGCTTCCTGCCGTTCAATTTCCCGCGCGCGCGGATTTTCATGGGCGATGTCGGCAGCCAGTTCTGTGGCTTCATTCTCGCCATGCTCGGCGTTGCCGCGAGTCGCTTCGGCGCGGTGGAAATGTCGTTCGTGCTGGTGCCGCTGCTGCTCTCGGGGGTGCTGTTCGATGTCGCTTTCACCCTGCTGCGCCGCCTGCTCGCCGGGGAGCGGCTCACCGAGGCGCATCGTGGCCATCTCTATCAGGTGGCGCACCGATCGGGCATGGCGGCCACGCTGATCGCGCCGGTGCATTGGGGCTTTGCCGTTTTCGGTGGTCTGGTCTGCGTTATTTTCATGGCGGCACCGCCGCCGTTGAAGCCGCTGGTGCTGCTCGCGCCGCTGCCGGTGCAGCTCGCTTGGCTCGCCTATGTCGCGCGGCTGGCGCGCCGGGCCGGGCTTTCCACGTGGTAAAGCCGTCCACGTGGTAAACCCGTATACCCGGCGCGCCTGCTGATCAGGCGTTGGCCGCGCGGCGCGGCGACTCGTGCAGGCTCACCGGGCTGGTGGCCGGCTGCTTCTTGGCCACCTTGGATGCCTCCGCCATGAAGCCGCGCAATTCCCTGAGGAAGGCGTTGCCCTTGGCGGTGCGCTGCACCAGCACGCTACGCCGGTCGCTCGGGTCGAGCTTGCGACGCGCGAGATCGAGTTCGCCGAGCCGGTCGAGCGCGCGGGTGATGGCCGGTTTCGACACGTTCAGCTCCGCCGCGAGGCCGCGCACGGTATGCCCGCCGTCGTTCAGGTAGCAGGTGAGAAACACGCCGAGCTGGCGTGCCGACAGATCGGGACCGTCGCGGCGAACCAGCGCGACGACGGTGTCACGCAGAATGCCGATCATGCTGTCGTCGGATTGAATGCTTGCCATAGTCGTTTTCCTTTCGAACTCTTGCGTCCACGCCGTGGAGATACGCGCATGCCTGCGTCGACCTAGTTCCCCCGTAACGTTTCGTCTGCAGAGTCGTTTCCTGTCTTCCCGCAGCGTGCGGAGTCGCACGCTCAGCGGGCCGTGTTCACATAGTCCGTGATGGCCGAGACGATGGCACGCATCGCCTGGGCTTCGCCGCCTTCCGGGCGGCCCGGTCTGGTCTGATCGTTCCATGCGTATAAATCAATATGGGACCACACCGTGCCGATCGCAACGAAACGCCTAAGGAATAGCGCAGCAACCACCGCTCCTGCATGTGTCTTTCCCGCAATGTTATTCACATCTGCGATGGTGCTCTCGAGCCAGCCGTCGTAACCCTCCCACAACGGCAGCCGCCAGAGCGGATCATGCGTGGCCAGACCATGGCGCAGCAGCGACTCGGCCCAAGCCTCGTCGTTGCAGAACAGTGCCGGTAGATCCGGCCCGGTGGCGGCGCGCGCGGCCCCGGTGAGCGTCGCGCAGTCGATCAGCAGCGCGGGCTTTGCGTCGGAGGCTTCGGCGAGCAGGTCGGCGAGCACGAGGCGCCCCTCGGCATCGGTGTTGCCCACCTCGATGGAGAGCCCGCGCCGGCTGTGCAGCACATCGAGCGGACGCATCGCGGTGCCGGAGACGCTGTTCTCGACGCAGCCGATACGGATCTCGAGCCGCAGCGGCAGATCGCGCTGCATGATCAGCCGCGCGGCGCCGAGCACGGCGGCGGCCCCGCCCATGTCCTTCTTCATCCGCTGCATGCCGGCCGATGGCTTCAGATCGTAGCCGCCGGTGTCGAAACACACGCCTTTGCCGCAGAGCGAGACGAGCGGCGCTTCGGCTCCCGCGCCGCTGCCCTGCCAGCGCAGCACGACGACCGCCGGCGCCCGCGCCGAGCCGGCGCCGACGGCCGCGAGTGCCGGATAGGCGGCTGCGAGCGCTGCGCCCTCGATCAATGCCGCATCCGCGCCGAATCGGGCGGCGAGAGCGAGTGCCGCATCCGCCAGTTCGCGCGGACCGAGCAGATTGGCCGGCGCGTTGATTAGATCGCGCACCATCCACACCGCACCCGCTTCGGCGAGCGGGGCTTCATCCGCGCCATCCACCACCAGCCGCGCCGTGGCGCGCGTCTCGGCGCGGAACTGCGGGTAGCGATAGGCGCCGAGGCAGAAGCCGAGCACCGCGCCAGCCGCATCGTAATCGCCGGGCCGCAACCGCCACGCACTTCCCGCCGGCAGCCGCCGCGCGAGGCCGCCGAAGGCGAAGGGCGAGCGGTCGGCGCCGAGGCCGAGCACCGCACCCGCTAGCCCATCCTCGCCCGGCAGCAGCCGCAGATCCTGCGCCTCGCCAGTGAAATCGGTGGCCCGCAGAAACGCCGCCTGCGCCGGGGTGAGGCTGGCGAGGAAGCCATCGAGCGTCGCCGGACGCACCGCATGCAGCGGCCGCGCGTCGGCGCTCTCGCGCGCGATGCAGTCGAGCGCGCGCCCAAAATCCACCGGTTCGGGCATCACTGCGCCGCGGCGGTGAGGGCGGCGGTCACGCGAGCGGCGAAGCCGGCCGGATCGGCCGGTGCATCGCCCTCCTGCACGCGCGCCAGATCGAGCAGCACGCGCGCCGTCTCGGCGATCCGCTCATCTTCCCCCTCGGCATCCCCCTCGGCATCCCCCTGGGCGGCCTTGGCGTGGCGCGCGGCGAGGGCCTGGATCAGCGGATGGCGCGGATTGACCTCCAGCACCGGCGGCGGCGTCGGGCTGGCGCGGCCGGCGCGGCGCAGCAGGCGCTGCATTTGCAGATCCGGCCCCTGCGTCGCCGCCGCGAGCACCACCGCACTTGCCACCAGCCGGTCGGTCGCGCGCACCTCGCCGATCTGATCGCCGAGCGCTGCCCGCATCGCCGCCAGCAGAGGCGCCACATCCGGCGCGTCTTCTTGCGTCGCCTCCGGTGCCAGTTTGGCCAGATCGGCCACCGCCTGGCTGGCGCGGCGGATCGGCTTGCCCTCGAAACTGTTGAACCGGTCGGGCCAGAACGCATCGATCGAATCGCCGAGCAGCAGCACCTCCACGCCACGGGCGCGGAAGCCCTCCAGTTGCGGCGAATGCGCGAGCGTTGCGGTATCGTCACCGGCCAGGATATAGATCGCCTCCTGCTCCGGGCGCATCCGCGCGACATACTCGGCGAGGCTGGTCCAGCCCTCCACCGCCGAGGAGCGGAACAGCAGCAGGGCCGCGATCTCGCTCTGGTGCTCGGCGTCCTCCCACAGCCCCTCTTTCAGCACGGCGCCGAAAGTCTCGAAGAATTTCTGATAGCTCTCGCGCTCCTTGGCGCGGGTTTTCAACTCGGTGAGCACCCGGTTGGTCACCGCGCGGCGGATGCGCGCGAGCACCGGCGTGGTTTGCAGCATCTCGCGCGAGACGTTCAGCGGCAGATCCTCGGTATCGACCACGCCCTGCACGAAGCGCAGCCAGGCCGGCAGCAATTCCGCCTCGTCGGTGATGAACATGCGCCGCACATGTAGCCGCAGGCGGGATTTACGCTCCTCCTCCACCGCCTGGAACGGCCGCATGCCGGGGATGAACAGCAGGGCGTGGAATTCGAGCGCGCCCTCCGCCCGCCAGTGCAAGGTCGCCCAGGGGCTGTCGAACATATGGCCGAGATGGCGATAGAACTCGGTATAGCTGCTCTCGGCCACCTCTGCCTTCGCCTTGCGCCAGAGGGCGGTGCCCTCGTTGGCCGGCATGTCCTTGCCGTCGTGCGCGACCGTCACCGGCAGGGTGATGTGGTCGGCCCATTTGCGGATGATGGTCTCGAGCCGGTAGGCGTCGAGGAATTCCTCGGCATCGGCCTTCAGATGAAGAATAACGTCGCTGCCGGCATGCTCGCGTTCGGCGGGCGCCAGGGTGAAGGCGCCGCGCCCCTCCGAACTCCAGCGCCAGGCCGCGTCCTGTCCGGCGCGGCGCGAGACCACCTCGACCCGCTCGGCGACCATGAAGGCGGCATAGAAGCCGACACCGAACTGCCCGATCAGGCTCGGCCGCTCGTCCGGCTTCGCCTCGGCGAGCGCCTGGCCGAACTGGCGCGTGCCGGAGCGCGCGATGGTGCCCAGATGCTCGATCAACTCCTGCCGGCTCATGCCGATGCCGTCATCGGCGATGGTGAGCGTGCGCGCCGGACGGTCCGGCAGAATGCGGATTTTGGCGCCCTCCGGCAGGGTGAGGCGCGCATCGCTCAGCGCCTCGAAACGCCGCCGGTCGGTGGCGTCGGCGGCATTGGCCACCAGCTCGCGCAGGAATATCTCGCGCTCGGAATAGAGCGAATGCACCACCAGATCGAGCAGCCGCCCGACCTCGGCACCGAATTGATGCTGCTCCGGCTGTGGGGTGTCCGTGATCGTGGAATCGCTCAAGCTGTCCTCCTTTAGGCTTTGTTCGCAAACAAGGGCTGCACCGGTCCATATTTGCAATCGACGCAAGCGCCTGCGCGATATGGGTCAAGCCCGATCGACTTGCAATCGCACCGGCGATCCCCAACACTAGCTACATGGCTGGATTCGCCCGGCAGGTTAAGGCGGTGCTCGGCCCCACCAATACGGGGAAGACGCATCTGGCGATGGAGAGGCTGCTCGCGCACGCCTCCGGCATCATCGGCTTTCCGCTGCGCCTGCTGGCGCGCGAGAATTACGATCGCATGGTGGCGGCCAAGGGCGCGCGGTATGTGGCGCTGATCACCGGCGAGGAAAAAATCATCCCGCCCGAGGCGCGCTGGTTTTCCTGCACGGTGGAGGCGATGCCGCTCGACCGGGCGGTGGAATTCCTCGCGGTGGACGAGATCCAGCTCTGCGCCGACCCCGATCGCGGCCACATCTTCACCGACCGGCTGCTGCACGCGCGCGGCTTGGTGGAGACCATGGTGCTCGGGGCGGAGACCATCCGCCCGCTGCTGCACCGGCTGCTGCCCGGCGTGGTGAGCGAGGTGCGGCCCCGGCTGTCGCAGCTCATCCATGCCGGCGCGGCGAAGCTCACCCGTCTGCCGCCGCGCAGCGCGGTGGTCGCCTTCAGCGCCGGCGAGGTCTATGCCATCGCCGAGGCGATCCGCCGGCGACGCGGCGGCTGTGCGGTGGTGATGGGCCGGCTCTCGCCGCGTACCCGTAACGCCCAGGTGGCACTCTATCAGGAGAAAGAGGTCGATTTCCTGGTGGCGACCGATGCCATCGGCATGGGGCTGAACATGGATGTCGATCACGTGGCCTTTGCCGGCCTCGGCAAGTTCGACGGCCATCGCCCGCGCCGGCTGAGTGCCGCCGAAGTGGCGCAGATCGCCGGGCGTGCCGGGCGCGGCATGCGCGATGGCAGCTTCGGCACCACCGCCACCTGCCCGCCGCTCGACGAGGATCTGGTGCGCGCGGTCGAGGCGCATGAATTCGAACCGCTGGCGCAGCTGTGCTGGCGCAACGCGGCGCTCGATTTTTCCGGCATCGATGCGCTGCTCGACAGTCTGCTCGCGCCACCCCCGGGCGCCGGGCTGGTGCGCGGCAACGATGCGAGCGATTTGCAGACGCTGGCCGCACTCGCCCGCGAGCCGGAGATGCGCGATCTGGCGCGCACCCCGCACCGGCTGCGGCTGCTGTGGGAGGCGTGTCAGATCCCGGATTTCCGCAAGATCACCGACGACAGCCATACGCGTCTCTGTGCTCGCGTATTCGGCCATGTGGTGCGCGGCGGTGGCGTGCCGGCCGACTGGCTGGCCGGGCAGATCGACGCCCTGGCGCGCCCGGAGGGCGATATCGATACGCTGATGCAGCGCCTCTCGGGCATTCGCGTCTGGTCCTACATCGCCGCGCGTGCCGATTGGGTGCGCGATGCGCGGGCCTGGCAGGCGCGGGCGAGGGAGGTGGAGGATCTGCTATCGGACGCGCTGCACGAGCGGCTGCTCAGCCGCTTCGTCGATCGGCGCACCACGCTGCTGCTGCGCCGTCTCGACGAGGGCAGCACCGAGGCGCTGCTCTCGGCGGTGACGCGCCAGGGCGAGGTGGTGGTGGAGGGCCATGCGGTCGGGCGGGTGTCCGGCTTCGGCTTCGCGCCCGATCCGCTGGCCGCCGGCGAGGCACGCAAGCTCGTGTTGCGCGCCGCCCGCCGGGCGCTGCGGGTGGAAATGCCGCGCCGCGTCGCGGCACTCCAGGCGGCGGCCGATAGCGAGCTTGCGCTCGGCGCGGATGGCGACATTCTCTGGCAGGGCGTGCCGATCGGCCGGCTGCGGCCCGGGCCGCGCCGGCTACGCCCGCTGGTCGAGGTGAGGGACAGCGAATTTCTCGACGGGCCGCGCCGCGAGGCGGTGCGTGAGCGCGCGCAGCGCTTCATCGATGCGTTGATCCGGCGCGACCTCGCGCCATTGTTCGCCGCCGCCGTCGCCGCCGACGTGCTGCCGGCGCTGCGCGGGCCGCTGCACCGGTTGCAGGAATCGCTCGGCGTGGTGCCGGCGGCGGAGGCCGCGATCGAGCCTGCGACCGAGGCCGCGCTGCGCCGGCTCGGGGTGCATGTCGGGCAGTATGCGCTTTATCTGCCGGCGATGCTGAAGCCGCGCGCGATGGCGCTGCGTGCGCTGCTGTGGGCGGTCGCGACCGGCGCGCCGGCGCCGCCGATGCCGCCGGCGGCGCGGATCGCCCATCCGCGCGATGCCGCCTGGCCGGCGGGCTTTGCCGAGCGGATCGGCTGGCTGCCGGCGGGGCCGATGCTGCTGCGTCTCGACATCGCCGAACGCATCGGGGGAGAGTTGCTCGCCATGACGCGGCATCGGCCGATGCCGCTGCCCGCCGGCCTCGCCGGGCGGTTCGGTGTGCCGGCGGCGGCGCTGCCGGCGGTGCTGCATGGCCTCGGGCTACGGGTGATCCCGGCCGGCGGGCTGCGCGTCGGTGCGTTTGGGCCGCCGGCGCCGGCGCTTCTGGCCCCGGCGCGCAGCCGCGCGGCCGTGGCGCCGCGTCCGTTGCGTGTGGTCGATGCCAGCGGCCCGTTTGCCGCCCTCGCGGTGCTGCGCCGCTGATGGCCGAGGCGGCGCAGCGGCTCGATGTCTGGCTCTGGTGCGCCCGGCTATGCCGCTCGCGCGCCGATTGCGCCCGGCTGATCGCAGCGGGCGGGATACGCATCAACCGCCAGCCGACCGAGAAGCCGCACGCGCGGCTGCGCCCTGGCGATGTAGTTACCCTGCCGTTGCCAGCCGGGGTGCGGGTGTGGCGGGTGTTGGCGCTGGCGGCGCGGCGCGGGCCGGCGGCCGAGGCGCGGCTGCTCTATGAGGAGATCGCAGCGGCGCCGCTCTCTTGCGCCGCCGGGCAAACGGCGGCATATCCGCCGGCTGAGCCCGCCCCCACCCGTCTGCCAGGAGAGCGTGATGACCTACGTGGTCACCGAAAGCTGCATTCGCTGTAAATTCATGGATTGTGTCGAGGTCTGTCCGGTCGATTGCTTCTACGCCGGCGAGACGATGCTGGTGATCCACCCTGACGAATGCATCGATTGCGGGGTGTGCGAACCGGAATGCCCGGCCGAGGCGATCGTGCCGGACAGCGACGACCGCGCCACACCCTGGGTGGAAACCAATCGCACCTATGCCACCGAATGGCCGAACATGACCCGCAAAGGCACGCCGCCGGCGGATGCCGAGGAATGGAAAGGCAAGCCGGGCAAGGCCGAGTTCTTCTCCGCCGAACCCCATAAAGACTGATACGAGGCCAAACGGGGGAGACGGCCGGGAGCGATGCCCCGACCGTCTGCCGCCCGATCATACCAACGGCCATAAAGAATGACCGTTGGTATGGTCTTTGTTTCGCGCGCCGCCGCCGGCCAACCCGGCCGCCCGATCAGACCGCCGGATCCACCATCTGCGCCGGCACGCTGGAGGCCGCAGGCGGTGCGCCGTGAGCGGGGGATGCGCCTTGTTCCGTGGTGCGGGTCGCTTCGGTCAGCATCTGGATCTGCCCGGTGATCTGCCCGCCGTCTTCCACCTGTAGCCGGCGGCAGCGCGCGGAGCCGAGGACGCGGCCGGTCGCGCGCACCACCAGGCTGTTGCGCGCGGTGAGCGTGCCGTCGATGGTGCCGGCGATTTCAGCATCG
>DAHXNW010000011.1 GCA_027365195.1 Acetobacteraceae bacterium
GCAGGCAATCCCAGGCGGGGAAGCGCAGCACCTCGATCTCGGGGGCGACAAACGCCAGCGCCTCCGCGAGCCGCGCCATGCGGGCATCGTCGCGCGCCACGTGCAGCACGGCACCGGCGTGCTCGGCCCGCCTGCGCGCCAGCAACACCGCATCCCAGCCCTCCGGCGCGCCGAACAGCGCGAGCGCACTCATCGGTTCAAATCGCTGGGGGCGAAATCGCTGGGGGCGAAATTCGCGCAAGCATCGCGCATCCGGCGCAGCATCGCGCAATCATGCGCGATGGGAATCGGCTGGCGCCCGGTGAGCCAATCGGCCAGCGCCACATCGGGCAGTTCCAGCACTGCGTCGAGCGTATCGATGTCGGCCGCATCGAAGGCGGCCAGACCGGCGAGCACGAAGCCGCCGATCAACAGATCGGCCTCCTGCGTGCCGCGATGGGTGGCGCGAAACGCGAGCCGCCGGCGGCGGTGATCGAGCGGATCGGTGGGGATGGCGTGGTCTGTCATGCGAAACCGAGCCTATAGCGTGGCGTGCTGGCGCTGTCAGCCCATCCGCCACCACGCCTCATCGCACGCCCGACGGCCAGAGCACCACGCGGATCGTCTGCAGAATGATCAGCAGGTCGAACAGCGCGCTGAAATTCTTGACGTAATAGAGGTCGTAGCTGAGTTTCGAGCGGGCATCGTCGATCGAGGCGCCGTACGGGTAGTTGATCTGCGCCCAGCCGGTCAGCCCCGCCTTGACGACATGGCGCTCGCGATAGAGCGGGATCTGCTCGGCCAGCATGGCAACGAAATGCGGCCGCTCCGGACGCGGCCCGACCAGCGACATATCGCCGCTCAGCACATTGAACAATTGCGGCATTTCATCGATCCGGGTGCGCCGCAGCAGGGCGCCGACGCGGGTCACTCGCCCGTCCTTGCTCGCCGCCCACACCGCGCCTTGTGCCTCGGCATCGATGCGCATGGTGCGCAGCTTGTTGATGCGAAACACCCGCCCGTCGCGGGTGACGCGCTCCTGACGGTAGAGAATCGGGCCGCCGTCGTCGAGTTTGATCGCGACCGCCGCGACGAGCAGGAAGGGGGCGAAGCCGAGCAGCAGCAGCAGGCTCACCGCGAGATCGAGGCCACGTTTGAACACGCGGTCGAGCGTGCCGAAATAAAACCCCTCCGAATACAGCAGCCAGCCGAGTTCCATCCGCTTCAGATCGACGCGGCGGATCTCCTGCTCGACGAAGCTTAGATATTGCGTCACCGGGAAGCCGGCGATCTTGCAGGCGAGCAGATTTTCGAGCGCGAGGCCGCGCCGTTCGTCCGGCGCGACGACGATCTCATCGGCGTCGAGTCGCTGCGCGGTGCCCAGAATGTTGTCCATGCCATCCTCGATCACCGGCCCCACCGCGCCATCGGCGAGCCTTGGATCGATCGAACCGAGCACCGGGGCATGCAGGAAGGCGATTTCGTAATTCAGATTGGCGCCCTCGTGGCGCAGCATCCACTCCAGATCCCACGCCCGCTTGCCGGCCCCCACCACCAGCAGCCGGCGGCGGAAAAAGCCGCGCCGGCGCAGCAGGTAGAACACCACCCGTGTCATCGCGGCGCAGAGCAAGAAGCAGGCGAAGGCGGTCATGCTCTGACGCGCCTCGTCCTGCAACGGATAGAGCGCGAAAGTGAGGAAGGCGCCGGTCGCGACCACGCCGATGCCGACTACCAGCGGCAGGCGGCTCAAGGAATTGCGTGTCTGCACGATCGAGTCGCGCCGATAGAGGCCGAGCGCATAGAGAGCGAGGACATTCGCCGCCGGATAGAGCAGCAGCCCGACGATCCAGGCCGAGGGGGCGTGTGTTGCCGGGAACGCATCGCGGCCGATCGCATAGGCGAGCCAATGCACCAGCGGCCAAGCGCAGAGCAGGGTGATGACGTCGAGCAGCCACACGGCCTTGCCGGTGCTGAGCGAGGCAAGGCTGGTTCCTAATTTTGTCGTCAGCATGCGTCTCGATCAATCTGGGCTGCGGGCCGTTTCGCCACCGCTGCCAAACTAACAGATTTTCGTTGAAAACCAATCAGCTTTGCGTGAACTGCTGGATCATGACGGAGATGAATACAACTTTCAGTTGAAAAATTACCCACAGAGAATGTCGGCCGGACAGTCGCCGCGCAGGCTGGCGCCGAGCGCCCGGCCGAGACGCTCGGCATCGGCGGCCGCACCTTCGAGCGCGCGCTTGAGCAGGAAGGAGCCATCCGGCCGCGCCACCAGCCCGGTGAGCCGCAGACGGCCGTCGGCCAGCGGCTCGGCATGGGCGCCGATCGGGGTCTGGCAGGAGCCATCGAGTTCGCCGAGCATCGCGCGCTCCGCCGTCGCCACCATGCGCGCCGGCTTGTCTTCGATCGCGCCCAGCAGTTCGCGCAGCTCGGTATCGTCGGCCCGCACGGTAATGCCGACGATGCCCTGCCCGGCGGACGGCACCATCACCGAGGGCGCCAGCACCACCGAAGCCTCGGCCTCGAGGCCGAGCCGGCGCAGCCCGGCCAGCGCGAGCAGACTCGCATCGCACTGCCGGTCATACAGCTTGGCGAGGCGGGACTGCACATTGCCGCGCAGCGTGATCACCCGCAGATCGGGTCGCGCGTGCAGCAACTGCGCCTGCCGGCGCAGCGAACAGGTGCCGACCACCGCACCCTGCGGCAGACAGTCGAACGGGGTGTTCTGGTCGGGCAACTCTCCCGCCGCATCGCCGAGGAGGAGTGAATCGCGCGCATCCTCGCGCGGCAGCGTGCAGGCGAGCGCGATGCCGGGGGGCAGCGCGGTTTCCAGATCCTTGAGGCTATGCACCGCGAAATCGATCCGCCCATCCGCCAGCGCCTCGTGGATCTCCTTGGCGAACAAGCCCTTGCCGCCGATGTCGGCAAGCCTGCGATCCTGCACCCGGTCGCCGGTGGTCTGGATCGCGTGCTCGTGGAACACGTCCATGCCGCGCAGCACTGGGCAGAACTTGGTCAGCAGGTTGAGAAAGATGCGCGTCTGCGCCAGCGCCAGCGGCGAGGTGCGGGTGCCGACGCGCAGCGGCAACGCCCGATGGTGCCGTCGCACCCGCACCGGCGGTGCGACGTGCGGCGCGGCGAGAGGAGCGTGCGAATCGGATCCGGTGGTGACCGACATGGCTCAGCCTTCCTGAAACGGGGCGTTGAGGCGGACGATGGTGAGGTTGAGGTAGGCGGCGAAGCTGACCCACAGCAGATAGGGCAGCAGCAGCCAGGTGGCGCTGCGCGAGAAGGCACCGAGTGCCAGCATCGGCGCCAGGATCGAGAGCCACAGCAGCGGCACTTCGAGGAGCGCCCAGTCCGGCCGCTGCAGGCGGAAGAACAGCAGGCTCCAGGCGATATTGAACACGCCGTTGACGGCGAACAGACCGAGCACCTCGGCGCGCTGCGCCCCGTTCGCAGCGTGTCGCCAGGCCAGGGCGGCGGCGATCGCGGCGAGCACCAGAATGACCGACCAGGCAGGCCCGAACGCCCAATCCGGTGGCTGCCAGGAGGGCTTGCGCAGTGCGTAATACCAGGCGCCGAGCTGCGTGAGCGCGCCACCGGCGCCGGCAACGACGATGGCCCAGAGGGCGGCGAAGCACGCGACGATGATCATGCCGCCGCGAGGCCCAGCAGATGCGCCATGTTCTTGGCGAAAATACGCATATGCGCCATCGGCTTGGCGCGCACCAGTTCCTTGTTCATATAGGCATCCCACGTCAGTTGCTGCACATCGGCGTCGCGGCAGATGTTCACGAAGCGCTCGCGCCGCGCGTCATTGGCGTACCAGAAGCGCTGCATCATCCCGAGGATCCAGAACACCTGGCCATGCGATTTCATGAAGCGCCGACGCGCGCTGCGCAGCGCGCGCGCATCGCCGCTCGCATGCATCGCCTCCACCGCCTCGGCGGCGAGGCGCCCGCCGAGCATCGCGTAATAGATCCCCTCGCCGGAGGCCGGGGCGACGACACCCGCCGCATCGCCGGCGAGCACCACGTCGCGCCCGTTATCCCAGCGCGGCAGCGGGCGTAGCGGGATCGGCGCGCCCTCGCGGCGCAGCGTCTCTGCGCCGTCGAGTCCGGCGACCTCGCGCAGCGCGCCGACCGCGCCGCGCAGCGCGAAGCCCTTCTGCGCCGATCCGGTGCCGACGCTGGTGGTCGCGCCGTGCGGGAAAATCCAGCTATAGAAATCCGGCGACAATTCGCCGCGATAATAGACATCGCAGCGCTCGGCGTCGAAATCCGTCGCGTTCGCCGCCGGCGAGCGGATGATCTCGTGATAAGCGAAGACGAAGCGCGCCCGCTCCGCCCCCGGTATCGCCTGGCGCGCGACCGCCGAGAGCGCGCCATCGGCGCCGATCACCGCCCGCGCACGCACCTGCTGCACCTCGCCGGAGGCGAGCTTGTAGTGCACCAAAAGCGCGCCATCGGCGCCGCGCTCCAGCCGCTCGAACAGGCCGCGGCGGCGCGTGGCGCCGACGGTTGCGGCGCGCGCGCGCAGCCATTCGTCGAAATCCAGCCGGTCGACCATGCCGACGAACCCGTCCGCAATCGGCATCTGCGCTTCCCGGGCGCGCGGCGAGACGATGCGCGCCGCGCGCACCCGCGCCACCAGCAGCGAGTCGGGAATGTCGAACTCGCGCAGCAGCCGGGGCGGGATGGCGCCCCCGCAGGGCTTGATCCGTCCGGCGCGATCGAGCAGCAAAACCGAGCGGCCGAGCCGGGCGAGATCGGCGGCGGCCGTCGCACCGGAGGGGCCACCGCCGACCACCACCGCATCGAAGGTTTCAACCTGGCGCATGGCGTGGGCCCTTTGCTGAAGCGAGGGCAGGGCGGGGCGCATGCGGGCGTGCCTCGAACACCCGCACGGCCAATTCGGCGGCCATCAGGAACAGCGCCGCGGCGCTGGCGAACACCAGCGCATAGGCGGTGGCTGGGGCGGCGGCGAGCAGCCGCGCCGCATCACTCGCCCCGGTGCCGAGCAGGCCACCGAGGGCGAAGGCGATCGCCTGCGCGCCACCCCACAGACCGATCCGCATGCCGGTCGCTGCCTCGCCGGCGGCGCCGGCCAGTTGCATCATCGCGCCGATGGCGGCGACGGTGAAGGCGCCGTTGGCGATGCCGAGGGCCGCGACCGTCGGGCGCAGCAAGGAATGCAGCCCGAGGCAACCGACCGCGGCGAGGGCGAGTAGGGCCGCCGCCGAGGCGGCGCAGCCGCCGATCGTCCAGCCACGCAACGCCGCCCCGCCGCCCCGGCCACCGAGCAGAGCCACCAGCAGCATGCCCGCGAAGGCGCCGCCATGCTGCAACCCGGTCAACTGCGCCGAGGCACCGGGCGGCAGATGGAACACCCGTCCGGCAAACGGTTCGAGCAGCAATTCCTGCGCGCTGTAGGCCAGCATCGAGAGGAAGATGAACATCGTGAAATGCCGCGCCCGCCGGTCCGCCCAGACCTGCGCCAGCGCCGCGCGGAACGCCGGCCGCGCCGCGCCCTCATCGGCGGTGGCGACCGCCGGACCCTCGACGCCCCACACCGCCAGCACGGTGAGCAGCAGCGCCGCCGTGACGGTGGCCGTGGTGACGGCGAGCAGCCGGGACGCCGAGAATGGCTGCAGCCAGTGGCCGGCGAGCGTCGCGGTCAGCGCGAAGCCGGCGAACATCATCAGCCACACGATGGTCGCCGCCGCCGCGCGCCGCGCCGGCGCCACCCGCCGCGCCAGCAACGCCAGCAACGCGGTGCCGGCGGCACTCACGCCGAGGCCGACCAGCACGAAGCCCGCGAGCGCGAGGAGGATGCCGCCCGGCCGATGCGCCGGCAGCAGCGCGATGGCACCGGCCACCGTCAGCCCACCGCAGGCCAGCACCGCCATGCCGCCGATGATCCAGGGGGTTCGCCTGCCGCCGACGTCGGAGCCATGGCCGAGGCGCGGGCGCAGCATCTGCACCGCGTAATGCAGCCCAACCAGCGCCCCCGGCAACACCGCCGGCAGCGCCAGCTCCACCACCATCACCCGGTTCATCGTCGCCGTCACCAGCACGACGATGGCGCCGAGAGAGGTCTGCACCAGGGCGAGGCGCAGGATGCCGCCGAGGCCGAGCGGCGCGCCGGATGCCACGCGGTGTGCCATCAGCCCGCCCCGGCCGCGGCGCGCAGGGCGAAGGCGCAGATCAGCATGCCCCAGACATAGAGCGTGGTGCCGGTGGCGTTGTACCACGGCGCCCGCGCCCGGGGGCTTGCCAGCAGGCGGACCATCAGCCCGAGCTGCACGACGAGCAGAAGCCCGATCGCGCCCGCCGCGAGGGTGAAGCCCCAGGTGAGCAGCAGCGCCATCACCGCGCATTGCGCCAGCGCCATCACCGCGCAGGCAACCCGCCCGGCGCCGGCGACGCCGAGCTGCACCGGCAGCGAGGCGAGGCCCATCGCACGGTCGCCCTCGATCGATTTGAAATCGTTCAGCGTCATGATGCCATGCGCGCCGACACTATAGAGGGCGGCGATGGCGAGCAGCCGCCCACCCGGCGCCGCGCCGCCGAGCAGTGCCGCGCCGGTGAACCAGGGCAGCCCCTCGTAACAGAGGCCGACCGCCGCATTGCTCCACCAGCCGTTGCGCTTCAGCCGCACCGGCGGCGCGCTATAGGCCCAGGCCAGGATGAGACCGACGATCGCGGCGCCAAACACCCAGCGCCCGAGCAGGGCGGCGACGGCGAGCGAGAGCGCGCTCCAGCCGATGGCGAGATAGAACCCCCAGGCGCCCGGCATCCGGCCGGAGGGAATCGGCCGGTCCGGCTCGTTCACCGCATCCACCGCACGGTCGAACCAGTCGTTCACCGCCTGGCTGGTGCCGCACACCAGCGGCCCGGCGAGCAGCACGCCTGCGGCGATCGCCGGCAGATGCGGCGTGAGCGGCCGTCCCGCCGAGATCACGCCGCAGCCGAATGCCCACATCGGCGCGAACCAGGTGATCGGCTTGAGTAGTTCGAGCACCGTGCGCGGCGACGGATAGGCGAGCGGCGCGCCGCCCAATGACACATCATGCGCGCCGCTGCTCATCGTTCAGGCGCCAGTGCTCTCGGCGAGATCGCCGAGACCATAGCGGTGCAGCTTCACATACAGGCTCTGCCGGCTGACACCGAGCATCTCGGCCGCCGAGGCGCGATTGTCGCCGGTCAGTTCGAGCGCCGCCTCGATGCACATCCGCTCGACCACATCGGTCGCCTCGCGCACCAGCTCTTTCAGCGAGACGCGCCCGATCAGCTCGGTGAGCTGCTCCATCGAGCGCGGCAACTCCCGCCCACGCTCCGCAGCGCCGACGCGCGCGACGATGCGCTCGCCGGCGCGTTCTCCCGCCCGCTCACCCATGCGCTCCCCCATGCGTTCTCCGGGGCGCTGCTCGGTCGGCAGCCGGCGGGTAACGTTGCGCACGGCAAAGCCGTAGGAGGGCTGCCCGTTGGCCACCGCGACGGCGGAAATTTCCACCGCCGAGGCAGTACCCAACTCGCCGCGCATGGTGGTGGCGAACAACCGCACGGTGCCGCGCTGGCGCAGATTGGCCAACAGCACGCTCAGATCCACCCCCGGACGGCCGAGCCAGCGCTCCAGCGACTGCGCGCGCGCCTGCTCCTCGCTGCCCAGCTCGATCATTTCGAGGAACGCCGCATTCGCCGTCTGCACGATGCCCTCGCTATCGGTGACGACGAAGCCGTCGGGAGCCTTGTCAAGAATTTTCAGCAGCTTGGCGCCCATCTTGGAGGTCGCCGAATCGGCCTCGCCACGCGCCGCGATCAGCCGCACGAGGAAGAAGGTGCCGTTGTCCTGGCGGAACAGCGAGGCCGCGAGGCTGACCGCGCGCTTGCCGATGGCGAGCGGCACGGCGGCTTCATCGCCGCGCCCGGCGGTCTGCACCCGCGCCAGCAGAGCCTGCACGCGGGCGATGCCGGAGGTATCGAACAACTCGTCGAACGGCCGGCCGATATGGCGCTTCACCCCCTCGCCATAGAGCTTGCGGGCGGCGGGATTGGCCTCGACCACCTTATGCGTCGCCGCGTCGAGGATCATCACCGCCTCGGCGGAGGTCTCGAACAGCAGGCGATAGCGCGTCTCGACATGCTGGAGGCGCGAATAATCGCGCTCCATCGATTGCTGCGCATCCATCAGCCGCTGCTGCAGGCTCGCGATCGGGCGCAGATCACGCCCGAAGGCCACCACGCGGCCCCGCGCGCCGGCCTGCACGGCGGAATACAGCACCGGCACATCGACCGCTCTGGTGAGCGGTTGTCCGGGGACGGGGTGATTGACATGCCGCCAGCGCGGCTCGCTCTTGGAGACCGCCTCTTTCAGCAGTTGCTCGATCTTGACCCGGCTCTCGATGGTGACCGTCTCGATCCAGGGCCGGCCGATCCAGTCCGCCGAGTGCGCCAGATCCTTCGCCAGATCGTCGCTGTTGAACGCGATATCCTGCACCAGCCCATCGTGGTCGATCACCAGTGCCATGTCGGCGGCGGCGGCGACCAGGGTTGCCGCGGAGTCGGCATCGAGGCTGCCTAGCGAACTGGCGGCACTCTTGAATGTCCTGAATGCGTTCACGAGGGACCTGACCTTTCCGTAGCGTAAATTTCCCTCCCTAGAATGCACCATGATTTATTGCGGCTCTCTTTAACGGGTAATCGTGCGGGCGGCGAGAAGCTGTTCGGCGCAGAGTGTCGCCTGCCGTCCGTCCGCCGCGGTGCCATCCGCGCCGACCGCCGCGGCGAGTTCCGGATGCTCGCGGAACAGCGGCCCCCCGACCATCACCGCGATGTCGTGGTTGCGCGAGAGCCGCCGTACCATGCGGATGCTGCTCGCCATCGTCTCCAATTGCGTCTGACAGCCTGTGGAGAAGCCGATCAGCGCGAAATGCTCCTGGCGCACCATGCGGCGCAGCGTGTCCAGCGAGTCGATCGCACCGCTCGACACCGCCCATCCGGCACGCCGGAAAAAGGCGGCGACCACCGTCAGGCCGAAAGAGTGCTGCTCCCCCGGCAATGGCACCAGCAGCACACGCGCCGCATGCGCCGCCACATTGGCCTCGCCCGCGATTTCGCTCTGAAACGCCGCGCCGAAGCCGTGCACCATGTGGTGCAGCCGCAATAGCGCGATGCTGACATCCGAGAATACGCACCGATCGTCCTCCCATAATTCGCCGAGATGCCGCGCGGCTGGTGCCAGAACTTCGAGATAGACACGCTCGAGGCTCAGCCCGCGCCGGCGCAGATCGTCGATGAAGCCGTGTGAGCCGCTCTCGTCCGCCGCCAGCACCAATGTGGTGAAGGCGTCGATCTCGGCCGCCG
The DNA here is from genome assembly GCA_027365195.1 of Acetobacteraceae bacterium. Classification (GTDB taxonomy): domain Bacteria; phylum Pseudomonadota; class Alphaproteobacteria; order Acetobacterales; family Acetobacteraceae; genus DAHXNW01. The sequence goes on from DAHXNW010000011.1 coordinate 9,351, forward strand.
CCGGTGCGAGCACCAGCGCGGGCGATGCGACCACCAGCGGCACCGCCGCCGCCGCGTCGGCGAGGCGATGCGCGCGCACCATCCGTGGGAACACCTCGGTCTCGATCGCGCGGGTGAGCACCGCGAGCCGGCGGTCGGCGCCATCGCTGGAAGCACCGCGTGCCCGTGACGTGGAGCGGCCCTCCGACGCGCGACGGCCTTCGAGCGACCAGGGTTCCGCACCCTGCCAGAAGTGATGTCCACTGTCCTGATGCACACGCTCAGACATTCCTGCCTCCCTCATGAGTTAAAATCGACCGGCGACGGTATGTCAAGCTAAATTGACGTTCCATTTGCTTGACACTCGAAATCGAAGCTGCGTAAGCTGATCCTCGTTGAGATGTCCTGCCTTGATGTGATTGGCGGAATAGCTCTTCAGGCTTTGAGAAGAATCGAACCGGCGACTGACGATCCAGACACAAAACGGCGTCGGCGGAGATAAAATTCCCCTGCTCATCGCAGGGTCTCTGTCGGAAGCGGCGATACGGCACGGCGCGGTCGGCGACTGGATCGGGAAGCGAAACCCGGAGGCGAGGAGATGTCAAGCCATGTTTACAAGTGACGGTCTTGGTCAGATGTTGAACGGCTTCGACGCCTGCCCCTGGGGGGCGGCCGCGGGGCGCGGTGTTCGCCCGCGTGGACAGGGGCGCGGCCATGCGCCGCTCTACACCGCCGAACAGCGCCGGCGGCGCGACACCTCCGGCTGGACCCTGGTGCAGGGCGTGCTGGCGCCCGTGCAGTTCGCGATTTTTCTGATCAGCCTCGGCCTCGTGCTCCATTATCTGTACACCGGTCGCGGCTTCACCGCCGCCACCGCCTCGGTGATCCTGAAGACCGGCGCGCTCTACACCATCATGATCACCGGCGCGCTGTGGGAGCGCGCGGTGTTCGGCCGCTATCTGTTTGCCCCCGCCTTCTTCTGGGAAGACGTGCTGAGCATGCTGGTGCTGGCGCTGCACACCGCCTATCTCGCCGCCCTGTTCTCCGGCGCGCTTGCACCGCACGATCTGATGCTGCTCGCCATCGCCGCCTATGCCACCTATGTCGTCAATGCCACGCAATTCCTGGCCAAGCTGCGCATGGCCCGGCTGGAGGCGCGGCCCGGGCCGGTGGATGCGCGCGATATGGCGGGTGTGGCTCTGTGAGCGATCTGGCCACCCTCGCCGCCGGCTGCGACGCGGCGCCGTCCGTGCCGATCCTGCGCGAGCGGGGCCAGCGCTCGGTGTTCTGCGGCCTGACCGGCATCATCTGGTTGCATCGCAAGATCGAAGATGCCTTCTTCCTCGTCGTCGGCTCACGCACCTGCGCGCATCTGCTGCAATCCGCCGCCGGGGTAATGATTTTCGCCGAGCCGCGTTTCGCCACCGCCATCATCGAGGAGCGCGATCTCGCCGGCCTCGCCGATGCCAATGACGAGCTCGACGCCGTGGTCACCCGCCTGCTGGAGCGGCGGCCCGATATCAAGCTGTTGTTCCTGGTCGGCTCCTGCCCCTCGGAGGTGATCAAGCTCGATCTCTCGCGCGCCGCCTTCCGCCTGTCGCAGCGATTCGCCCCCACGGTGCGGGTGCTGAACTACTCCGGCAGCGGCATCGAGACCACCTTCACCCAGGGCGAGGACGCCTGTCTCGCCGCTCTGGTGCCGATCCTGCCGGCGACGACGGCGCGCGGCCTGCTGATCGTCGGCGCGCTCGCCGATGTGGTGGAGGCCCAGTTCCGCCGGCTGCTTGCGGCCCTCGGCATCGGCCCCGTCGCCTTCCTGCCGGCGGGGCAGGCGAACGCGCTGCCCCCGGTCGGGGCGAACACGCAGTTTTTACTGGCACAGCCCTTCCTCGCCGATACCGCCCGCGCGCTGGAAGCGCGCGGCGCGCGGCGCATTCCGGCGGCCTTCCCGCTCGGCGCCGAGGGTACTGCGCTGTGGCTCGCCGCCGCCGCGCGCGCCTTCGGCATCGCCGCGCCGGCGATCGAGGTGGTGCTCGCGGCGCCACGCGCCCGCGCCCGCGCGGCCCTCGCCTGCCACGCGCCGTTGCTCGCCGGCAAGCGGATTTTCTTCTTCCCCGACTCGCAGCTCGAAGTGCCGCTGGCGCGGTTTCTCGCCCGCGAGATGGGCATGCAGCCGGTCGAAATCGGCACGCCCTATCTGCATCGGCAGCATCTGGCCGAGGAGCTGGCTCTGTTGCCCGAGGGCGTGCGGCTGAGCGAGGGGCAGCACGTCGAGCGCCAGCTCGACCGCTGCCGCGCCGCCGCCCCCGATCTGGTGGTGTGCGGCCTCGGTCTCGCCAATCCGCTGGAGGCCGAGGGGCTGGCGACGAAATGGTCGATCGAGCTGCTGTTCACGCCGATCCAGGGCTTCGAGCAGGCCGGCGATCTCGCCGGGCTGTTCGCCCGTCCGTTGCAGCGCCGCGCGCTGCTGGCGGTGTAGCGATGCAACTCACCCTCTGGACCTACGAAGGCCCGCCACATGTCGGTGCGATGCGCGTCGCGAGTGCGATGCGCGGCGTGCATTTTGTGTTGCACGCGCCGCAGGGCGACACCTATGCCGATCTGCTGTTCACCATGATCGAGCGCCGCGCCGCCCGCCCGCCCGTCACCTACACCACGTTTCAGGCGCGCGATCTCGGCGGCGATACGGCGGAGCTGTTCAAGAGCGCGGCGCGCGAGGCGTATGAGCGCTTCCAGCCGGATCTGCTGCTGGTGGGTGCCTCCTGCACCGCCGAATTGATCCAGGACGATCCGGGCGGCCTCGCGCGCGCCCTTGCTCTGCCGATCCCGGTGGTGGCGCTCGAACTGCCGGCCTATCAGCGCAAGGAGGATTGGGGCGCTGCCGAGACATTCTATCAACTGGTGCGCGCCTGCGTTCGCCCCGCCCCCCGCGCGCCGCGCGTGGCCGGCCGGCCGGCGCGCTGCAACATCCTCGGCCCCACGTCCCTCGGCTTTCGCCATCGCGACGATGTGCGCGAGGTCTCTGGCCTGCTCGCGGCCCTTGGCGTGGAGATCGGCGTGATCGCCCCGCTCGGCGCCAGCCCGGCCGATCTGGCGCGGCTCGGCGAGGCGGATTTCAACATCGCGCTGTATCCGGAAATCGCCGGCACGGCGGCGCAATGGCTGCACCGCAACTGCGGCCAGCCCACGGTTCGCACGATCCCGATCGGCCTTGGCGCGACGCGCGACTTCATCGCCGAGGTGGCGGCGCTCGCCGGGGTCGATCCGGCGCCGCTGCTCGCCGGGGAGGCTGCGCGGAGTGCATGGTATGCGCGATCGGTCGATTCCAACTATCTGACCGGCAAGCGCGTGTTCATCTTCGGCGATGCGACGCACGCGATCGCCGCGGCGCGGGTGGCGCGCGAGGAACTCGGCTTCGCCGTCGTCGGGCTGGGCAGCTACGCGCGCGGCTTTGCCCGTGAGATGCGCGAGGCGGCGGCCAGCCATGGCATCGAGGCGCTGATCACCGACGATTACCTGGCGGTGGAGGCGGCGGTCGCGGCGGCGCAGCCCGAACTGGTGCTGGGCACGCAGATGGAGCGCCACATCGCCAAGCGGCTCGGCATTCCCTGCGCGGTGATCTCCGCCCCGGTGCATGTGCAGGATTTCCCGGCGCGCTACTCGCCGCAGATGGGCTTCGAGGGCGCGAACGTGCTCTTCGACAGTTGGGTGCATCCGCTGATGATGGGGCTGGAGGAGCATCTGCTCGGCATGTTCCGCGACGATCGGGAATTCCATGACGGCGCCGGCCCGTCGCATCTCGGCCATACTGCCCCCAAACTGGTCGATAGGGTGCCGGTCGAGGCTGCCCCGGCCGATGAGGCTTTGTCGTGGGCCGCAGATGCGGAGCGCGAGATGCAGCGCATCCCCTTCTTCGTGCGCGGCAAGGCCCGGCGCAATACCGAGCGGTTCGCGCAGGAGCGCGGCATCGCAACCATCACCATGGACACGCTCTATGATGCCAAAGCTCATTACGCGCGCTAAGGCTCCGGTGCCGTCGGCCGGTGATGCCGCGCCGCCGTTGCGCATCGTCGTGGTCACGATGGACAGCCATCTGAGTGCCGCCCTCGGGCGGGCGGCGGCGCGGCTGCGCGAGAGCGTCCCCGGCCTCGATCTCGTGGTGCATGCGGCCGACGAATGGGGCGACGATGCGGACGCGCTGGCGCGCTGCCACGCCGATATCGGCAGCGGCGACATCATCATCGCCACCATGCTGTTCCTCGACGACCATATCCGCGCCGTGCTGCCGGCGTTGCAGGCGCGGCGCGCGGATTGCGATGCGATGCTGTGCTGCATGTCGGCGAGCGAGGTGGTGCGCCTCACCCGGCTCGGCCGCTTCAGCATGGCCGAGGAGCCGGGACCGGTGATGGCGCTGCTCAAGCGGCTGCGCGGTGGACGCAAAAGCGAGAACGGCGGCGAGCGCGCGAGCGGGCAGCAGCAGATGCGCACTCTGCGCCAACTGCCCCGGCTGATGCGCTTCATCCCCGGCACGGCGCAGGACGTGCGGGCGTATTTCCTGGCGCTGCAATACTGGCTCGCGGGATCGGAGGAAAATCTCGCCAATCTGCTGCGCATGATGGTCGACCGCTATGCGGCCGCACCCCGGCGTGCTTTCGCCGGCGCGCTGCGCGTCGCGGCCCCGGTGCAGTATCCCGATGTCGGCCTCTATCACCCGCGCGCCGCCGGGCGGATCGTCGAGCGAGTGGCGGCGCTGCCGGCGCCGGCCGAACCGGTGGGTACGGTCGGGCTGCTGCTGCTGCGCTCCTACGCGCTCGCCGGCAATGCCGGGCATTACGATGGCGTGATCGCGGCGCTGGAAGCGCGCGGGCTGCGGGTGATCCCGGCCTTCGCGAGCGGCCTCGATGCGCGCCCGGCGATGGAGCGGTATTTTCTCCGCGACGGTGTCACCGCTGTCGATGCCGTGGTCTCGCTCACCGGCTTCTCGCTGGTCGGTGGCCCGGCCTACAACGATGCCCATGCGGCGGAGACGATGCTGGCGCGGCTCGATGTGCCCTATATCAGCGCCCATCCGCTCGAATTTCAGACGCTGCGGCAATGGCATGCCGACCGACGCGGGCTGCTGCCGGTGGAGGCGACGATGATGGTCGCCATTCCCGAACTCGACGGCGGCATCTGGCCGATGACCTTTGGCGGCCGCTGCGGTGCATCCGACATCCCGGCCGAGCGCTGCGCGGGCTGCGATGGCGTGCACTGCGCGCGTAGCATGGTCTCGCACCCCGAGCGCGCCGGCCGGCTTGCCGCGCGGGTGGCGAAGCTGGTGGCACTGCGCCGCAGCGCGCGGGCTCAACGCAACATCGGCATCGTGCTGTTCAATTTTCCACCGAATGCCGGCACCACCGGGACCGCCGCCTATCTCGGCGTGTTCGCCTCGCTGTTCAACACGCTGCGCGCGATGCGGGCAGCCGGTTATACGGTGGAGGTGCCGGCCTCGGTCGATGCGCTGCGCGAGCGGGTGATCGACGGCAATCGGGAGCTGCATGGCACCACCGCCAATGTCGGCGCCAGCGTGAGCGCGGACGACCATGTGCGGCACACCCCCTGGCTCGCCGAGTTGGAAGCCGCCTGGGGTCCGGCGCCGGGGCGGCAGCAGAGCAACGGGCGCGAGATTTTCATCCTCGGCGCGCGGCTCGGCCGCGTGTTCGTCGGCATCCAGCCCGGCTTCGGCTATGAGGGCGACCCGATGCGCCTGCTGTTCGAGCAGGGGTTCGCGCCGACGCATGCTTTCAGCGCCTTCTATCGCTGGCTCGCCGAGGATTTCGCCGCCCATGCGGTGCTGCATTTCGGCACCCATGGCGCGCTGGAATTCATGCCGGGCAAGCAGGCCGGCCTCTCGGGCAGTTGCTGGCCGGACCGGCTGATCGGCGATCTGCCGAATTTCTATCTGTATGCCTCGAACAACCCCTCCGAGGGGATGATCGCCAAGCGCCGCGCCGGCGCCACGCTGATCAGCTATCTCACCCCGCCGGTCGCCGCCGCCGGCCTCTATCGTGGCCTGCTCGATCTGAAAGCCTCGATCGACCGCTGGCGCGCGCTGGAGCCGGAGGCCGATATCGGCCAGCGCGCCGCCCTCGCCGGGCTGATCCAGGCACAGGCGAGCGCAGTCGATCTGGCCGACGCCGAGCCGATCTGGGGCGATACCGCCGCGACGGCGATCGACCGTGTGGGCCGCGCGCTGCTCGAACTCGAATACACCCTCATCCCGCACGGGCTGCATGTGGTGGGCGAGCCGCCGGATGCGGCACAGCGCGCCGAGATGCTGGACGCCGCCGGCATCACCGAGGCCGCCGAGCGCGCCCGCCTCGACGCGCTGCTCGGCACCGACAGCGAAATCCCCGGCATTCTGCTCGCCCTCGACGGGCGCTACGTGCATCCCGCGCCCGGCGGCGATCTGCTGCGCAGCATGGACGTGCTGCCGACCGGGCGGAATCTGCATGGGTTCGATCCGTTCAAGCTGCCCAGCGCCTTCGCCATGCAGGATGGCGCGCGCCAGGCGCAGCGGCTGCTCGATCGCCACGCCGCAGACGGCCGCGCATTGCCCGAGACGGTGGCGATGGTGCTCTGGGGCACCGATAATCTGAAAACCGAGGGCGGCCCGATCGCGCAGGCGCTCAGCCTGCTCGGCGCCACGGCCCGCCACGACAGCTACGGCAGGCTGTGCGGGGCCGCGTTGCTACCGCTGGAAACGCTCGGCCGCCCGCGCATCGACGTGGTGATCACCCTCTCCGGCATCTTTCGCGATCTGTTGCCGTTGCAGGTGAAGCTGCTGGCCGAGGCCGCCCTGCTCGCCGCCGAGGCGGCGGAGCCGGTCGAGCGCAATTTCATCCGCAAGCACGCGCTCGCCCATATCGCCGCCCATGGCGGCACGCTGCGGGAGGCGGCGTTGCGGGTGTTCGGCAATGACGAGGGCACCTATGGCGCCAACGTCAACGCCCTGGTCGGCAACGGCGCCTGGAACGACGAGGACGAACTGGCCGAGGCTTTCGTCAAGCGCAAGGGCTACGCCTACGGCGTCGATGGCCGCCCGGCGCGGCACGACAAGGTGTTCGGCGGCGTGCTCGCGACGGTCGATGTCACCTATCAGAATCTCGACAGCATCGAGGTCGGCGTGACCACCGTCGATCATTACTTCGATACCCTCGGCGGCATCAGCCGGGCGGTACGGCGCGCGCGCGGTGGGCTCGCGTCCGCCGTCTATATCGGCGATCAGACGCGCGGCGACGGCACGGTGCGCAGCATCGCCGAGCAGGTGGCGCTCGAGACCCGCACCCGCGCGCTCAATCCGAAATGGTACGAGGGGCTGCTGAAACATGGCTTCGAGGGCGTGCGCGAGATCGAGGCGCATGTGACCAACACCATGGGCTGGTCGGCCACCACCGGCGAGGTCGCGCCCTGGGTGTACGACCAGATCGCCGAGATCTACATGCTCGACCCGGCGATGCGCGAGCGCCTGGCGCGGCTCAATCCCACCGCCTCGGTGCAGATCGCCAACCGGCTGATCGAGGCGCAGGAGCGGCAATACTGGACCCCCGACGCCGCCGTGCTGGCCCGTCTGCGGGCTGCCGGCGAGGAATTGGAAGACCGGCTCGAAGGCATCGGCACCGGCACGAGCATAGGAGTAGCAGCATGACCATCGACACGCTCGTCAAGGCCCCCCCCCGCTCTATCACCCGCTGCCCCGATGGCGAGGGCAGCGTTCAGGTGCAGCTCGACCCGGCGCTGAAGATCGGCACCGCCAAGGTGTTCGCGGTCTATGGCAAGGGCGGCATCGGCAAGAGCACCACCTCCTCGAATCTCTCGGCGGCATTCTCCCTGCTCGGTAAGCGGGTGTTGCAGATCGGCTGCGACCCGAAGCACGATTCCACCTTCACGCTGACCAAAAAACTGCTGCCGACGGTGATCGACGTGCTGGAGACCGTCGAATTCCATGCCGAGGAATTGCGCGTCGAGGATTTCGTCTTCCCCGGTTTCAACGGAGTGATGTGCGTCGAAGCGGGCGGGCCGCCGGCGGGTACCGGCTGCGGCGGCTATGTGGTGGGCCAGACGGTGAAGCTCTTGAAGGAGCATCATCTGCTCGAAGACACCGACGTGGTGATCTTCGACGTGCTCGGCGATGTGGTCTGCGGCGGGTTCGCGGCACCCTTGCAACACGCCGACCGCGCGCTGATCGTCGCGGCGAACGATTTCGACTCGATCTTCGCGATGAACCGCATCGTCGCCGCGATCCAGGCGAAGGCGCGCAACTACGGCGTGCGGCTCGGCGGCGTGATCGCCAATCGCAGTGCCGCGACCGATCAGATCGACCGCTACAACGCCGCCGCCGGCCTCACGACGCTCGCGCATTTCCCCGATCTCGATGCCATCCGCCGCTCGCGTTTGCAGAAAGCGACGCTGTTCGAAATGCCCGACAGCCCGGAGGTGGAGGCGGTGCGGGCGGAATATTTGCGCCTCGCCGCCATGCTCTGGGCCGGGGCGGTGCCGCTCGAAGCGATGTCGATGAAGGATCGTGACATCTTCGATCTGCTGGGGTTTCAGTGATGGGCGCACTCACCTATCAGGAGCGGCGCGGACGGATCGAGACCTATTTCGACCGCACCGCCGCCGATGCCTGGGCGCGGCTCACCTCCGATGCCCCGCTCGGGCGCATCCGTGCCACGGTGCGCGCCGGGCGGGAGGCGATGCGCGCGACACTGCTCGACTGGCTGCCCGCCGATCTGTCGGGCCACCGGCTGCTCGATGCCGGCTGCGGCACCGGGGCGCTCGCGGTGGCGGCGGCGCGGCGCGGCGCGGAGGTGGTTGCGATCGACATCTCGCCGACGCTGATCCACCTCGCCAACGAACGCGTGCCCGACGATCTGGCGCCCGGCATGGTGCGCTTTCTGGTCGGTGATCTGCTCGACCCCGCGCTCGGCCGCTTCGATTACGTGGTGGCGATGGATTCGCTGATCCATTATCCGCCGGCCGAGATCGCCCGCATGCTGGCCGCCCTCGCCGCGCGCACCGAGGCGGCGGTGCTGGCCACTTTCGTGCCGCGCACGCCGATGCTCGCCGTGATGCACGCCGCCGGGCGGCTGTTTCCGCGCGGCGAGCGCGCGCCGGCGGTGGAGCCGGTGAGCGAGGCGGCGCTACGCCGGCGGCTCCGCGCGGCACCCGGCCTCGCCGGCTGGCAGATCGCGCGCACGCGGCGGGTGAGCGGGGGGTTCTACACCTCGCAGGCGATCGAAATGGTGCCGGCATGAGCACGCTCGATATGACAGCGGTGAATGCGCGGCTGGCCCGCGCCTGGGTATGGATCGGCCCGCGTTTTCTGCCGTTCGCCGATGTCGCGAGCGCCGAGGTGCCGCTTTCGCGGCTTTTGCGCCTGTCGCTGTTTCAGGTCAGCGTGGGGATGGCGGCGGTGCTGCTGATCGGCACGCTGAACCGGGTGATGATCGTGGAATTGGGCGTGCCGGCCTGGCTGGTGGCGCTGATGGTTTCGTTGCCGCTGGTGTTCGCCCCGGCGCGCGCGCTGGTGGGGTTTCGCTCCGACACCCATCGCTCGGTGCTCGGCTGGAAGCGGGTGCCGTATCTGTGGCTCGGCACGCTGGCGCAGTTCGGCGGGCTTGCGATCATGCCGTTCGCGCTGATCGTGCTGTCGGGCGATTCCAACGGGCCGCCGATCATCGGCCAGATCGGTGCGGCGCTGGCCTTCCTGCTGCTCGGCGCCGGCATGCACACGACGCAGACGGTGGGCCTGGCACTCGCCACCGACATCACCCCGCCGTCCGCCCATTCGCGCGTGGTGACGCTGCTCTGCGTCATGCTGGTGGTGGGGATGGTGCTGAGTGCGGTGATCTTCGGCCTGCTGCTCGCGCATTTCAGCGAGGTCCGGCTGATCCAGGTGATCCAGGGAGCCGCGCTGAGCACCATGCTGCTCAATCTGCTGGCACTGTGGAAGCAAGAGGCGCGCGACCCCTCGCGCACCCCGATGGACCGCGCGCGGCCCGCGTTTCGCGACTCCTGGCGCGCGCTGCGCGGCGAGGCCGGGGCGGTGCGCCGGCTGGTCGCCGTCGGTCTCGGCACCGTCGCCTTCAGCATGCAGGACGTGCTGCTGGAACCGTATGGCGGGCAGATCCTGCATCTGCCGGTCGGCATGACGACGCGGCTCACCGCCCTGCTGGCGCTCGGCGGCATCGTGGGCTTCGCGTTGGGCGCCTGGGCGCTGGCGCGCGAGGTCGATCGCTATCGGCTGGCCGGTGGCGGCGGGCTGATCGGGCTGCTCGCGTTCTCGGCGGTAATTTTCGCCGCCCCGCTCGACTCCGCCGCCTTGTTCGCTCTCGGCATCGCGCTGATCGGCTGCGGCGCGGCGATTTTCGGCCTCGGCACGCTGAGTGCCGCGATGGCGCGCGCCGATGCCGGGCAGACCGGGTTGGCGCTCGGCACCTGGGGCGCGGTGCAGGCTTCGGCCGCCGGGGTCGCGATCGCCTTTGGCGGGCTGCTGCACGATGCGCTCGCACAGTTCGCCGCGCGCGGCGCGCTGGGGCAGACGCTCGCCACTCCGGCAACCGGCTATGAATGTGTCTATCTGCTCGAAATCGTCCTGCTGTTCGCGACCCTCGCGGCACTCGGCCCGCTGGTGCGTCCGGCGGGCGAGCGGGCCGCGTCCACCACGGCGCGGTTGCGCCTTGCCGAATTTCCCCGTTAACGTCGCAGCCTTGGGAGGCACGCCATGCACACCGGCGCTATCACCAGCTACATCGATGTGGCCCAGCTCACGCTCTACGGCTTCTGGGCGTTTTTTGCCGGGCTGATCCTCTATCTGCGCCGCGAGGACAAGCGCGAGGGCTACCCGCTGGTCTCCGAGCGGTCCGCGACGATCCCGGTGGTCGGCTTCCCGCCGCTGCCGTCGGCGAAGACCTTCATCCTGCCGCATGGCGGTACGGCGGAGGCCCCGCGCACCGAAGCCGCTGCCTCCCTCGGCGGCCGCGCGACACCGGCCGCCACCTGGCCCGGCGCGCCGTTGCAGCCGACCGGCAACCCGATGCGCGAGGGGATTGGGCCGGCCGCCTTCGCCCATCGCGCCGAGACGCCCGATCTGTCGGCCGAGGAGGGGATGCCGAAGATCGTGCCGTTGCGCATCGCCACCGAATTCTCGCTCGCCGAGGAAGACCCCGACCCGCGCGGCATGAGCGTGCTCGGCGCCGACGGCAAGGTAGCCGGCACGGTGTGCGACGTCTGGATCGACTGGGCGGACATGCTGGTGCGCTATCTGGAGGTGGAGATCGGTGCTGGCAGCGCCTCTGGCATGGGGGCGAAGCGGGTGATCCTGCCGATCAATTTCACCCGCATCAGCGCCGATGCGCGGCAGGTGCGGGTGCATACCATCCTCGCCGAGCAGTTCGGCGATGTGCCGGCGCTGCGCAATCCCGATCAGATCACGCTGCGCGAGGAGGACCGCATCACCGCCTATTACGGCGGCGGGCAGATGTATGCGACGCCGGCGCGTCTGGGGCCGCTGCTGTGAGCCGGCCCGACCCTGCCGCGACGCTGGACGAGCGGCGCCCGCGCGGTCTGCCGGGGCCGTTGCCGGCGGGTGAGCGGCTGCTGTGGCAAGGCACGCCGCGCTTTGCCGCCCTGCTGCGCCGGCCGTTCCATCTGCGCGCGGTGGCAATCTATTTCGCATTGCTGATGCTCTGGAGCGGGTTCTCGCGCCTGCATGACGGGGCGACGGCCGCGGTGGCGGCCAAGGCGGCGCTGTGGCTCGCCCTGCTCGGCCTCGCCGCGCTGGCGTTGCTCGCGCTGCTCGCCTGGCTGATCGCGCGCAGCACCGTCTATTCCATCACCAACCGCCGCGTGCTTCTGCACTTCGGCGTGGCGCTGGAGATGACGCTCAATCTGCCGCTGTCGGACATCGAGGCGGTGGCGGTGGGCAAGCGCGCCGATGGCAGTGGCGATCTGCTGCTCACCCTGCCGCGCACGCCGCGCCTTGGTTATCTGGTGCTGTGGCCGCATGTGCGGCCGTGGCATTTCACCCGCACCCAGCCGCTGTTGCGCGGGCTGGCCGATGCCGCCGAAGCCGGCGCGATTCTCGCCGAGGCAGTGGCCGCGACGCTCGATGTGGCGCGACCGATCCGCGCCGTGCCGCAGCGCCACCGCGCGGCGGCCTGAGGAGGACGGGATGGCAGAGACCGCACCCCAGCGGAGTTTCCCCTTGGGTCCGTTGCTCGGCGCGGCGGCGGTACTCGCGCTGGCGGTGGCTGCGGCCGGCACCGGGCGGGTGATCGGCGCCGGGCCCGTGTTGCCGCCGGCTTCGGTGCTGGCGGCGCGGGCGATCCGCTTCGCCGATCTGCCCGATGGCGGCATCGCGGTGAGCGATGCGCGCGACGGCCATCGCGTCGGCTACGTCGCCGCCGAGGCGGACGGTTTTCTGCGCGCCAGCGTGCGCGGGCTGGTGCAGGCTCGCAAGCAGGCAGGGCAGGGGCCGGCGGTACCGTTCGAGCTCACCCAATGGTCGGACGGACGGCTGACGCTCGATGACCCGACGACCAGGCGGCGGATCGACCTCGAAGCCTTCGGCCCGACCAATGCCGCCCGCTTCGCCCGTCTGCTCGCCGGCGCGCCATGAGCCGGCAGCGGGATATCGAGGTGGATTGCACGCTCGAAATCGAGCAGACGGCGGAGAGTCTGCACGCCCATGCCATTCCCGAGGGCGTCGAGATCCGCCCCGGTGATCGGGTGCTGCTGCTCGCGCCGCCGCCACGCGTCGGCTTCGGTGAGCGGGTGAGCCTCGCCGCGCGCGCCCGCGTCCGCCGCGCCGGGCCGTTGCTGCGCGGCTGGACGCGGCTTTGCGGACTGTTCGAACTGACCGAGCTTTACGAGGTCGGCTTCGCGCCGAAGGAGTGACCGATGTACGAAATCCCGACCGCCGCGGTACCCAACGAAGCCACCATTCACGCCCAGCAGGACACCGTGCTGAGCCCGCGTTTCTACACCACCGATTTCGCCGCGATGGACCGCATCGACGTTGGTCCGGTGCGCGCCGAGTGGGATGCACTGATCGATGAGTTGCGCCGCGACATCAACCGGGGCCATTTCATCCGCACCGATGCCTTCGACATCGATCTCTCGACCCTGCCCGACGATCTGCGACAGGAATTTCTCGATTTCCTGATCAGCTCGGTGACCGCCGAATTCTCCGGCTGCGTGCTCTATGCCGAGATCAAGAAGCGCATCAAGAACCCCGACATTCGCGAGCTGTTCGGCTTCATGAGCCGCGACGAAGCGCGCCACGCCGGCTTCATCAACGACACGCTGAAGGATTTCGGCGTCGGCGTCGATCTCGGCTTTCTGGCGCGGGCAAAAAAATACAACTATTTTCAACCCAAATTCGTTTTCTACGCGACCTATCTCTCCGAAAAGATCGGCTACGCCCGCTACATCACCATCTTCCGCCAGTTGCAGCGCCATCCGGAGCGGGAGTTCCACCCGATTTTCCGCTGGTTCGAGCAATGGTGCAACGACGAGTTCCGCCACGGCGAGGCGTTCGCGCTGCTGATGCGCGCCGACCCGAGCCTGCTCGCCGGGCGCAACCGGCTGTGGATCCGCTTCTTCCTGCTCGCCGTGTTCGCCACCATGTATGTGCGCGACCATTCGCGCCGCGTGTTCCACGCCGCCCTCGGCCTCGACCCGACCGCGTATGATTTCGAGGTGTTCCGTATCACTGCCGAGATCGCGCGCCAGGTGTTTCCGGTGGCGCTCGATCTCGATCATCCGGCCTTCCGCGCCGGTCTCGATCGGCTGTTCCGCATCACCGAGGCGAAGGCCGAGAGCCGCCGCCGGCCGGGTATCTTCGGTGCGATCAAGCGCGCCGGGCTGACGCTCGCGGCGGGGGTGACGTTCGCGCGGCTGTTCCTGCTGCCGCCGCGCCAGAGCGCGCTGCCGAAGCAGGTTCGCCTGTCGCCGGCCTGGTAGGGAACGCGCGCATGGCACGCTATGGATTTCCGATCCTGTTCGATCTCTTCGTGTGGTGGTTCAGCACCGGGCTGATCATCTATCTCGACGGTCTGCCGCGCCGCACCTTCCGCTGGAGCATGCTGGGGGCGACGGCGCTGCTCGCCGCCTCGCTCTACGGCCTCGCCCTGAGTGCGGACGATACGTCGGTGCGTGGCGCCTATATCGCCTTCACCTGCGGCATGCTGGCCTGGGGCTGGCAGGAGATCAGCTTCTACATGGGCTTCGTCACCGGTCCGCGCACCGAGCCCTGCGCCGAAGGCTGCGCCGGCTGGCGGCATTTCGGCCATGCGATCCAGACCAGCCTGTATCACGAGCTGGCCATCATCGCGGCCGCCTGCATGGTGGTGGGGCTGACGTGGCATGCGCCGAACCAGATCGGCACCTGGACCTTCATGGTGCTGTGGTGGATGCATCAGAGTGCCAAGCTCAACGTGTTCCTCGGCGTGCGCAATCTGAACGAGGAATTTCTGCCCGAGCATCTCACCTTTCTGCGCAGCTTCCTGAAAAAGAAGCCGATGAACCTGTTGTTCCCGGTCTCGGTCACCGTCTCGACGGTGATCGCGGTGCTGCTGGTGCGTCAGGCGATGGCACCGGGGGCCGGTGCGTTCCAGGCGGCGGGCTTCACCTTCCTCGCCACGCTGATGATCCTCGCGATCCTGGAGCACTGGTTCCTGGTGGTGCCGCTGCCGGCGGCGGCGCTGTGGAGCTGGGGGCTGCGCTCGCGCAAGGCGGTGCAGGCGTTCGATGTCGAGATCGTCGCCGGCTTCCTCGGCGCCGGCAAAACCACCTTCCTGCGCCGCCGCCTCGCGGAAGCGGACCCTGCGCAGCGCACCGTGGTGCTGGTGAACGATTTCAGCGCGATGGATGTCGATGGCGCGCTGCTGCGCGAGCGCTCGGCGAACGGCGCGGAGGTGGTGGAACTGCCGAACGGCTGCATCTGCTGCTCGCTGCGTCAGGATCTGGGCAATCAGTTGAAGGCGGTGGTCGCCCGCTTCGCGCCGGACCGCGTGCTCATCGAGCCGAGCGGCGTGGCCGACGTCGCCGCCCTGCTCGGGGTCATCAACCAGCCGGAATTGCGCCCGCTGGTGCGCGGCCTGCGGGTGTTCGCGATGATCGATGCCAGCGCCTTCCTCGCCGATTTCGCCCGGCTGGCGCAGTATTTCGAGGCGCAGGCGAGGCTCGCCGACGTGCTGATCGTGAACAAGGCCGATCTCGCCTCGGCGGCCGAGATGGCGGCGGTGACGGAGACCATCCGCGCGATCAACCCCGATGCGCGCATCATCCCCGCGCGCTTCGGCGTGGTGCCGGCGGCGGTGCTCGCCGCCAAGACACCGCCGCCCGAGCCGGCGCCCGCCCATCACGATCACGCCCATCACGAGCACGCCCACCACGATCACGCGCACCACGATCATGATCATCACCACGACGCCGGGTCCGGGCATGAGGTCGCCCTCGGCTTTGCTTCCTGGAGCACCGCGCTGGAGGGCGATTGCGACCCCGAGCGTCTGCTGGCGCTGCTTGATGCGATCGCCGGGGGCGCTTATGGCGGGGTGGTGCGGGTGAAGGGCATCGCGCGGGTGGGCGATGGCTGGCTGCGCTTCGATGTCGCCGGCGGCCGGCCGGCGATCGCCGCCTTCGCGCCGCAGCGGGAAGAGCCGGCGCGGGTGGTGGCGATCGGTCATGGACTCGATGAGGCGGGTTTGCAGCTTGGGTTCACCGCCTGCCACGCCACGGCGTCGGCGCTGGTCTGAAACGCGCGTAGAGAGAGATTATTTTTTTAAGCCTGTCACGCTATCCAACAAGCCGGAGGCCAGCATGAATTACGAGGCGTTTTTCAGCGATCAACTCGACGGCCTCCGCCGCGAGGGCCGCTATCGCGTGTTCGCCGATATCGAGCGCCGGGCCGGCGGCTTTCCGCGCGCCACGCATCATCGCGCGGGCGGGCGCGAGGAGGTGACGGTATGGTGCTCGAACGATTATCTCGGCATGGGGCAGCATCCCGCCGTGCTCGCCGCCATGCACGAGGCGCTCGACAGTTGCGGCGCCGGCGCCGGCGGCACCCGCAACATCTCCGGCACCAACCACCATCATGTGGTGCTGGAGCGCGAACTCGCCGATCTGCATGGCAAGCCGGCGGCGCTGCTGTTCTCCTCGGGCTATGTGTCGAACTGGGCGAGCCTGAGCACCCTCGCGTCCCGGCTGCCCGGCTGCGTGGTGCTCTCCGATGCGTTCAACCACGCCTCGATGATCGAGGGCATTCGCCACAGCCAGGCGCCACGGCAGATTTTCGCCCATAACGACCCCGCCGATCTCGACCGTCGGCTCGCCGCCCTCGATCCGGCGGCGCCGAAGCTCGTCGCTTTCGAATCGGTCTACAGCATGGATGGCGATATCGCGCCGATCGCCGAGATTTGCGAGGTCGCCGAGCGGCATGGCGCCATGACCTATCTCGACGAGGTGCACGCGGTCGGCCTCTATGGCCCGCGCGGCGGCGGCATCGCCGAGCGCGAGGGGCTGAGTGACCGGCTCACCGTCATCGAAGGCACGCTGGCGAAGGGTTTCGGCGTCATCGGCGGTTACATCGCCGCTTCCAACGCGCTCTGCGATTTCGTGCGCAGCTTCTCCTCCGGCTTCATCTTCACCACCTCCCTGCCGCCGGCGGTGGCCGCCGGGGCGACCGCGAGCATCCGCCATCTGAAGGCGAGCGGGGCGGAGCGGGCGCTTCATCAGGACCGGGTGGCGGCGGTGCGGCGCGGCCTCGATGCGGTTGGCGTGCCGCATCTGGCCAACCCGAGCCACATCGTGCCGGTGATCGTGGGCGATCCACGCTTGAGCAAATGGATCAGCGATCAGTTGCTCGATCGCTACGGCATCTATGTGCAGCCGATCAACTACCCGACGGTTGCGCGCGGCACGGAGCGGCTGCGCATCACCCCCTCGCCGCTGCATAGCGATGCCGATATCGCCCATTTGGTCGCCTCGCTTTCGGCCATCTGGTCGGAGTTGAGCTTGCGGCGCGCGGCCTGAGGCAGGGGTTTTCGCCGATGGCGGCGCCATCGCCGTCCGTCTCGCCCGCGCCTGCCGCCGCGCCGTTTCCCTTCGCCGCCATCGTCGGGCAGGAGGAGATGAAGCTCGCGTTGCTGATTGCCGCCGTCGATCCGGCGGTCGGCGGCGTGTTCATCTATGGCGATCGCGGCACCGGCAAATCGACCGCGGTGCGCGCGCTCGCCGCCCTGCTGCCGGGCATGCGCGCGATCGTCGGCTGTCGCTACAATTGCGATCCGGCGGGAAGGCGCGGCTGCGACGAAAGCTGCACCGTGGGGGCGGTGGTGAAATCGCATCTCGTGCCGGTGCCGGTGGTCGATCTGCCGCTCGGCGCCACCGAAGACAGGGTGGTCGGCGCGCTCGATCTGGAGGCGGCGCTGACGCGCGGGGTGAAGGCGTTCGAGCCGGGGCTGCTGGCGCGCGCCAATCGGGGCTTTCTCTACATCGACGAGGTGAACCTGCTGGAGGATCATCTGGTCGATCTGCTGCTCGACGTCGCCGCCTCGGGCGAGAACGTGGTCGAGCGGGAGGGTTTGAGCCTGCGCCACCCGGCGCGCTTCGTGCTGGTCGGCAGCGGCAACCCGGAGGAGGGCGAGTTGCGCCCGCAACTGCTCGACCGCTTCGGCCTCTCGGTCGAGGTGAAAACGCCGCAGGATTTACCCACGCGCATCGAAGTGGTGCGCCGGCGCGACGCCTTCGAGCGCGAGCCGGAGAGCTTCGCCGCCCATTGGGAGAAGGCGGGGGCCAGGCTGCGCCGGCAGATCGTCGCCGCCCGCGCCCGCCTGCCGCTCACCCTCGTGCCGGATGCGGCGCTGGAGCGGGCGGCGCTTTTGTGCATGGCGCTCGGCACCGACGGGCTGCGCGGTGAGTTGACGCTGGTGCGCGCCGCCCGCGCGCTCGCCAGCCTCGATGGCGCCGAGAGTGTCGGCGATGCCCAGCTACGCCGCGTCGCCGCAGCCGCGCTGCGCCACCGACTGCGCCGCAATCCGCTCGACGAGGCCGGCTCGACGGCGCGCGTCGCCCGCGCGGTGGACGCGTTGTTCGGCGCATGAGCGGGGGCATGGCCGCGCCCGCTCCTTCGCCGTGGCAGGACGCGCTGCACGTCGCGGCGCTGTTCGCGCGCGATCCGCACGGCCTCGGCGGCGTAGTGCTGCGCGCGCTGCCCGGGCCGGTGCGCGATCGCTGGCTGGCAGCCCTGCGTGCCGCCCTGCCGGTGGCGATGACGCTGCGCCGCGTGCCGCTCAATGTCGCCGACGACCGGTTGCTCGGCGGGCTCGATCTGGCGGCGACGCTGCAGGCCGGCCGGCCGGTGCTGCAAGTCGGGTTGCTCAGCGAGGCGGATGGCGGCGTGGTGCTGCTGGCGATGGCCGAGCAGCGTGCGCCGGGCGAGGTCGCACGCCTCGCCGCCGTGCTCGATAGCGGCGTGGTGGCGTTGCAGCGCGATGGGCTGGAACGCACCCTGCCGGCGCGCATCGGCGTGGTGGCGCTCGACGAGGGCATGGCGGAGGAGGAACGCACGGCGCCGGCGTTGGCCGATCGGCTGGCGTTCCTCGTCGATCTCACCGCCATTGGGCTGCGCGAGGCGGCGGATGGCCCGCAGGCCACCGGCCTTGCCGTGCCTGTCGCCTCGGTGCGGGCGGCGGAGGCGGTGCTGGAAGGTTTGAGCGCGGCGGCGCTGGCGCTCGGGGTGTTCTCGCTGCGCGCGCCGCTGCTCGCGCTGCGTGCCGCGCGCGCCGCCGCGGCGCTGGCCGGACGCCGCGAGGTGAGCACCGAGGATGCCGCCCTCGCCGCCCGGCTGGTGCTCGCCCCGCGCGCCACGAGACTGCCACAGGAGGCGCCGCCGCCGGAGGCCGAGGCACCACCGCCCGAGATGGAGAGCGGCCCGGACGGCGCCGATCGGGGCGATGCGCCGGCCGAGTTGCCAACGCCGGAGGAGCCGGCTTCGGAGACGCCAGGATTGGAGGACATCGTGCTGGCGGCGGCGCAGGCGGCAATCCCGGCCGGGCTGCTGGCCGAATTGCGGCTAGCCGACGGGATGCGCGCCCGCGCCCGTCTCGCCGGTGCCGCGCTGCGTCCGCGCGCGGCGCTGCGTGGCCGGCCCGCCGGGGTGCGGCGCGGCG
This sequence comes from Acetobacteraceae bacterium, assembly GCA_027365195.1. Taxonomy (GTDB): domain Bacteria; phylum Pseudomonadota; class Alphaproteobacteria; order Acetobacterales; family Acetobacteraceae; genus DAHXNW01. The sequence continues at coordinate 28,544 of DAHXNW010000011.1, forward strand.
CATGGCGGGCGGGCGCGCGGCTGCATCTGGTGGAAACCCTGCGCGCCGCCGCGCCCTGGCAGACGATCCGGCGGCCGACGATCGGGCAGGGGGCGGCGTCGGATGCGCGGATTGCCGTGCGGCCGGAGGATTTCCGCCTGCGCCGCTTCACCCGGCGCGCCCGCACCACCACCATTTTCGTCGTCGATGCCTCCGGCTCGGCGGCGCTGCATCGGCTGGGCGAGGCGAAAGGCGCGGTCGAGTTGCTGCTCGCGCAATGCTACGTGCGGCGCGACCGGGTGGCGCTGATCGCCTTTCGCGGCCGGACGGCGAGCCTGCTGCTGCCGCCGACCGCTTCGCTGCTGCGCGCCCGGCGCAGCCTCGCCGGCCTCGCCGGGGGTGGTGGCACGCCGCTCGCCGCCGGGATCGATGCCGCCGTGGCGCTCGCCGATAATGTCGCGCGCGCCGGCGATACGCCGCTGGTGGTGCTGCTCACCGATGGCCAGGCCAATATCGCCGCCGATGGCACGCCGGGCCGGCCGGCCGCACGGCTGGAGGCGGAAGCGGCGGCGCGGCGCGCGAGGATCGCCGGCGTGCGCGTGCTGCTGATCGATACCGCGCCGAAACCGCAGCCGCTGGCGCGCAGCCTCGCCACGCTTCTGGCGGCGCAGTATCTGCCGCTGCCGCAGGCCGACGCGTCGCAGCTTTCGCGCGCCATCGCCGGCGCCAGTGCGCGGCGTGTGGCATGAGCGGCCGTCTCGACTGGGCGCGTGACGGGTGGGACTGGCCGAACCGGCAGAGCAGCCGCTTCCTGCAGGCCGGCGGGATCGACTGGCACGTGCAGACGCTGGGCAGCGGGCCGCCGCTGCTGCTGCTGCATGGCACCGGGGCATCGACGCATTCCTGGCGGTGCCTCGCGCCGTTGCTGGCGCGGCATTTCAGTGTGGTGGCGCCGGATTTGCCCGGCCATGGGTTCACCGGCCCGGCGCCGCGCAGTTCGCTGCCGGCGATGGCCGCGGCGGTCGCCGCACTGCTCGCGGCGCTGGCGTGCGAGCCGGTGCTGGTGGTCGGGCATTCGGCGGGGGCGGCGATTCTGGTGCAACTCTGCCTCGACCGGCGCATCGCGCCGCGCGGGCTGGTGAGCCTGAACGGTGCGCTGTTGCCGTTGCGTGGGTTGCCCGGGCAGATTTTCGCCCCGGTCGCGCGGCTGATGGTGGCACTCCCGTTGGTGCCACGGGTGTTCGCCCGCCTTGCCGCCGAGCGCAGCGTGCTGGAGCAGTTGGTGCGCGATACCGGCTCCACCCTCGATGCCGCGGGGCGTGATCTCTATGCGCGGCTCGCGCGCAACCCTGCCCATGTCGCCGGCGCGCTCGGCATGATGGCGCAATGGGATCTGCGGCCGCTGCCCGCCGCGTTGCCGGGGTTGCAACCACGGCTGCTGCTGATCGCCGGGGCGCAGGACCGGCTGATCGCACCGGCGGAAGCGCGCCGGGTGGCGGCCCTGGTGCCGGGTGCAGCCCTGGTGACGCTGCCCGGCCTCGGCCATCTGGCGCATGAGGAGGCGCCGGAGCGGGTCGGCGAGTTGGTGGTCGATTTTGCCCGCACGCTCGGCGTGCCGGCGCCAGCGGTGGCGGAAAAGGCGACGGCATGGGCGCGCTGATGCAGGGCACGGCGCTCGCCGATACGGTGTTGGCGGTGATGGCGCTGGAGGCGCTGGTGGTGTTGGTCTGGTCGCGATTGGGGGATCGCGGCCTCGATCTCGCGGTGGGGCTGCTGCCGGGCGCCTGCCTCGTGCTGGCGCTGCGCGAAGCGCTGTTGCGGGCGGATTGGCGCTGGATCGGTCTCGCGCTCGGCGGCGCGTTGATCGCGCACGCCGCCGATCTGCGCCGGCGCCTGCGCCGGGTGGCGCGATGAGGCTCGATGCGGCGCGCGCTGGGCGGCCGGCCCCTCATGCGGTGGTGATCGGCAGTGGTTTCGGCGGGCTCGCCGCCGCGATCCGCCTCGGCGCGCGCGGCTATCGGGTGAGCGTGCTGGAGCGGCTCGCGACACCGGGCGGCCGGGCGCGGGTGTTCCGCCAGGATGGCTTCACCTTCGATGCCGGCCCGACCATCATCACCGCACCGTTTCTGCTCGAAGAGTTGTGGCAGCTCTGCGGCAAGCGGCTCGCCGACGATGTCGAGCTGCGCCCGGTGGCACCGTTCTATCGCATCCGCTTCGACGATGGCGCCTGGTTCGATTACAGCGGCGATGCGGCGGCGATGCGCGCCGAGGTGGCGCGTTTCGCGCCGGGCGATGTGGCCGGCTACGAGCGCTTCATGCGACATAGCGAGGCGATCTTTCGCATCGGCTTCGAGCAGTTGGGCGATGCCTCCTTCGACCGCTTCACCGCCATGCTGCGCATTCTGCCCGATCTGCTGCGTCTCGGCGGCTGGCGCAGCGTGCATGGGCTGGTCGCGCGCTACATCAAAGACCCGCGGCTGCGCGTCGTTTTCAGCTATCACCCGCTGCTGATCGGCGGCAATCCGTTCAGCGCCAGCGCGATCTATTGCCTGATCGCCTTTCTCGAACGGCGCTGGGGCGTGCATTACGTGATCGGCGGCACCGGCCGGCTGATCGCGGGCATGGCCGCACTGATCGCGGGGCAGGGCGGGGAGCTGCGCCAGAACGCGGAGGTGGCGGAGATTGTGTTGCGCGACGGTGCCGCCTGCGGCGTGCGCCTCGCCTCCGGGGAATTTGTGGCCGCCGACATCGTCGTCTCCAACGCCGATTCCGCCTGGACCCTCCGCCATCTGCTGCCGCCCGCCGCGCGCCGGCGCTGGAGCGACCGCAAGCTCGACCGCGCGCACTATTCCATGGGGCTGTTCGTCTGGTATTTCGGCACCAGCCGGCGCTATCCGGAGGTGGCGCATCACAGCATTCTGCTTGGCCCGCGCTATCGCGGCCTGCTCGACGATATTTTCACCAAACAGCGTCTGGCGGCGGATTTCAGCCTCTATCTGCACCGACCGACGGCGAGCGATGCCTCGCTCGCGCCGCCCGGCTGCGATGCGTTCTACGTGCTCTCGCCGGTGCCCAATCTGCAGAGCGGCATCGACTGGCAAAGCGCCGCCGAACCGTACCGCCAGGCGATCGCGCGGCATCTGGAGGCGACGCTGTTGCCGGGGCTGGAGGCGTCTTTGTTGTCCTCGCGGGTGATGACGCCGCAGGATTTTCACGACGATCTGCTCAGCCCGCATGGCGCGGGTTTCGGGCTGGAGCCGGTGCTGCGGCAGAGCGCATGGTTCCGCCCGCACAACCGCAGCGAGGAGGTTGCGCGTCTCTTCCTCGTCGGTGCTGGCACGCATCCGGGCGCCGGTGTGCCGGGCGTGCTCTCCTCGGCGCGTGTTCTCGACAGGGTGGTGCCGCATGCCTCCGAACTCGTCTGAAGCCACCGATCCGGGGGCCGCTGATCTGGCCGAGTGCCGCGCGCTGCTACGGGGCGGCTCGCGCAGTTTCCACGCCGCCTCGCGCCTGCTGCCGCGCCGGGTGCGGGCGCCGGCGGCGGCCCTCTATGCTTTCTGCCGCCTCGCCGATGACGCGATCGACACGCCGGGTGCCGGGCCGGTCGCCCTCGAGTCGCTCTATGCACGGCTTGCGGCGGCCTATCGCGGCGATCCGGCACCGATCGCCGCCGACCGCGCGCTCGCCGCCGTGCTCGCCCGGCATGCGATTCCGCGCGCGCTGCCCGAGGCGCTGCTGGAGGGTTTCGCCTGGGACGCCGAGGCGCGCCAGTATGACGATCTCGCCGCGTTACAGGATTATGCGGCGCGGGTGGCGGGAACGGTCGGGGCGATGATGGCGCTGCTGATGGGCGCGGATGACGCCGCGACGCTCGCGCGCGCCAGCGAACTCGGCGTGGCGATGCAACTCACCAATATCGCTCGTGACGTGGGCGAGGATGCGAGCGCCGGCCGGCTCTATCTGCCGCTCGACTGGCTGCGCGAGGCGGGGATCGAGCCGCAGGCGTGGCTCGCGCAGCCGCGCTTCGATGCGGCACTGGCCGGGGTGATCGCCCGGCTGCTCGCCGCTGCGGAGACGCTCTATGCGCGTGCCGCGCCGGGCATCGCCCGGCTGCCGCATGGTTGCCGCCCGGCGATCCGCGCCGCCGCCGCATTGTATGCCGAGATCGGCCGCGCCGTGATGCAGCCGGGGCATGACCCGGTGCGGCGTCGTGCCGTGGTGCCCGGGCGGCGCAAGCTCGTGCTGCTCGCCCGTGCCGTGCTGCCCGCGAAGGCTCGTGAGACGCCGCTCGCATCGCCGCTGCCGGCGGTGCGTTTTCTGGTCGAAGCGGCGGCAAGGCCGCCGCGCGCGACGGCGCCGACGCTCTGGCAGCGCGCCGATCAGCGTCTGGCCTGGCTGATCGCCTTGTTCGACCGGCTTGAGCGCGACGCATTTGA
>DAHXNW010000030.1 GCA_027365195.1 Acetobacteraceae bacterium
GGCGGGGGCGGCGGGGGGGGTGGCGGAGGCGGTGGTGGTGGCGGCTCCTCGGGCTGCGGCTTCGGCGGCGTGGGCGCGGGCGGCGTAGGGGTGGGCTGCGGCGTGTTGGCTGCCGCGGCGATCCGTCCGGGCGCCATCGCCTTGCGCGAAGGCTGCTGGAAATCCATCTCCACGCCGGCTTCCTCGGGCGCCTCGGGCGGCACCGAGGTCGGCAGCACGACGACCATGGCGAGCAGCACGATGAGATGCAGCAGCGCCGAGAGAGCTGCGGCACGCTTCAGATACGGAGACATGCGAGCGCCCTTGCACCGGCTCCGCGATCAGCCGCGACCCGGCCGGGCCGGCGGCGTGCCGGTGGCAGGCGTACCGCTCGGCGACGGCGGCGCGGCGGCAGGTTGCTCGGCGAGCAGCGCCACCTTGCTGAAGCCGCCCTGGGTGATGGTTCCCATCACCTGCATCACCAGCCCGTAGTTGATCGCCTTGTCGCCGCGCACGAAAATCCGCCGTTCCGGATCGTTCTGCGCGATCGCCTGCAGCTTCTCCACCAGATCCGGCAGCGGCACCTGGCTGTCACCGAGATAGATCTCGCCGGCCGCATTGATGCTGACGGTGAGCGGTTTGCTGTCCTGGTTGAGCGGTTTGGCGTCGGTCTTCGGCAGATCGACATTCACCCCGGAGGTCATCAGGGGTGCCGCCACCATGAACACGATGAGCAGCACCAGCATGACATCGACCATCGGCGTCACGTTGATCTCGGCGAGCGGACGGTAGCGCCGGCGGCCACGGCCGCCGCTCTGGGGGTCGAACGAAAAGGCCATGGGCTACGCGCGCTCCTCGGACTGGCGGGAGAGAATGCCGCCGAACTCGGCGCTGAACGCCTCGAGCCGCGTGGCGTAGCGCGACAGGTCGGTGCTGATTTTATTGTACGCGAGCACCGCCGGGATCGCCGCGACGAGGCCCATGGCGGTCGCGAACAACGCTTCCGCGATGCCCGGGGCGACCACCGAGAGATTGGTGTTGTGCATCGCCGCGATCGCCGAGAAGCTGTGCATGATACCCCAGACGGTGCCGAACAGCCCGACGAAGGGCGCGGTCGAGCCGACCGAGGCGAGAAAGATCATCCAGCGCTCCATCCGCTCCATCTCGCGCCCGATGGTGACGCCCATTGCCCGCTCCACCCGCTCGCGCGCGCCGCTGCGGCTGAGGTCGGCGCCAGCGACCCGCGCGGTGCGCCGCCACTCGCCCATCGCCGCGCCGAACACGGCGGCCATCGGGTTGGCCGGCTTGCGGCCTTCCTGCTCGTAGAGGTCATCGAGGCTGCCGCCGGACCAGAAGCGATCCTCGAACGCATCGGCGCGGCGGTTGGCGCGGCGCAGCGTGGTCCATTTCTCGAACACGATCGCCCATACCCAGACGCTGGCCGCGAGCAGCATCAGCATCACGATCTTGACGACGATATCCGCCTGCATGAATAACCCGAGCAACGACAGATCGCTCCCCGCCGCCGCCAGATTCGCCGCATCCACTGCCCGATCCACGATCACCCTCCCCACTCGCGGCCACCGGCCGCATCCCCCGATTGCCGCATCCGCTCCATCGCCGCCCGCCAGCGCTGCGGCAGCCGCGCCGGACGCTGATCGGCGAGCCGCAGACAGCCCAGCCGCAGCGTCATCACCACCAGCAGCCGCCCGTCTCGCATGACGCTCTGGCGCAGCCGCACCGTCGCACCGCCGATATCGGTCACTTCGCTCGTCACGTCCAGCCAGTCATCGAGCCGCGCCGGAGCCTGATAGTCGATCTCGGCGCCGCGCACCACGAGGATAAGTCCGTACTGCCCCATCAGTTCCGCATGCGGCGCGCCGAGATCGCGCAGCGCCTCGCTGCGTGCCCGCTCGGCGAAGACGAGGTAATTGGCGTGATAGACCATCCCGCCGGCATCCGTATCGGCGAAATACACCCGCAGCGCATGGTGATGAATCATGCCGGCTTATTCCTGCCTGTTCGGCGGCCACTCGGCAGATCCATCGCGCGGCAGCTCGAGCTGCTGCGGCAGGGCCGGCGGCGGAGTGATGCCGAGGTGGCGCCAGCCCGGCTCGCCCAGCATGCGCCCGCGCTGGGTGCGCAGCATCAGCCCCTCTTGGATCAGATAGGGCTCGATCACATCCTCCAGCGTATCGCGCGCCTCGGCCAGTGCCGCCGCCAGCGTTTCCACCCCCACCGGGCCGCCGGCGTGGTGCTCGGCGATGCGGCGCAGATAGCGCCGGTCCATCGCATCGAGGCCGAGCCGATCGACTTCGAGCCGCGTGAGCGCGGCATCGGCGATGGCACGATCGACCGGCGAATCGCCCGCCACCAGGGCAAAATCGCGCACCCGGCGAAGCAGCCGCCCGGCGATGCGCGGCGTGCCGCGCGAGCGCCGGGCGATCTCCACCGCCCCCTCGTCGGTCAGCGCGAGGCCGAGTTTCTGCGCCCCGCGCGTAACGATCAGGCGCAATTCCTCCGGCGTGTAGAAAATCAGCCGGAGTGGAATGCCGAAACGGTCGCGCAGCGGCGTCGCCAGCAACCCGGCCCGCGTGGTGGCCCCCACCAGGGTGAAGGGTTGCAGATCGATCCGCACCGTGCGCGCCGCCGGGCCTTCGCCGATGATCAAATCGAGCTGGAAATCCTCCATCGCCGGATAGAGCACTTCCTCGATCGCCGGTTGCAGGCGATGGATCTCGTCGATGAACAGCACGTCGCGCGCTTGCAGATTGGTCAGGATCGCCGCCAGATCGCCGGCGCGCTGGATCACCGGGCCGGAGGTGGCACGAAACCCGACGCCCAGTTCGCGCGCGACGATCTGCGCCAGCGTGGTCTTGCCGAGGCCCGGCGGCCCGTGCAGCAGCACATGGTCCATCGCCTCGCCGCGCGCGCGGGCGGCCTGGATGAAGATATCCAGATTCTCCCGGCTCGCCGCCTGGCCGACGAACTCGGCGAGCGTCTGCGGCCGCAGGCTGGCCTCGCCGGTATCCTCCTCGGCCCGCGCGGCCGAAAGGGTGCGCTCGCTCATCGCGCCGCCTCGCCGGGTGCGAGTTCGCGCAGGCCCTCGCGGATCAGCGCATCGAGGCCGGCCTGCGCGCCCAGCCGCTCGGCGACGCGCGCGAGCGCTGCCACCACCTCGGCGCGGCGATAGCCGAGATTGACCAGAGCCGAGAGCGCATCGGCCGCCGCACTCGCCGGCAGCGGCATGGCGATGCCGGCACTGCCCGGTCCCCCGCTTCCCGGCATCGCGCCTGCCTTGTCGCGCAATTCGGTCAGCAGCCGCACCGCGAGGCGCGCGCCGACGCCGTTGGCACGCGTGAGGCTGGCGCGGTCGCCACTGGCGATGGCGGCGATCAGCTCGCGCGGTGAGAGGGCGGAGAGGATGGCCAGCGCCACCCTGCCGCCCACCCCCTGTACCGTCGTCAGCAGACGGAACCAGTCGCGCTCGGCGGCATCGGCGAAGCCGAAGAGAATGATGGCATCCTCGCGCACCTGCGTCTCCACCAGCACCACCGCCTGCGCCGGCGGCAGGGGGAAGGCGGCGAGCGAGCGGGTGGACGCCTGCACCAGATAGCCGACACCCGCGACATCGACGATGCAGCGATCCGCCTCGATCGCCTCGATCCGCCCGGCGAGCCGCGCGATCATGCGGAAGCCGCCCAGGCGAGGCGGCTCGCGCGGTGATGCGCGTGACAGATGGCGACGGCCAGCGCATCGGCCGCATCGGCGCGGCGCAGCACCGCGCCGGGCAGCAGGCGGCGCACCATCATCTGCACCTGCTCCTTCGCCGCGCCACCGGTGCCGACCACCGCGAGCTTGACCGATTTGGCGCCGTATTCGAGCACCGGGATGCCCGCCAGCGCCGGCGCCAGCAAAGCCACGCCGCGCGCATAACCGAGCTTCAGCGTCGCCGCCCCGTTGCGGTTGACATAGGTCTCCTCCACCGCCGCCTCGTCCGGCCGCTGCTCCGCGAGCAGGGCGGCCAGCGCGGCGTGCAGCATGCAGAGCCGCGCCGGCACGCTCGCCTCCGCATCCGTCGCGATCACCCCGTCGGCGATGTGGCGCAGCCGGCTGCCGCTCACCTCGATCACCCCCCAGCCGGTGAAGCGCAACCCAGGATCGAGGCCGAGCAGGCGCACCATCGGGCGATCAGGCCGACAAACTCTGCAACACCGCCTCGGGGATCTCGCAATTGGCATACACCGCCTGCACGTCGTCGTTATCCTCCAGCGCGTCGAGCAGTTTCAGCAGGCCGGCGGCATGGTCCTGGTCGAGGGTGACGGTGGTGGTCGGGCGCCAGTCGAAGCGGGCGCTCTCGGGCGGCCCGAAGCGGGCTTCCAGCACATCGCGCACGGCGAACAGATCGGCCGGCGCGGTGCTGATCTCATGCCCCTCGGCGCCGCTCTCGACATCGGCCGCACCGGCCTCGATCGCCGCCTCCAGCATCGCTTCGTCGCTGGCGGCGGCGGCGGGATAGCGCAGGATGCCGAGACGGTTGAACAGGAAGGCGACCGAATTGCTCTCGCCGAGCACGCCGCCGTGCTTGCTGAAGGCGGTGCGGACGTCGGAGGCGGTGCGGTTGCGATTGTCGGTCAGCGCCTCGACGATCACCGCGACGCCGGCCGGACCATAGCCCTCATAGCGTACCTCGACGTAATCCTCCCCGGCGGCGGGGCCGGCGGCCTTGCGGATGGCGCGTTCGATGGTCTCGCGCGGCATGTTGGTCTCGCGCGCCGCCGCCACCGCCGCGCGCAGCCTCGGGTTGGCGGCGGGATCGGGCAGGCCGGCGCGCGCCGAGACGGTGATCTCGCGGATCAGCTTGGCGAACTGCCGCGCCCGGCGCGCGTCCTGCGCGCCCTTGCGGTGCATGATGTTCTTGAACTGTGAATGCCCGGCCATCGTCCGATCCCGACTCTATCACGCGCGACACCTGCGCTTCTACCGCGCGCATGGTAGATACGAAAGGGCGGCGCAGGCATTCAAACTGAGTGACTCCCCATGGACGATGATCGCGGAAATCTTCAAACTCGACCGGCGTTACCTGACGTAGGACTTTACAGCCACCGCCTTGCCAAGGAGGATCGTCGATGGACAACGCAGAATTCGACCGCGCCCTGATCGCCAGCGCCTTCGTGCTGATCGCCGATCATGGCTGGTCGCGGCTGAGCATCGCCGAGGCGGCGCGGCGGGCCGATCTGCCGCTCGATCGGGCGCGGGCGCGCTTTCCGGGCCGGGCGATGGTGCTCGCTCGCTTCGGCCGCCTCGCCGATCAGGCCGCTCTCGCCGGAGCGCCGAACGAAGGGGTGCCGCGCGACCGGCTGTTCGACATGCTGATGCGCCGGATCGACGTGCTGCAAAGCCATCGCGCCGGGGTGCTGGCGCTGCTGCGCGGGCTGCCGGCCAAGCCGCTGCTGGCGCTGATGCTATCCGTCGCGAGCGTGCGCAGCATGGGCTGGATGTTGCAGGGCGCCGGCATCTCGGCCACCGGCCCGCTCGGCCGGCTGCGCGCGAAGGGCTTGCTCGGCGTCTGGCTCTGGACGCTGCGCGCCTGGCGTGGCGACGAGAGCGTCGATCTCGCCACCGCCATGGCGGCCCTCGATACCGCTCTCGCCCGCGCCGAACGCGCCGCCGGCTGGCTCCCCGGCGGCGGCGAGCGCAAGGCCGAGTTCCCCGCCCCTCCCTCCGACGCCCTTGCCACCGACGTCCCTGCCCAGCCGCCGCCGCCTGAGGCGCCACCGGCGGGGCCCTTCACCGAACCGTCGCCTGAGCCGCTCTGAGCGCCTCACCTCCGGCTGCGCGCGCTCTCCCGGCCGCTCCCCCTGCCCCGCCGCGTCGGCGGCGCGGCTGGCGGCTGTTGCGCGCCGGCATCATCGGGTCGATCTGGGGCGGCCTCGGGCTGGGGCTCGTCCTGGTCTGGATGCTGCGCGATCTGCCGCGGCCGGAGGCGGCGATGCAGCCGTCGCGGCGCCCCGGCCTCGTGCTGCTCGACGCGGCGGGCCATGCCTATGCGAGCTATGGCGACGTCGTCGGCGAGAGCCTGCGCCTCGCCGACCTGCCGCCCGCCCTGCCGGCCGCCGCCGTTGCGATCGAGGACCGGCGGTTCTGGAGCCATCCGGGGTTCGACATCGTCGGCATCCTGCGCGCCGCCCTGCGTGATCTCGGCGCCGGGCAGGTGGTGCAGGGCGGCTCGACCATCACCCAGCAGGTCGCCAAGACGCTGTTCCTCAGCCGCGCGCGCACGTTTCGCCGCAAATGGCAGGAAATCGTGCTGACGCTGTGGTTGGAGCGGCATTTCAGCAAGCGGGAAATTCTCGAAATCTGGCTCAACCGGGTCTATCTCGGCGCCGGCGCCTACGGCGTCGATGCGGCCTCCCGGCTCTATTTCGGCGTCTCGGCGCGCCATGTGAACCTGTGGCAGGCGGCGATGCTGGCCGGGCTGCCGCGTGCGCCGGCCCGCTTCAACCCGCGCGCCGACCCTGCGGCGGCGGCGGCACGCACGCGCCAGGTGCTGGCGGCGATGCAGGCGAGCGGCGCGATCACCGCCGCCCAGGCGGCGCAGGCGGCGGCGCAGATCCCGCCCGCCGCCGCCCTCGCCCATGGCCATGGCTGGTTCGCCGACTGGATCGCCGAGCAGGCGCCGCTGCTGCTGCCACCGGGGCAGGATGCGGTGCTGCATACCACGCTCGACGCGCCGCTCCAGGCGGCGTCCGAGGGGGCGCTCGCGCGAACGCTGGCCGGCCCGGGGGTTGCGGCGGCGGCCAGCCAGGGGGCGGTGGTCGCGCTTTCGGCTGCCGATGGCGCGGTGCTCGCCATGGTCGGCGGCCGCGATTATGATGAAAGCCCGTTCAACCGAGCGGTGCTCGCGCGCCGGCAACCCGGCTCGGCGTTCAAGCCCTTCGTCTGGCTCGCGGCGATCGAGCACGGCGCGCGGCCAGGGGATGTGGTGCTCGATGCGCCGATCCGTCTCGGCGGCTGGCAACCGGAGGATTTCCACCACGCCTATCGCGGCCGCATCAGCATCGAGGAGGCGCTGGCGGAATCGAGCAACACCGCCGCCGTGCGCCTGCTGCTCCAGGCCGGCGGCCCACGCGTGGTTG
>DAHXNW010000053.1 GCA_027365195.1 Acetobacteraceae bacterium
CTCCAGTGCCTATTGGCTCCAGCGTATTTAATGGGACACGATGGCCGTAATAACTCCATACAAGGATATCTGAGATGTCTGTAAAAGGGCTACCATAATAATATATGCTGGTAAAACCGTATTGAACTGAGTAAATCCAAAGAGATATGTGAGTATCATTGGAATAAATGAGGCAAATGTAACATTTCTTAAACCGAGAATGTTTCTGTAATAACAGGAAACCCGGGAATATCCTGGAGAGCGCGTAATACCTTTTCACTTCTCAGTTGCTGCCTGACAACGGATATTTCATGCCCTTTATAACGCCTTAAAACCATCATGGATCTCGATGCGCAATGGTGAAAGCGTTTCAAAGGGCTGCGGCGATCGCCGCATTCATCGCTTGCACCCCGGCCGCCGGCCCCTCGGCGTGCTGCCAGACGGCACCCACGACAGCGAGGAAATCGGCGCCGGCCTGCACCAGAGGCGCGCAGTTCGCTGCCGTGATGCCGCCGATCGCGACGCAGGGCGGTTCCATCAACCCCGACCACCATGCCAGGATGTCGCTATCGGCTCGCGCGGTCGTTTCCTTGGTGGTGGTCGGGAAGAAGGCGCCGAAGGCGACGTAATCGGCCCCCGCCTCGCCGGCATGCAGCGCGAGGTCGCGGCTCGCGTGGCAGGTCACGCCCAGGGTGAGCGAGGCGCCGAGGGTGCGCCTTGCGGTCGCGGCCGGCATGTCCTCCTGCCCGACATGGGCGCCATCGCAGCCGGTCTCCACCGCGATCGCCGGATCGTCGTTGAGCAGAAAGGCGACGCCGCGGCTCTGCGCCACCGGCCGCAGCGCCTCGATCGCGCGCAGCAGGGTTTCCCGCCCGGCCTCCTTCAGCCGTAGCTGCACCGCCGCCACGTCTCCCGCGTCGAGGGCGGCGGCGAGCAAATCGGGCGCGCGGGCGAGATCGAGCGCCGGCGGCGTGATCAGATAGAGCCGGCAGCGCGCCGCCGCCACGATCGCTCAGGCCTTGCCCTGGTAGATGTCGATGATCGTCGACAGCAGCGCCAGCGCCTCCGCCTTCGGCCGCTGAAACGTGTTGCGCCCGATGATGCTGCCGTTGGCGCCACCGTCGCGCAGGCCACGCACCGTTTCCAACAACGCCTCGGTGCCGGTCGCATCGCCGCCGGAGAACACCACGAGGCGCCGGCCGTTGAAGCAGGCCTGCACAACATGGGCCACCCGCTTGGCGAGCGTCGAGCCGTCGATCCCCTGCGCCTCGTAGACTTTTTTCGCCGACGGCAGGCTCAGATGTGCGGTCGGCGGCTTCACCTTGATGATGTGGGCGCCGAGCAGGGCGGCCATGTGAGCCGCGTAGGCGCAGATATCGAGCGCTGTCTCGGCCGCCTTGTCGAGTTCCGGCCCGCGCGGATAGCTCCACACCACCACGGCGAGGCCGGCGGCCTTCGCCTCCTCGGCGAGCGCGCGCAGTTCCTCCATCTGGGCGAAGGCGAATTCGCTGCCCGGATAGATGGTGAAGCCGATGGCGGCGCAGCCCAGCCGCAGCGCGTCGGCAACCGAGCCGGTGACTGCCTGATCCTTGTCGGTGGCGAGGCTGTTGCTCGAATTGAGCTTGAGGATGGTCGGGATGGCGCCGGCGAAGCTCGCGGCCCCGGCCTCGATCATGCCGAGTGGGGCGGCATAGGCGGACAGCCCCGCCTCGATCGCCAGTTGGAAATGGTAATGCGGGTCATAGGCCGGCGGATTGGCGGCGAAGCTGCGCGCCGGACCGTGCTCGAAACCCTGGTCCACCGGGAGGATGAGCAGCTTGCCGGAGCCGCCGAGCTTGCCCTCCATCAGGATGCGGGCGAGGTTGCCGAGGGTGCCCGGATTGTCGCTTTCATAGTTGTCGAGGATCTTCTTCACACGCTGGGTGATCCGCATCGGGTTCTCCTGAGCTGTTTGCGTGCCACGGCGTAGCAAACGCACGCCCGGCTGTCACCCCGCGGCCAATCCGGGGCTGGGTGGCGGTGCGGGCCGGTGCAGGCTAAAGCTATCAAGCTCTAGGCGGCGTAGCGGGCTAAAACTTTTCCGACCATGGACGGACGTCGATTTCCTGAGACCAGGCGCTACGAGGCTGCCGATGCAGCTGCAGATACAGTTCGGCGATCGCATCCGGCGCGAGTAGGGAGTCCTCGCCGCGCACGTTGATGAGATGCCGATAGCGATCGGACTCGATTTGACCGTCAAGGATCACGAAGCCGATGTGCAGGCCTTGGGGTCCCAGCTCACGAGCCATGCTTTGCGCGAGCGCGCGCAAGCCAAACTTCGGAACGGCTAAGTTGGCGAAGCCGGCGCTGCCGCGCAGCGCGGCAGTTGCGCCGGTGAAGATGATCGTCCCACGACCTCGCTTGACCATGCGTCGGGCGGCCGCTTGCCCGACGAGCAAACCGCCGAGACAGCCGATGCGCCAGCATCGCTCGAAATCAGCGGGATCGATATCGACAACATTGGCTTTTTGGAAGGCGCCCGCGTTGAAGACGACGACGTCAGGCACTCCGAGGTCATGATCGACACTGTCGAAGACACGCAGAACATCTTCGCTATTCGAAACGTCGGCGGCATAAAGCCGAACGCCGTGGCTGCCTTCAGACTTGATCAGGGAATTCAGCTTCGCGTCGTCGCGAGCGACCGCGGCGACCTGCATGTTCTCGTTCACGAAGCGCTGCACAAGCGCCCGGCCAAGGCCGGGTCCGACCCCGAAAATGATCGCTGTCTCGCGCCCTGTCATGGGGTTGCCTCCTTCATTTCTTCCAGGAATTATATTTGAGCAAAATCATGAATATCATCACATTCGAAACGATTACGAGGGGAGCGTAGAAAGTATAGACGTACCAAAAGGTGGCGAGGTTGAAGCTCAGCACGTTCAGCTCCAAGACGCCACGTACTCCGTTTAGCAGGTCTGCGAATCCCCCTATGTTGGCCACCCACACCATCGGCACGGCGACCCGCCAGTTGCTCCGCAGAGCGAAGATGGCTGCAAAGGCCAGCGCCGCTGCTATGAGATCGCCATAGGCAGCGCTGGAAAGGAACCCTATGGGCAGTTTTGGATCGACCATTCCCGTGACCAATAAAGTCATTCCGACATAGCGAGGCACATGCACAAAGAGCAGCAGAATTAGGGCGGAGTTGCGAGTGCCGCGGTCACATCGCCAACTCAGCATCCTTGATGTTGGCGATGGGGCCTAGCAGAGCCGGGTCGAGGTCGTTGAGAGGGTCGCGATCGGACAACCGCGTTGGCAGTTCGGGATTCGCCAGGGCGCCTCGGGGGATAGTGATGATCCAGCACCACCATCCAGCACGGCCACCGCCTAGTCAATATTATGCTGACTGCCGTCGGCGGGGATCGCCGCTTTGGGCGCGTGGCGCTGCACGAGGTAGAGGCGGCGGCAATCGTCGTCGTGCAATCGAGCCGGGCCGGCAGCGGGAGAATTTTCTACAGCAGCCGCCCGTGCGAGTGGGAATTTCTCTCGGCCGATAATCTCAACCCGCAAAAGGCCCGTCTGCTGCTCGCGCCCGCCCGTCTGTTCGACATGCATTGAGGGCGCCTTGGCATGCGCCTTGCTGAATGGTTCTCACGGCGACGACGCCGATCGAACAGCAGCAGGCAGATCAATGACACGCATTACCCGTAGAACGACATTGCAGATGACGGCCGCAGCCCTGGCGATGCCGGCGATCATTCGTCCGGCCTGGGCGGCCGATACGGTGAAGCTCGGCTGCCTGTTCTCCTCTTCCGGAACGATGGCGAATTTGGAAGGACGGTTGAATTACGTGGCCCGCATGGCGGCGGAGGAGATCAATGCATCCGGTGGCGTGCTCGGCCGACAGGTGGAAATCGTCGTCACCAACCCGGCTTCCGACTGGCCGACCTATGCCCAGATGGGCCGCCAATTGCTGCAGGAACAAAAGGTGGCGGCGCTGCTCGGCTGTTGGACATCGGTGTCACGGAAATCCGTCTTGCCGGTGGTCGAGCAAAATAACGGCTTGCTGTTCTACCCGCTACATTTCGAGGGTGAGGAAAACTCGAAGAACGTCGTCTATATGAACTCGCCGCCATCGAGTTCGGTGCTGCCGGCGGTGGATTATCTGATGGGGCCGGATGGTGTCGGTGCGAAACGGTTCTTCATGCTGGGCAGCGATTACGTCTGGCCGCGCACCATCAACAAGATCCTGAAAGGCTATTGGACCACGAAGGGCATCGCGCCGGCCGCCTGGCGGGAAGAATACGTTCCCTTCGGTTTCAGCAACTTCCAAAATCTGGTCAATCAGATTCGCAGTTTCACCAGCGCCGGGGGCGGCCAGCCGATCGTGGTGCTGACCGTGGTGGGCAGTTCGATCCCAGATTTCCTGCGTGAATACACCAATCAGGGCCTCAAACCCACCGACATCCCGGTGCTCGGTCTCGACATGGTCGAGGCCGATCTCGAGGGATTGAACACCACCGGTCTGGTTGGCACGCTGAATTGCTGGGCCTATCTGCAAAACGCGCCCGGCCCGCGCAACCAGAAGTTTCTTGCCGATTGGGCGGCCTATGTGAAGAAATCCGGCGCCCCGTTCAGCGGAACGACGGTGATCGACCCGATGGTCTCCACTTATGACAGCGTGCGGATGTGGGCGCTGGCCGCGCAGAAGGCGGGCTCCTTCGACGTGCCGCAAGTGCGCGGCGCTTTCGCCGGCCTCACCTTCGATGATCCCTCCGGCTATACGCTGTCGATGAATGCCGACAACAACTATGTCGCCCGCGGCGTGTTCATCGGCTCGGTCAATGACAAGCAGGGGTTCGACGTGCTGTGGCAGTCGAAGGGAACGCCAAAGCCAGTCCCATTCAGCCCGTATTCATGATCGGCGGCGCGGCGGCGTCGCTTCGGATTTGCCGTCTCGGTTTGGTGATCTGGGGCGCGCTGATGTGCCTCGTTCTGTCGGGCGGCAGAGCCGATGCGGCAGCCTATGATCGTGCGCGCCTGATCGGGCAATTATGCAGTGCGGAGGCGTCCGACGTGCTGCATGGCTTGAATGGCATGCTGGCGGAAGCACCTGGCGGCTCGCTGGCGGATGGGCGCTGGGCGCTCGGCGTCGCGCAGGCCTTCTCTGCCAAGGCGTTGCGCTGTGGCCCCGATGGGCATGGCTTCCTCGCGCTGCCCTCGGGTGAGGTGGATGCGGTGAGCCTCGCCCCCGCCGCCGCGCCGGCGGACTCGCGGGCGCCGTTGCCGAGCCTGCGGGCGAGGCGTGTTCTTGAGCAGGTAGACGCCGCATTGCGCGTTTTCGTGGCAGCGAAAGCGGCGGATCGGCTGGATGCCGTGCGCACGCTGGCGCGCCATAGCGAGGGCGTGCCGGCAAATCTGGCGCAGACCGCGCTGGCCGGGGAGCATGACCCGGAGGTGGCGCGCGCGCTGCGTGCCTGGCTGGTGGAAGCCGGGCTGCATGCGCCGGATGTGGCCGCTCGGCTCGCCGCCATCGCCGCGCTTGGCGGCGATGCACGGGCGCAAACCGCGAACCAACTCATGAGCCTGCGCGCCGATCCCGCCTACGCCGCCGATCCGCGCGTTGCCGCTGCGCTCGATGCCGCCATCGCCCACGTGCGGTTCTGGCTGCGGATCGGCGATGCGCTCTCGCTGCTCTACAATGGTCTCAGCGCGGGCAGCGTGCTGTTCATGTCGGCCGCCGGACTCGCGATCATCTTCGGGCTGATGGGGGTGATCAATCTGGCGCAGGGCGAATTCATCATGATCGGCGCCTATGTCACCTTCAGCGTGCAGCAGACACTGGGCGCGTTCGCCCCATCCTGGATCGCCTGGTATCCGCTGGTGGCGGTCCCCGTCGTGTTCCTGCTCACCGGGGCAGTGGGTGTCGTCGTGGAGGTCGCGGTGATCCGCCATCTCTATCGCCGTCCGTTGATGACGCTGCTCGCCACCTGGGCGATCAGCCTGCTGCTGATCAATCTCGTGCGCGTTACTTTCGGCACGCAGAATCTACAGTTCCGCACGCCGCCCTATCTCACCGGCGGGGTGCGCGTGGTGGGTGATTTCCTGGTGACGTGGAACCATCTGTTCGCGATCGGCTTCGCATTGCTCGCCTTCGCCGCCACGCAGGCGCTGCTGCGGCTGACCGACCTCGGCCTGTTCATCCGCGCGGTGACGCAGAACCGGGCGATGGCCGGCTGCGTCGGCGTCTCGACCCGGCGCATCGACATGGCGGCCTTCGGTTTCGGCGCCGGTCTGGCTGGGCTCGGGGGCCTCGCGCTATCGCCAATTTATAATGTGAACCCGACGATGGGTACCGGCTTCATCATCGACAGCTTCATGGTCGTGGTGCTCGGCGGTGTCGGCAGCCTGTTCGGCACCGCGCTCGCGGCCCTCGGTATCGGTCTCGTCAATGTCGGCATCGAACCCTTCTACGGCGCCGTGGCGGCGAAGGTGATCGCGCTGCTGATGATCATCCTGCTGATCCAGTGGCGTCCCGAAGGGCTGATTCCCGCATTGGGCCGGCGATGAAGGGCGGCCAATGAAAGGCGAGGGGTCGACATGGCTCGCCGCCGGGCTGCTCTCGCTGTTGCTCGTGCTGCTGCCGCTGCTCGGGTTCGGGTTGCTGCCGGGGCTCGCGCTGCCGATCTATGCCGTCAATCTCGCGGGCCAGGTGATGTGCTTCGCCTTGCTCGCGATGGCGGTCGATCTGATGTGGGGCGGTGCCGGTGTGCTCAGCCTCGGCCATGGGCTGTTCTTTGCCTTCGGCGGCTATCTCTGTGCGATGCATCTGTTGCGCAGCGCCTATGCAGCGACGCATAAATTGCCCGATTTTCTGTTGTTCATGGGCCATGGCGGCTTTCCGTCCTGGTGGCGGCTGGCCGATTCGGCGCCGCTCACCCTGCTCGCGGTGCTGGTGCTGCCGGCCCTGCTGGCGTTCGCCTTCGGCTATGTTTCGTTCCGCTCGCGGGTGAACGGGGTCTATTTCTCCATCATCACCCAGGCCCTCACCTATACCGCCATGCTGCTGATGTTTCGCAACGATACCGGCTTCGGCGGCAACAATGGCATGACCGGGTTTCACGCCATCGCCGGCCTGCCTGCCGGCGGCCTCGCGGCGGCGGTGCTGCTGGCGAGCCTGTCCACCGCCGCGGTGCTGGCGGCCCTGCTCGGCGGGCGGGCGCTGCTCGCCTCGCGCTTCGGCCGTCTGCTGCGCGCGATCCGCGATGATGAGCCACGGTTGCGCTTTCTCGGCTACGACACGCTCTGGCTGAAGCTCGCCGCCTGGTGCGCCTCGGCCACCCTCGCGGCGATCGCCGGGATGCTCTACGTGCCGCAGGTCGGCATCATCAATCCCTCGCTGCTCGACCCGACGCTCTCGCTGGAAATCGCCGTCTGGGTGGCGATCGGTGGTCGTGGCGGCCTCACCGGGGCGATCCTTGGCGCGGTGCTGGTCAACGTGCTGAAATTTTGGCTCTCGGCGGCGGCGCCGACGCTCTGGCCCTTCGTGCTCGCCCTGCTCGTGCTGCTGGTCGTGTTGGCGCTGCCGAACGGGCTGCTCGATCTGCGCAACCGCTCACGCGCCTGGCTGCTCGAGTTGGCACCGGCATCGCTGCCGCGCCGGCGGCCCGCGCGATGAGCACCGCGATCGCCGTCGAGGCGCTGACCGTCGGCTTCGGCGATTTCATCGCCATCCGGGATCTGTCCTTCCACGCCGACTACGGCACGGTGCGTGGCGTGATCGGGCCGAACGGTGCCGGCAAGACCACGCTGCTCGATGTGCTCACCGGCAAGTCCCGCCCGCGCCGGGGCCGCGTGCTGCTCGATGGCACGATCGATCTGGCGCCGCTCGACGAGGTGGCGCGCGCGCTCGCCGGCATCGGGCGGAAGTTCCAGAAGCCGAGCGTGTTCGAGGCGCTGAGCGTGTGGGACAATCTCGATCTCGCACTCCGCCTGCACCGGCGCTCGCTGCTGCGCGAGGTGTTCGCTCCCGCCGCCGCCAAGGCTGCGCCGATCGCGGCGCTGCTGGAGACCATCGGCCTCACGGCACTACGCGATCAGGCGGCCGGCACCCTCTCGCACGGCCAGAAGCAGTGGCTGGAGATCGGCATGGTGCTGGTGCAGGAGCCCAAGCTGCTCCTGCTCGACGAGCCGGTGGCCGGCATGAGCGAGGAGGAGACCGCGCATACCGCCGCCCTGCTGCATCGGCTGCGCGCGCCCGGGCGCAGCATCGTCGTCGTCGAGCACGACATGGATTTCGTCGAGCAGGTGGCCGATGCGGTGAGCGTGCTGCACGAGGGGCGCACGCTGTTCGAGGGCAGCATGGCCGAGGCGCGCGGCAACGCGCAGGTGATCGAGGTCTATATCGGCCGATGAGCGCGCATCTGGCGATCGAGCGACTGGACCATCATTACGGCAGCGCGCAGAGCCTGCGCGGCGTGTCCTTGGCGATCGAGGAGGGGCAGTGCGTGGCGCTGCTCGGCCGCAACGGCGCGGGCAAGAGCACGCTGCTGCGCTGCCTCGCCGGGTTGTTGCAACCGAGCGGGGGGCGGATTCTGCTGCGCGGGCAGACGATCGGCGCCTGGCCCTCGTACCGGCGGGTGCGCGGCGGCATCGGCTATGTGCCGCAGGGGCGCGAGATCTTCGCCGATCTCACGGTGGGCGAAAATCTGCTGATCGGCCAAAAGGCGAATGATCACAAGGCGGGTGCCGGGCGTGAGACGGCGCTGTTGGAGGAGGTCTGCGCGCTGTTTCCCATCCTGCGCACGATGTGGCGGCGGCGCGGCGGTGATCTCTCGGGCGGCCAGCAGCAGCAGCTCGCCATCGGGCGGGCATTGATGGGGCGCCCGCAATTGCTGGTGCTCGACGAGCCGACCGAGGGTATCCAGCCCTCCATCGTCAAATCGATCGAGGCGGCGATCGCCTCTCTCAAGGGCCGTATGTCCATTCTGCTCGTTGAACAGTATTATGATTTCGCCCGCAGCCTCGCCGATCGCTACGTCGTGCTGAGCCGGGGCGCGGTGGTGGCCGAGGGTGCCGGCGCCGCCATGGACCAGGACGATATCAGCCGTTTTCTGCGCATCTGAAGCGCGCATCACGAAGAAAGGGGAGACCACGCGCATGGATCTGGGATTGAGGGGGCGCAAGGCGCTGGTAACCGGCGGCACCAAGGGGATCGGGCGGGCGATCGCCGAATGCCTGGCCGCCGAGGGGGCGGCGGTTGCGATCTGCGCGCGCAACGCGGCCGAGGTCGAGGCCACCGTCGCGGCGCTGCGCGGCATGGGCGTGGACGCCTTCGGCCAGGCGTTCGATGTCAGCGATGCCGCCGCCCTGCGCGGCTGGGTCGCGGCCTCGGCGGAGGCGCTGGGCGGCATCGACATCGTGGTGCCCAACGTCAGCGCGTTGGCGATCGGCGGCGAGGGCGCCTGGCAGGCGAGTTTTCAGACCGATCTGATGGGCAGCGTCAATCTCGTCGAGGCGGCGATGCCGCATCTCGAAAAATCTGCCGCCGCCAGCATCGTCATCATCTCCAGCGTCTCTGGCCGCGAGGTGGATTTCGCCGCCGGCCCGTATGGCGCGTTCAAGGCGGCGCTGATCCATTACGCCCAGGGCCTCGCCTTCCAACTCGCCGGCAAGGGCATCCGCGCCAACACCGTCTCGCCCGGCAACACCTATTTCCCCGGCGGCGTGTGGGAAAAGATCGAGCAGGGCAATCCGAAGCTGTTCGCCGAGGCCCTCGCCCTCAACCCCACCGGGCGGATGGGCAAGCCGGAGGAGATGGCGCGCGCGGTCGTTTTTCTCGCCAGCCCGGCCGCGAGCTTCATCACCGGCACCAACCTCGTCGTCGACGGCGCGCTGACGCGCGGCGTACAATTCTGATCGGAGCGTAGTCATGAGCCAGCATCACGAAATTCCCGCAACCCCGGACAAGATGGTTCTCGGCTATCTCGACGCCAGCATCCCGCCGGTGCTCGAAGTCGAGTCCGGCGATACCGTCACGCTGCACTCCTTTCCGGCCGGCGGCGCCGAATGCCTGCCCGAGGCATCGCGCGTGCCGGCGGATTATCTGGCGGCGCTCAACACCCTGCCGGCCGGGCCGGGGCCGCATTTCATCACCGGCCCGGTCTATGTGCGCGGCGCGCAGCCGGGCGATACGCTGCAGGTCGATATTCTGGAAGCGACGCCGCGGATGGACTGGGGCTTCGTCGCCATCCTGCCGCTGCTCGGCACCTTGCCGGAATTCACGGAATACGAAACGATCCATCCGGTGATCGACCGCGCGCGTGGCGTCTGCACCCTGCCTTGGGGAACCGAACTGCCGCTCGACCCGTTTTTCGGCATCATCGGTGTCGCACCCCCGAAGGCATGGGGCCGCTGTGGCTCGGCGGTGCCGCGTGCCTTCGGCGGCAACATGGACAACAAGGAACTCAAGCCCGGCACCACACTCTATCTGCCGGTGTTCAACGAGGGCGCGCTGTTCATGGCCGGCGACGGGCATGGCGTGCAGGGCGACGGCGAGGTCTGCATCACCGCGCTGGAGACCGGGCTGAGCGGCAAATTCCGCCTCACCGTGCGGCGCGATTTTCCGGTCGATTTTCCCTTCGCCGAAACCGCCACGCATCTGATGTCGATCGGCCTCGACGAGGATCTCGACGACGCGGCGCGCCAGGCGGTGCGCGAGATGGTCAAGCACATCTGCAGGCGTACCAATCTCTCGGCCAATCACGCCTATATGCTGTGCTCGCTGATCGGCGATCTGCGGGTGACGCAGACGGTGGACGGCAACAAGGGCGTGCATATGCTGATGCCGAAATCACGGTTGTAGGGATCAACCCTTTGCAACTCGATTGCATTATCGAGGCGGCGACGGAGTCGGTCACGCTCCACCGCCTCGTCATCGCCGGCTGGACCGGGCGGGACCGGGCGAAGATGGCGGCGCATATCGCGGAACTCGCCGCCCTCGGCGTGCCGGCGCCGCGCGCGACGCCGGTATTCTACCGCGTCGCGACCGCGCGGCTCACCCAGGCGGCAGCGATCGAGGTGGTGGGCGAAGCTTCCAGCGGCGAGGCGGAGGTGCTGCTGCTGCGCCATCGTGGCCGTCTGCTGGTCGGCCTCGCTTCCGATCATACCGACCGCGCGCTGGAGACCCAGGGCATCACCCTCGCCAAGCAGCTCTGCGACAAGCCGGTGGGGCCGGCGCTATGGGCCTACGAGTCCGTGCAGCCACACTGGGACCAGTTGCAGCTACAGGCCTGGATCATGGAGGATGGGGCCGAAGTGCTCTATCAGGATGGCACCCTGGCCGAGATGCTGCATCCAGATGCGCTGCTGGCCGCCGCCGCCGCCAATGGCGAGACGCTCGAAGACGGCGGCGCCATGCTGTGCGGCACGCTGTCGGCGCGCGGCGGCATTCGCCCGGCCAAGGCATTCCGCATGGAACTGCACGACCCGGTGCTCGAGCGCACGCTCACGCACCGCTATGCGACGGTGGCGCTGCCGATTCGTGGCTGAGGGCCGATCAGCCGCGTAGCTGGGCGAGCTGGCGGCGCATCGCGTCGATCAGCGCCTGCACATTGCCGCCGTTGTGCTGCAGAAAGCTCGCATAGTCGCTGCGCTGCGTGACCCGCAGGCTGGTGCCTTCGGCGATCATGTCCTCGATTTTCATCGCGCCGCCGACATCGGCGATCAGCCATTCGACCTGCGTCGGCGCCGCGTTGGGGCGCAGCAGCGTGGTCTGCACCGCCGTGCCGTCACCGCGCGGGATGCTGCGCCCGATGGTGAAATGCACGCCGCGATAATCGCCGAGCTTGCCGGTCACGTTATTGAGCAGCACTTCATGGAATAGCGTCGTGTAATCGCGCTGCTGCTGCGGCGTCGCGCTACGCCAGAAGCGGCCGAGGCAGAATTTGGCGATGCCGTCCACATCCACCGATTGATCGACGAGTTGCTGCATGCGCTGGCGCCGCCCGGCCGCATCGCCGCTGCTGTTGATGGTGCTGATCAGCGCATCGCCGGTCTGCTTGACGAACTCCGCGGCATCGGCGGCGAAGGCGGGTGGTGGCAGGACGCCAGCGAGCATCGTCAGACTGAGGGCGATGATGGCGGAGCGTCGGGTCGGTAGTCTGAGGGACATCGATCGCGGCCTTTCGGTGATCGGCATGACGGTATCGCCGGCTCAGGGGGTGGGAGAGGGCGCGGCGGGTTTCGGGAACCAGGCCGGCACGGTGGCCGGAGAATCCTGGCGCGCCGCGGCGATCTGTGCGCTGCGGTGCTGGCGATAGAGGCTGCGGAACGTTGCATAGGGGTCGAGCGCGGTCTTCTGGATGTTGTCGACAAGATCGAGCGCGCGGGCGCGCGCATCGACGGCGTAGATGCCGTATTCGCCCCATTGCAGTGCTAGAACGGTGGTGCCCCTGCCGATCCAGTTGAACGGATTGTCGCCGGTGTCGACACCGAGGCCGATGCCGTCGCGCGGGTCGGAGGGGCCGAGCAGCGGCAGGAACAGATACGGCCCGGCCGGTACGCCCCATAATGCGAGGGTGGTGCCGAAGCTATTCTCGTGCTCGGGCCAGCCCCAGCCGGTGGCGACATCGAACAGGCCACCGAGGCCAATCGTGCTGTTGACCAGGAATCGCATGAAACTGTCGCCGGCCTGGCGCGGC
>DAHXNW010000074.1 GCA_027365195.1 Acetobacteraceae bacterium
GCCCCCACCCGGCCTCCCATTCAGCATACTGTCGTGGGAAGCCGGGTGGGGGCGCGGGCCGGTGCAGACTCGAGCCTACCTCACTTCCACCCGCCGGAACGTTACCACCAGCACGTCGCGATGCGCCGGGCGGGCGGGGTCGAGCGGCTGCACCGCCGTCACGCCGTGAAACACCCGCTGGTCATGCACCCAGGCGGCATCGAGCGGGGTGGTGAGGGTGAAGCTGCCGCGTTCGACGCCTTCGAGGTCGTGGATGCTGGTGACGCCGCTGGCGATATTCTGCCGCTCGATCAGCAGCACCAGCACGTAATCCACCCCGTCGCGGTGCATGCCTTCCGGCGTCGGCTGGCCCAGCATGTCGCGTGCCGCCTCGATGCGGAACTGATGCACCTCGATGTGCCAGATCGCCTCGGGCAGCAGCCGGTCGAACAGCGCGCGCGCGGTGTGCAGAATCCGGCGCATGCAGGCGCTCTCGCCGATCTCGGGCAGGATCGGCGCGAACCAGCGCGCGATGCCGCCGTTGAGGCTGTTATAGTCGCGCGACTGGTAATGCGGCTGATGCGCCGCGCGCAGAATCTCCGCACTCCCCGGGCGGGCGGCGAACACGGCGAAGCGGCGTGAGCGATAGCGGCCGCCATCGGCCATGTAGGTATCCCGCTCCAACCCGTCCCAACTGGCGGCGAAAGGGGCGAGGTCGGGGAGTGCCGCCGCCCCGCCGAGCAGCGGCGCCATCATCGCCGCCGGAGCAAAGGCGAAGCCGTCGGCGGCGAGTTGCCGCGCCAGATCATCCATCATGACGCCGGTGCCTGCGGCGCCTGCGGTGCCGGCGCGGCGGGCGGCGGCTCGGAGCCGGGGGCATAGCGCAGGATCACCGTCTGCGTGGTGCTCGGCATTTCGATCTTCTCCTGCTCGAAGCGCTTCTTCAGGCGGCGATGGAACTCCCGCTGCACGCCCCAGCGGCCGGCGTCGGTGCAGACGATCTGGCCGCTGATGGTCACCACCGCACCGTCGATCGCGTCCACCCCCCAGAGTTGCAGATCGCTCAGCATCACGCTTTGATATTTTGCATCCCGGCGCATTTCCAGTGCAATCTCATGGAGGATTTTGCTGATCCGGTCAGTATCCTCCTGATAGCCGACTTTGACCACCACCGCCGCGTTGCCGAGGCCACGGTTGGAGTTGTTGACGGTGGTGACGGAGCTGAACGGGATCAGATGGATCGAGCCATCGCCGGCGCGTAGCCGGAGCGTGCGAATGGAGAGCTGCTCGACGGTGCCCGATTCGCCGGCGACCGTCACCCAATCCCCCACCTGCATGGCGTTTTCCAGCAGCAGGAAGATGCCGGTGATGAAATCCTGCACCAGCTTCTGCGAGCCGAAGCCGATCGCGACACCGACGATGCCGGCGCCGGCCAGCAGGGGCGCGATGTTGACGCCGATCTCGCTCAGCGCCATCGGCCCGGCGGTGAGCACGAGGCCGACCAGCAGGGCGGTACGGATCATCGGCAGCAGGGTGCGGATGCGCGCCGCCCGCGCCGCGTGGCCCTGGCCGATCAGCATGGTGAGGCGGCCCTGGATCCAGGCGTTGGCGATCTCCCAGACCAGCAGGCACACCACCGCCATCGCCATGATCGAGAACAGCGCCGAGACGGTGCGTCCGCCAACCGAATTGCCGACGAACCAGCGCAGCGAATTGAGCCCCCACGCCTCCAGCAGCGCGATCGCGGTGAGTGCCAGGATGACAGTCAGCACCAGCGCGCGCACCAGCGGGTGATAGCGGCTGGCGCGCGCTTCGAGCCAGGGATAGCGCCGGGCGATCTCGGGATTGACGCGAAACCAGCGGTCGAGCACCGAAAACGCGATCACCGTCGCGAGCCGCGACAGGGCGAGGATCAGCACGGTGGCGAAGAAGAAGCGCAACAGCTTCAGATAGCCGTCCTGGATGTCGAGCGCCGAGACCACCCAGAGGGCGATGATGAAGAAAATCGCCACATGCGCCCATATGTCGGCGAGCCGCCGGCGCAGCACCGCGATGGCGCCATGCGTCTCGGCGCGGCCACGGATCAGCCCGCTCACCGCGCGCTGGTTCTGCAGCACCATGATCACCAGGAAGGCGTGCACCACCAGTGCGACCAGCTTGAGCAGCGCCTGATGCGCGATCCAGGAGAGGCCGAGCAGCAGGCCGACCTCGGCGCTGGCATAGCCGAAGATGCTCACCACCGCGATGCGCCGCACCCAGCGCACGATCGAGGCGGCGCGCGGATGGGTGACCGGCAGCAGCCGCAATTCCGCCCGGTTCGGCGCCACCAGGGTGCGGGTGAGGCAGAGCACCGCGCGGGTGAGAATATAGGCATTGACCACGGCGAGGATCACCAGCCGCGTCGTCGGCGTCGCATCGATGACCTGCACGATGCCATAGGCGATGGCGAGAAAGGCGGCGAGCGGCAGCAGGTTGAGCAGCAGGGCGAGCAGCACATAGGGCGAGCGGCGCAGCAACTGCCACGACCAGAGCTGCCGCCGCGCCGCCGGCTTGTCGGCCTCCGCCTGACCGGTGTCGGGGTCGAAGCCGGCAGGGGGCGTCTCGCCGACACTTGCCGCCGCGCGCCGGGTGACGCGCGCGGCGAGGCCGACGAGCACCAGATGCGCCCGCCGCAGCAGTCGCTGGCCGAGCCACTCCACCGCCACGCCGAGGCCGATCACCACCGCGAGCCGCCAGCTCGCTTCCACCAGACGGGCGCGTGAATCGGGGTCTTTCGCCAGATAGACGAGGGATTGCCAGAGCAGCGCCAGATCGGTCGCCGCGCGCAAGGTGTTCAACAGCGAAAGCCCGGTGCGTTCCAGCCAGCGCGACAGATCGAGCAACAATTGCGCGCCGATGCTGTTCGGCTTGATCGGCACGAAGGCGGGTTTCGCCGGCGGCTTGGCCGGCGCCGCCGCCGCCGGATGCGCCGCCGGTGGCGCCGTGGCCGGCGCCGGTGCGGCCTCGGCGATTGCCTCCAATGTTGCGATGAAGCGCGCCCGCTCGGCCGGGTTGCGCAGCACTTCGAGCGCCTGCTGCGCCTGCGCTCGTGAAAGAGTGGGCGCCGGCGCGAGCGGCTGCGCCAGCGCCGCCGGCGCCAGGCCGAGCAGCAGGCACAGCAGGATCATCATGCGCAAGGGTGTCATCGGCGCGACTCCGACCATGGCGTGGCGGCCGCTGTCAACCCGCACGGAACGCCGCAAAAAACACCTGCGCGGGGTTCCCTGGCGGGCGCGCGGGCCTATTTAGAGGGGATGAAAATCCTGCTCGGGCTTCTCGTCATTCTCGGCATGGCGGCAACCGTTGGCGTGCTGTTCGCAGGCCTGATCGGCCTCGCGCGCGGCGGCAACCCGGCGCGCTCGAACCGGCTGATGCGCTGGCGGGTGATTTTGCAAGGGGTGACGCTGCTGCTCCTGGCGCTGTTGCTGAGCGTGTGGAGGTCTTGACGCTGCTTCAACCGGCACCGGCCCGCGCCCCCCCCCGGCCACCCATGCGAATATACTTCCGTGGGTGCCGGGGTGGAGGCGCGGGCCGGTGCCAGTTGAAGCATCAAATAAAAAAACGCCCGGGGTGGTGGAGCTGAGGGGAATCGAACCCCTGACCTCCTCATTGCGAACGAGGCGCTCTCCCAACTGAGCTACAGCCCCATCCCGCGGCGGGCGGACAATGATCAGCCGTCCGGTGGAAGTCAAGCGCAGGTTGCACAGGCTGAACGGGGCGGCTAGAGGAAGCAACGCGCGGTAATCAGGCGCGCGCATCGCGCATTCGGAGTTTTCGCAGCATGGCCGCTCGCCGATGAACGCCGTCTTCTGGCTGCTCAACGAAGTGCTCGTCCTCTATCTTTGGGCGGTGATCCTGGCGGCGGTGTTCAGCAACCTGATCGCCTTCAACATCCTCGATACGCGCAACCGCATGGTCTGGACGGTGGCCGATTTCCTCAACCGCATCACCGAGCCGGCGCTGCGCCCGATCCGCTCGGTGCTGCCGAATTTCGGCGGCATCGACATCAGCCCGATCATCCTGATCCTGCTGCTGCAGGCGCTGCGTATCCTGCTTGGCGATGTCGAGGTCTATTTCATGCAGCAGGGGCTGTATTGAGCGCACGCATCATCGATGGCCGGGCCGTCGCCGCCGCCTTGCGCGCCGAGGTCGCCGCCCGCGCCGCCGCCACCGGCTGCACGCCCGGCCTCGTGGTCGTTCTGGTCGGCGACGATCCGGCGAGTGCGGTCTATGTGCGCAACAAGGACCGCGCGGCACGGGAAGCCGGTTTCGCGGTGCGCACCGTGCGCCTGCCGGCCACGACCGGCGAAGCCGCGCTGCTAGGCACGATCGCGGCGCTGAATGCCGATCCGGCGGTCGATGGTATTCTGGTGCAACTGCCGCTGCCGGGCGCGATCCGTACCGGGGCGGTGATCGAGGCGATCGATCCGGCGAAGGATGTCGATGGCTTCCATCCGCTCAACGTCGGCCGGCTGGCGCGTGGCGAGGCCGCCCTGGTGCCCTGCACGCCGCGCGGGGTGATGCGGCTGCTCGCCGCGAGCGAGGTCGCGCTGCGCGGCGCGCGCGCGCTGGTGCTCGGCCGCTCGGCGATCGGCGGCCGGCCGCTCGCCGCCCTGCTGACCGCCGCCGATGCGACCGTGACGCTCGCGCATTCGCAGAGCCGTGATCTGCCCGCCGAGTGCCGGCGGGCCGAGATCGTGATCGCCGCCACCGGCCGCGCCGGCATGGTGCGCGGCGACTGGATCGCGCCCGGCGCGGTGGTGATCGACGTCGGCATCAACCGCGACGCCGAAGGCAGGCTGTGTGGCGATGTGGCCTATGCGGAATGCGTGGGCCATGCCGGCGCCATCACCCCGGTGCCGGGCGGCGTCGGGCCGATGACCATCGCCTGCCTGCTGGAAAACACTCTTGTCGCGGCCATCGCCCGCCGTGGGGTTCAGAAATCCGAGCAGCGCCCGGCGCGTTCCCAATCGCCATAGCGCGTAGGCTCCGGGCCGGCCGGGCCGCCGATTTCGCGCGGCTTTGGCTGGGGTGCCGGGTTCGCCTTCGGCGGTGCTTCGGTCGTCTCTTTGTCTTGTGCCATGAAGCAGTATCTGGGGCCGCTGGGCCGGCGTGCAACCGGCTCTTCCATTCGGCTGCACTCTCATGGTTTGCTGCCATGCATGGTGTGTAACGAATCCGCGACCCCGCCCGGCTTTCGCCTCAGCATCCGGCTCGATCTGGCCGGCGGCGTGCGGATCGGGCCGGGCAAGGTCGCCCTCCTTGAAGCCATCGCCCGCGAAGGGTCGATCTCGGCGGCGGCACGTAGCCTGCGCATGTCCTACCGGCGGGCATGGGAGCTGGTGGAGGAGTTGAAGCGCGGCCTGGACGCCCCCGTCATCGCGACGGCCGCCGGCGGCAGCGGCGGCGGCGGCGCGCGGCTGACGGCCGCCGGAGCCGCGGTGATCGCCGAATACCGCGCCCTCGAAGCGGCGGCCGAGGCGGCGGCGGCGGCTCATGTCGCCGCCCTGCGCGCTGCCTGCACATAAATTGATGGCACAGGCGTTGCTTTGCTGTCATGTCCCCTGAACCGCAAGGCTCCCGATGTCGATCCATGTCGCGCTCACCCACCGGACCCGCTATCGCTATGACCGGCCGATTCTGCTCGGGCCGCAGACCATCCGGCTGCGTCCGGCGCCGCATGCGCGCACGCCCATCCTGTCCTATGCGCTGACCATCTCACCCTCAGCGCATTTCCTGAACTGGCAGCAGGATCCGCAGGGCAATTTCCTCGCCCGCGTGGTGTTTCCCGAGCGCGTCGATCATTTCGAGGTGACCGTCGATCTGCTGGCCGACATGGCGACCATCAACCCGTTCGGCTTCTTCCTGGAGCCGGACGCAGAAGCCTTCCCCTTCACCTACGACCCGGTGCTGGAGCAGGAACTGGCGCCGTTCCGCCGGCTCGATCCGCCGGGCGCCGCCCTCGCCGCCCTCATCGCCGAGGTGCCCCACGCGGCACCGCGCACCGTCGATCTGCTGGTCGCGCTGAACCAGCAGGTGCAGCGGCGTATCGCCTATATCGTGCGCATGGAGCCGGGTGTGTGGGATCCGGAGCGCACCTTGGCCGAAGGGCGCGGCTCCTGCCGTGATTCCGCCTGGCTGCTGGTGCGGTTGCTGCGCCATCTCGGCTTCGCCGCGCGCTTCGTCTCCGGCTATCTGATCCAGTTGGTCGCCGATGTGACGCCGATCGACGGGCCGGCCGGCCCGCGCGAGGATTTCACCGATCTGCACGCCTGGGCCGAGGTCTATCTGCCCGGCGCCGGCTGGGTCGGGTTGGACGCCACCTCCGGCCTGCTCACCGGCGAGGGGCACATCCCGCTCGCCGCCAGCCCCGATCCGATGTCCGCCGCGCCCATTTCCGGCGGGTTGGAGCCGAGCGAGACCGAATTCTCGGTGCGCATGGCGGTCACGCGGCTGCGCGAAACGCCGCGCGTCACCAAGCCTTATGACGAAACGCAGTGGAGCGCCATCCTGGCCGCCGGCGAGCGGGTGGAGGCGGCGCTGCGCCGCGGCGACGTGCGCCTGAGCATGGGCGGCGAGCCGACCTTCGTCGCCAGCGCCGATCCCGACGCGGCGGAATGGACGATCGCCGCCCTCGGCCCGAGCAAGCAGCGTTTCGCCAGCCGGCTGCTGCGCAAGCTCGCCGCCCTCTGGGCACCGGGGGCGGCGCTGCATCACGCCATGGGCAAGCAATATCCCGGCGAGCCGCTGCCGCGCTGGGCGATGCACGCGTTCTGGCGCGCCGATGGCGAGGCGGTATGGCGGGAGCCCAGCCTGCTCGCCTCACCGGAGGAGACGCGCGACAATGCTGGCGCCGGCGATGCCTTGCAGTTCTGCCGCCGCCTCGCCGCCCGCCTGCGGCTCGATGCCGCTCTCGTCAGCCCGGCCTATGAGGACGCGCATTACTATCTGTGGCGCGAGAAGCGGCTGCCGGCGAATGTGCTGACCGAGGCGTCGCGGCTCGCCGATCCGCTGGAGCGGGCGCGGCTCGCACGGGTGTTCGCGCATGGCCTCGGCGCGCCGGTGGGTGCGGTGCTGCCGCTACGCCGGCGTCTCAACGGTGGCAAGCGGCGCTGGCAGAGCAGCCTGTGGCTGTTCCGCGACGAGGCGCTGGTGCTGATCCCCGGTGACAGCCCGATCGGCCTGCGCCTGCCGCTCGACAGCCTGCCGTGGAGCGACCCGGAGGCGATCGAGCCGGAATTGCCGCGCGATCCCTTCGCCCCCCGTCCGCCGCTCGCGACGGCCGCGCCCGGCCCGGCGTCGGTGCCACCCCACCCGGCCGCCGCCGCGCCCCCCGCCGTGCCGCAGCCTGCGCGTGAGGAGGAAGCCTCCGAACTGGTGCGCACGGCGCTCACCGTGGAGGCCCGCGGCGGGCTGCTGCACGTTTTCCTGCCGCCGCTCACCGTGCTGGAAGACTGGCTCGACCTGCTGGCGGCAATCGAGGCAACGGCGGTCGAGGCGGGCCGGCCGGTGGTGCTGGAGGGCTATCCGCCGCCGGAGGATGCCCGCCTGCAGAGCT
Organism: Acetobacteraceae bacterium; assembly: GCA_027365195.1. GTDB lineage: Bacteria > Pseudomonadota > Alphaproteobacteria > Acetobacterales > Acetobacteraceae > DAHXNW01. The sequence goes on from DAHXNW010000074.1 coordinate 7,577, forward strand.
TTTCCGTCACCCCCGATCCCGGGGTGTTGGAGGTCAATGTGCATCCGGCGGCGGGCTGGGCCGAGCAGGTCGAGCGCACCGAGGCGCTCTATGCGGCGGCGCGCGAGATCGGGCTCTCGGCGGAGAAATTCCTACACGATGGCCGCCATGTCGGCACCGGCGGCGGCAATCACGTGGTGCTCGGCGCGCTGGAGCCGGCCGACAGCCCGTTCCTGCGCCGCCCCGATCTGCTGAAATCGCTGCTCGGCTTCTGGCACAACCACCCGAGCCTCTCCTATCTGTTCAGCGGCCTGTTCATCGGCCCGACCAGCCAGCATCCGCGCATCGACGAGGCGCGCCAGGACAGTCTCGCCGAGCTCGAAATCGCCTTCGCCGGGGTGCGGCCGAACATGCCCCCGGCGCCGTGGCTCACCGACCGGCTATTCCGCAACATCCTGATCGACATGACCGGCAACACCCATCGCACGGAGTTCTGCATCGACAAGCTCTATGCGCCGGAGAGCGCCTCGGGCCGGCGCGGGCTGGTGGAGTTCCGCGCCTTCGAGATGCCGCCGCACCCGCGCATGGCGGTGGCGCAGGCGCTGCTGATGCGCGCCGCCGTCGCGGCGTTCTGGGCGCAGCCCTATGAGCGCGCGCTGATCCGCTGGGGCACCCGGCTGCATGACGAGTTCATGCTGGCGCATTATGTCGAGCAGGATTTTCTGGCCGTCCTGGAAGATCTCGCGCAGGCCGGCTTTCGCCTCGATGCCGGCTGGTTCGCCCCGCATCTGGCGTTCCGCTTCCCCTTGCTGGGCAGCGTGAGCGTGCAGGGCATCGGCCTCGAACTGCGCCATGCGCTGGAACCCTGGCACGTGCTCGGCGAGGAGATGGCGGGACAGGGCACCGCGCGCTATGTCGATAGCTCGGTCGAGCGCGTGGAGGTGCGGGTGAACGGCTGGGTGGCGGAGCGCTTCATCCTCGCCTGCAACGGCTGCGCCGTGCCGCTCGATGCCACCGCGCAGGCCGGCGCCTATGTGGGTGGCGTACGCTTCAAGGCGTGGCAGCCGCCGAGCGCGCTGCATCCCAACATCCGCGCGCAGGGGCCACTGGTGTTCGACGTGTTCGACCGCTGGAACGGCCGCAGCCTGGGCGGCATGACGCATCATGTGGCGCATCCCGGCGGGCAGAGCTATGAGCGCGCGCCGGTCAATGCGAACGAAGCCGAGGCGCGGCGGCGGGCGCGCTTCCTGCCATTCGGCCACAGCCCCGGCCCCCGGCCGGAGCCGCGCGTGCTCGCCTCGCCCGAGCATCCGCGCACCCTCGATCTGCGCCGGCTCGCCTAGAGCACGATATGTTCAAGGTGAGTCTGCACCGGCCCGCACCCCCGCCACTCATCTCCCCTTGGCACCCATTCAGCATACTGTCGTGGGTGCCAAGGGGAGATGACGCGTGGGGGTGCGGGCCGGTGCAGACTAAAGCGATCATGCTCCAAACAACAGTATGACAGCCCCATTCGACGAAATGGTCGATGGACGCGGCGGGCTACGCCCGCAGTGGCGCGGCCTGCTCGGCATGATGACCGAGCTTGGCCACGGCGAGCTGGCCGCGCGCGGCCAGCGGCTCGACCGCGCCTTCGAGGAGGAGGGCGTCACCAGCCTGCTGCCCGGCGCGAGCCGCCATGCCTGGCGCTGCGATCCGGTGCCGCTGCCGATCCCGGCCGGCGAGTTCGCGGTGCTGGAGGCGGGGTTGATCCAGCGCGCCCGACTGCTCGAGTGCGTGCTGGCCGATTTTTACGGCCCGCAGCGTCTGCTCGCCGATGGCCATCTGCCGCCCGCCCTACTTTATGCCAACCCGGCCTTCCTGCGCCCCTGCCGCACGCCGGACGGGCTGGCATTGGACGCACCGGCGCCCCGGCAACTCGATTGCTACGCCGCCGATCTGCTGCGCGGGCCGAGCGGCGAGTGGCGGGTGCTCGCCGACCGCACCGGCGCGCCGGCCGGGCTTGCCTATGTGCGCGAAAACCGCCGCCTGCTCGGGCGCATCCTGCCCGAACTGTATCGTGGCGCGCCGCTGCGCGATCTGCGCCCCTTCTTCGATCTCTGGCAGGACGCGCTGCAACGCCCGATCGGGCCGCGTCCGCATCGCGGCACCGCGTTGCTCTCGCCCGGCACCGACAGCCCGCACTGGTTCGAGCATATGATGCTGGCCGCCGCCCTCTCCTGCGCGCTGGTCGAGGGGCGCGATCTGGCGCTGCGCGGCGGCGAGGTGTTCGTCAAGACGCTGCGCGGGTTGCAGCCGATCGACCGGCTGCTGCGCCGGCTCGACGGGGCGGCGATCGACCCGCTGGAACTCGATCCGGC
>DAHXNW010000212.1 GCA_027365195.1 Acetobacteraceae bacterium
CCGCCGATGCGGCGGCCTGCGCGGCCGAACTGGCGAGGTGGCGCGCCGGCTGATAGATCAGGCGCATGGATGCGCACACGCCGACCCTTCTTCCGCACGACGCCAGCTCGCGCGCGCTGCTCTGGCGGCTGTGGCGCGAGCATGTGCGCGGCCATCGACGCGCGCTGCTGCTGGTGGTGTTCTTCACCGCGCTGATGGCGGCGGCGACGGCGCTCTATCCGGTGGTGATCGATCGCGCATTTTCGCTGTTCAGCGCCCGCGACCCGCGCATCCTGTATCAAATTCCCGCCCTGGTGCTGGCGGTGACGGCGATCAAGGCGCTCGCGCAATATGTGCAGAACGTGCAGGTGCAGCGCGTCGTGCTGCTGGTGATCCGTGGCCTGCAGGGACGCATGTTCGCGCATCTGACGCGGGCCGATCTGGCGCGGCTGGAGCGCGAGGCGCCGGCGGCGCTGGCGGCGCGCTTCACCACCGATGCGGCGACCATCCGCGAGGCGCTCACCCGCACCGTCAATGGCCTCGCCGACGTGCTCACGGTGCTCGGGCTGATCGCCTCGATGGTCTATCTCGACTGGGTGCTGAGCCTGATCGCCGCCGCCCTCTATCCGCTGGCGGCGGTGCCGATCGAGCGCGTCGGGCGGCGCGTGCGGCGCGCCTCGGGCGGCATGCAGGAGCGCGTCGGCGAGACCGCCGCACTGCTCAACGAGAGCTTCGCCCAGGCGCGCACGGTGCGCGCCTATCGGCTGGAGGCGCGCGAGAGCCGGCGTGCCGAGGCAGCCTTCGCCGCACTCTACGGCGCGCTGCTGCGCATGGCCCGCTCACGCGCGCGGATCGACCCGGTGCTGGAGGTGCTGGGCGGCGGCGCGGTGGCGGCGGTGGTGGGATTCGCCGGCTGGCGCGCGGCGATGGGCGGCGCCACGGTGGGCAATTTCACCGGCTTCATCGCGGCCTTGCTGATCGCCTCGCGCCCGCTGCGCGCGCTCGGCTCGCTGAATGCCGCGTTGCAGGAGGGCCTCGCCGGTCTCTCGCGGGTGTTTGCGGTGATCGACGAGGCACCGCAGATCGGCGACCTGCCGACCGCCGTGACCTTGCCTTCCGGGCCTGGGCGGGTGGTGTTCGAGGATGTGCACTTGGTTTATCCCGACGGCCGGCCCGGTCTCAGCGGGCTGAGCTTCACCGCCGAGCCGGGGCTGACACTCGCGCTGGTCGGGCCGTCCGGGGCAGGGAAATCCTCCGCCCTGGCGCTCATTCCACGCCTTTTGGAGGTCTCCGGCGGGCGTGTGCTGGTCGATGGGCAGGACGTGCGCGACCTTACGCTCGCCAGCCTGCGCGATGCCATCGCCTATGTCGGGCAGGATGCGCTGCTGTTCGACGATACCATCGCCGCCAACATCCGCATCGGTCGGCCGGATGCCGACGATGCGGCCATCGCCGCCGCCGCCGAGGCCGCCGCCGGCGGCTTCATCGCCGCCCTGCCGGAGGGGTTTTCCACCCGTGTCGGGCCGGGCGGGCAACGACTGTCGGGCGGCCAGCGCCAGCGCGTGGTGCTCGCCCGCGCCCTCTTGCGCGCGCCGCGCATCCTGCTGCTAGACGAGGCGACCAGCGCGCTCGATGCCGAAAGCGAGGCGGCGGTGCAAACCGCTCTCGCCGGGCTGCGGCGCGGGCGCACCACCATCGTCGTCGCGCACCGCCTCTCCACCGTGCGCGACGCCGATCTGGTGGTGGTGCTGGCCGAGGGCCGCCTCGCCGAAGCCGGCAGTCACTCCGAGCTGATGTCACGGGAGGGGCTTTACGCGCGGCTGGTTCGCAGCCAGGCTCTGGTGCGATGAACCAGCCGATCATCGCTGTTGCATGGCAGCCCGGAATTCGATACGACAGGCTCTGACCGAACGGTTCGGTCTGTCTGGGGATGGCCATCCGGCTCCGCTCCGGTTCATCGTCTTGGCGACGTGCAGTGACAGGAGAGGCAGACATGGCCGATCAGCAGGAACTCGATGCGCCGCCGGCGCGCCCGGCTGATCATGATCGTTCCACGGCGGCGCCGCCGCGCCGGCGGAAATTCCCCTGGGGCCGCGTGCTGGCGGTGCTCATCCTGCTCGCGGTGATCGCCGGTGCCGCGTATTATGTCTACGCCACGCGCAACGAGCAGGACACCGACGATGCCTATACCGACGGCAACGCCGTCTCGGTGGCAGCACAGGTGAGCGGCTATGTCGTGCATCTGGCGGTGGGCGACAATCAGTTCGTCCACAAGGGCGATCTGATCGTGAAGATCGACCCGCGCCTGTTCATCGCCGCGCGCGACGAGGCCCGCGGGCAGCTCGACTTCGCGCGCGCGCAACTGCGCAATTTCCGCATCGCTAAAGAGATCGCCGAGACCACCTTCCCGGCCCGGCTCGAAGCCGCGCAGGCCAACCTCGCCGCCGCGAAAGCGATGCAGTTCAAGGCGGACGCCGATTTCCGCCGCTTCCATGAGGTCAACCCGGCGGCGACCACGCGCCAGGACATCGATAACGCCACCGCCAACGCGCGTCAGGCGGCGGCGGCGGTGCTGCAGGCGGATGCGCAGGTCAAGGAAGCGATGCTGGTGAAGCCGAACGTCGATCTGGCCACGCAGCAGGTGAACCAATGGGAGGCGCAGGTCGAGCAGGCGCAGGCCAACCTCGACCAGGCGACGCTCAATCTCGGCTACACCGACGTGGTGGCGCCGCAGGATGGCTGGGTCACCAAGCGCAACGTGGTGGAAGGCAACTATCTGCAATCCGGAACCGAGATCATGGCGCTGGTGGTGCCCGATGTCTGGGTGACGGCGAATTTCAAGGAAACCGAGCTTGCCCGCATGCGCCGGGGGCAGCGGGTGCGCATCCATGTCGATGCCTATCCCTCACTCAAGCTCACCGGCCATGTCGATAGCGTACAGATGGGGTCCGGCTCGAAATTCACCGCATTTCCGCCGGAGAATGCCACCGGCAATTTCGTCAAGATCGTCCAGCGCGTGCCGGTGAAGATCGTGATCGACAGCGGGCTCGACCCCAAGCTGCCGCTGCCACTCGGCATTTCCGTCGAGCCGACGGTCGATCTCACCGGTACACCTTGAGCGGGGTGGGCGGCTGGCGGCCGGCGGCGAACCCGTGGCTGATCGCCATCATCGTCACGCTGGCCGCCTTCATGGAGGTGCTGGATACGACGATCGTCAACGTAAGCCTGCCCTATATCGCCGGCACCATGTCGGCGAGCAACGATCAGAGCACCTGGACCCTCACCTCCTATCTGGTGGCGAACGGCATCGTGCTACCGCTCTCCGGCTGGCTCTCCAGCCTGGTCGGGCGCAAGCGGTTCTTCATGATCTGCATCGCCATGTTCACCCTCTGCTCGTTGCTCTGCGGCCTCTCCACCAGCCTCGCGGAACTCGTGGTGTTTCGCCTGCTGCAGGGTTTTTTCGGCGGCGGGTTGCAGCCGAGCCAGCAGTCGATCATCCTCGATACCTTCCCCAAGGCGCAGCTTGGCCGTGCCTTCGGCGTGGTGGCGATGGCGATCATCGTCGCCCCGGTGATCGGCCCGACGCTCGGCGGCTGGCTGACCGATCATTACAACTGGCGCTGGATATTCTTCATCAACGTGCCGATGGGGCTGATCACCTTCTTCGGTGTCGGCCGCGTGGTGGAAGACCCGCCCTGGCTCCCCGCGCAGGAGGCGCGCCGCGCCAGCCAGGGCATCGACTACATCGGCCTCGCGCTGATCGCGCTGGGCTTCGGCGCGCTCCAGGTGTTCATGGACCGTGGCGAGGATGCCGACTGGTTCGCCTCGGTCTCGATGCGGCTGACCGCCGTGGTGGCGGCGGCGGCGCTGATCGGCGGCACCATCTGGCTGTGGCGGGCGAAGCATCCGGTGGTGAACATCCGCGTGCTGCGCGACCGCAATTTCGCCGTCGGCTGCCTGATGATCTTCGCCACCGGCCTGGTGCTGTATTCGAGCGCTGTGATCGTGCCGCTGCTGGCGCAGACCGTGCTCGGCTACACCGCCCTGCTCTCCGGCCTGCTGCTGGCACCAGGGGCGGCGCTCGTCATCGTCACCATCCCTTTCGTCATCTTCCTGATGACCAAAGTGCAGACGCGGTTGATCGTCGCTTTCGGCTTCTTCGTGCTCGGCATGGCGCTGGTGTTCTCGCATCGTCTGGTGCCGGGGATCGATTTCCGCACTCTGCTGCTGATGCGCACGACGCAGAGCTTCGGCCTCGCCTTCCTGTTCGTGCCGATCAGCACCATCACCTTCGTCACGCTACCGAAGGGCGACAATGCCGATGCGACGGCGCTGTTCACCATGTTCCGCAACGTCGCCGGCTCGATCGGCATCGCGGCGGCGAGCGCGCTGCTCACCGAGCGCGCACAGGTGCGCCAGGCGACGATGGTGCCGCATCTGACGCCGCTCGATGCGCCCTTCGTGCAGACGCTGCATGACTACACGGCAACCCTGCTCGCCGAGGGCACGGCGGCGGCGAGCGTGCATGGGCGCGCCCTCGGCGCCATACTGCAGACGCTGCGCACCCAGGCCTCTGTGCTCGCCTATACCGACGTGTTCGCGATCACCGCGATCATCGCCTTCTGCGTCGTGCCGCTCACCTTCCTGTTCACCGCGAGCCGTGGGGGTGCCGGGCCGGGCGGCGCGCATTGAAGGTGGCGGAGATTTGAGTCCGTGCCGCCCCATGGCGCGCACATCATGCGCCTGATCTGACGGATCGCGCCCATCGAGCCGCCCGCCACGTCAGGCAAAAGCATAGCAATCCATCGCCAGCGAGAATTCCAGGCCGTGATGCCAGCGCTCGCCGACATGGCCGGGCGTGCCGGCGCCGAGGGCCACGAAGAAGGGCAGGAAATGTTCGTCGGTCGGGTGGTTGTCTCGCGCGTGGGGCGCCTGCTCGCGATAGGCGAGGAGAGAGTCGGTGTTGCCGGCCTGCACCTGCGCCCCGATCCAGTCGACGAA
>DAHXNW010000106.1 GCA_027365195.1 Acetobacteraceae bacterium
GGCACCGGCCCGCCCCCCCACCCGGCCACCCACGACAGTATGCTGATTGGGTGGCCGGGTGGGGGTGCGGGCCGGTGCGACTAAGCAGACTAAAGCGATCATGCTTGAGCGCAAGAACGCATCATTGTAACGCCGACGCCACGAACTGCGCCACGGCGAGCACGCGCCGGTCCTCGCCGAAGCGGCCGACGATCTGGATGCCGAGCGGCATGCCGGCGGGGCCATGGCCGGCCGGCACGGTGACGCAGGGTACATGCAGCGCGGTCCAGAGGAAGTTGAACACCGCGTCTCCGGTCGAGCCGAGACCGACCGGCGCCTCGCCAGGGGCGGCGGGCGTGAGCAGCACATCGACATCGCCGACCGCCTCGGCGAAGCCGGCGCGCAGGGCGTGGAAGCGTTGCCGTGCCTCATGCAATGCAGCGGCTGGCTGCGCCAGCCCCCAGTGCAGCTTCTCGCGCAGCACCTCGCTCAACCCCTCAGGTGCTGCGGCGAGTTCCCAGCCGAAGGCGCGCGCTGCCTCCATGTCGAGCAGGGTGCGATGCGTCTCCTCCTGTTCGGCGTACGCCGCGGGCAGTTCACGCTCCGCCAGACGCGCGCCGGCGGCGGTGAGGCGGGTTGCGACATCGGCGAACAGCGCCGCCGTCTCCGGCGCGGCGCGGCTCCAGGCGGGCGAGCGGCAGAGGCCGATGCGCGGGGCGGCGGGCAGGGCGGTATCCGGATCGCCCAGATCCCAGCCCGACAGGGCGCCGCCCCACAGCGCGCAATCGGCGACGTGGCGCGCCATCAGCCCGACATGATCGAGGCTATCGGCCAATTGCTTCACGCCCACCCGATTGATCATGCCGAAGCTCGGCTTGTAGCCGACGACGCCGCAATAGGCCGCCGGGCGGATGGTGCTGCCGGCGGTCTGCGTGCCGAAGGCGAGGGGGAAGAAAAAATCCGCCACACCGGCCGCCGAGCCGCTGCTGGAGCCGCCGGGGGTGCGGGTGGCATCGTGCGGGTTGGTGGTCGGGCCGGGATGGCGATAGGCGAATTCGGTGGTCACCGTCTTGCCGAGCAGCACGCCGCCGGCCGCCCGGGTCCAGGCGACGGCGGCAGCATCGGCGCGCGGGCGGTGGCCGCGATAGATCGGCGAGTTGTAGCCGGTCGGCAGATCGGCGGTATCGAACACGTCCTTCACGCCGAACGGCAGGCCATGCAGCGGGCCGGGGCGCGCCGCCGCCGCTTGCGCCGTGGCCTGTTCCGGGTCGAGGCAGGCGAAGGCATGCACCACCCCCTCGCGCGCGGCGATGCGGTCGAGACAGGCTTCCATCAGTGCCTCGGGCCGCAGCCCGCCGTCGCGGATGCGGCGGGCCGCCTCGGTCGCCGAGAGTTTTGCCGGATCGCTCATGGCTGCCTCCTCATGCCGCCGCCAGGGCAGTGGCGCGCGAGGCCATCAGCGGCTGGATGCGGTGGCCGAACTGGTCCATGCCGATCAGAAAATCGTCGAAGGTAAGCATCAGCCCCTTGGTGCCCGGCACGGCGGCGGCCTCGTCGAGCATGCGCGCCACGTGGGCATACGAGCCGACCAAGGTCATCATATTGAAATTCACCGCCGATTCCGGCCGGTTCATGTGCCGCGCGGTGGAATTCGCATCGGCCTTGGTGTCCACCGCGCCCTGGCTCGCGAGCCAGCCCACCGCCTCGGTATCGATGCCCGCCTTGTAATGCTCCCATTTCGCCAGCGCCGCTTCGTCGGTCTCGTCGGCGATCACCATCGTCAGCACATAGGAGCCGACATCGCGCCCGGTGCGCGCCGCCGCCGCGCGCAGCCGCTCGTTGGCGGCGGCGAAGGCGGTGGGGGTGTTGAAGCCGGCGCCGGCGATGAAATTGTAATCGGCGTATTCGGCGGCGAAGCGCATGCCGCGATCGCTCTGCCCGGCGGCGACGATGCCGATCGGTGCCGAGGGGCGCGGGCTGAGCCGGCAGTCGTTCATGGTGAAATACTGCCCTTTGAAATCGGAGCGCCCGGTCTGCCACAATTCCTGCATGACCCGCACGTATTCGGAGCTGTAGTCATAGCGCCGGGCGAAATGCTCGGCGCCCGGCCACAGCCCCATCTGCGAATATTCCGCCTCCGCCCAGCCGGAGACGATGTTCACCCCGAAGCGGCCCGGCGCGATGGAATCGATGGTGCTCGCCATACGCGCGACGATCGCCGGCGGCATGGTGAGCAGGGCGACCGAGGCGAACAGCTTGATCCGCTGCGTCACGGCGGCGAGCCCGGCCATCAGGGTGAAGGATTCGAGATTATGATCCCAGAACTCACTCGGGCCGCCGAAACCGCGCAGCTTGATCATCGAAAGGGCGAAATCGAGGCCGTAGCGCTCGGCGCGCTGCACGATCTCGCGGTTGAGATCGAAACTCGGCATGTATTGCGGCGAGGTGGTGGAGATCAGCCAGCCGTTGTTGCCGATGGGGATGAATACACCGATGTCCATGCTCGCCTCCTGCCGAACGACGCCGGGCGCGCGCCCGGCTGGGTGCGGTGCAGCAAAATCGGTGCCAGCTTATACCAACGGCCATAAAGCATGATCGTTGGGGATTGTCTCCGTCTCGCGCGCCGCCGCCGGCCAACCCGGCGCGCATACCAGCGGCCGTTGATCTCGGAAGAGTCGAGATCAACGGCCGCTGGTATTACATCAGGACCGTGAGGTCTTCGCCGATGGCGGCGAATTCCTCGTCCCCGGCGCTGCCGTCGAGGAAGGTGAGCACGGCGAAGCGCGCCTCCTCGCTCAGCGCCGTCAGCGGATGGTGCCACACGTCGGGCGCATAGGTGATCGCCTGCTCGCCATCGGCGAGGAATGCCTCCGCACGCGCCATATCTGGGCCGCCGCCGGACGCATGCGGGGCGACCACGATCAGCCAGCGCACCGAGGCGAGCGGGATGAAGCTCTGCGAGGAGAAGCAATGCCGCTCCATCCGCTCAAGGCGGAGCGGCAGGGCGGCGGGGGGCGGCGTGGTCCAGCGCAGGCGCGGCGCGACGCCAGGGCGCAGGTTCAGCATCGGGCCGACCTCGTCGCGCGCGCCGTGCCGGGGCAGGATGGTGACTTGCCCGAACGGCGCGAAGGCCGTCGGCGTCAATGGTTTGGCGTTCAGACTCATGCGGGCTCTCCTGTCATGGGCGTCGGTGGATGGGTGGCAAGCCAGTGTTGCGCGATCTCCACCCGGCGGCAGATCCACACATCCGGCAGGGCGCGCGCATGGTCGAGAAACCGCGCGAGGCCGGCGGCCCGCGCCGGATGGCCGAGCAGGCGCGCATGCATGCCCACCGACATCATCCTGCCGCCTCTGCCCTCGGTGCGCAGCAGATCGAGCGCGTCGCGCAACAGCGCCTCGAAGCCGTCGCCATTGCCGATGTTGCCACGATGGAACTTCACGTCATTGTTGGTCAAGCTGTACGGCACCACCAGATGCGGCGCACCGGCGACCGTGACGTAGTAAGGCAGTTCATCGTTATAGGCGTCGCTGTCATAGAGAAAGCCGCCGTGCTCGGCGACCAGCCGGCGGGTGTTCACGCTCGGGCCATAGCGGCAATACCAGCCGGCGGGTGCCGCGCCCATGCTCGCGCGCAGGCTCGCGACGGCACGGGCGATCTGCGCGCGCTCCTCCGCCTCGCTCAACTGCCAGTGGTTCACCCAGCGCCAGCCGTGGCAGCAGATGTCATGCCCGGCCTCGCGCAGGGCCGCGGCAAGCTCGGGCATTCGCTCCAGCACCAGCGCGCAGGCGAAGCCGGTGAGCGGCAGGGCGCGGGCGGCGAATAGATCGAGGATGCGCCAGACGCCGACGCGGCTGCCGTATTCGAACATCGATTCCGCCGCCAGATCGCGTTCGCCGCGCGGCAGCGGCGAGTCCGGCATTTCGGTGAGCGTCGCCTCGGAGAAGCCATCGCCATGCTCGATCGCGTATTCCGAGCCTTCCTCGATATTGAGCACGAAATTGAGCGCGACGCGCGCCCCGCCCGGCCAGCGCGGATCGGGCGGGTGGCGGCCGTAGCCGATCAGGTCGCGCACGCCGTTCTGCGACAGAGCCATTGTGTCTCCTCCGTTCATTGCCTCAGCCGGCAACGCTTGCACCAGCCACGCTTGCACTCGTCATGCCAGCGTTTGCCCCCAGAGTTTGCCCGATATAACTGAGGAGGGCTGCACCGGTGCGGATGCCAGCGAAGAAACAGGCGAGGGTGATGTTCTCGTTCGGCGCGTGGTTCGCCTCGTCGGCATTGGCATAGGGCACGACGAAGGCGGGGATGCCGAGGATTTTGGTGAATACGTAATCCGGCAGGCTGCCGCCGAGGCTCGGATACAGCAGCGGCTCGACCTGTTGTGCTGCCACGATCGCGTCGCGGATCGCGCCGGCGAAGGGCTGCGCCATCGGCGTGCGCGACGGCGCCATGCCATGCAGCGGCACGAAACGCACCTCCGGCGCGTGGCGCTCGACATGGGCGGCGACGCAGGCGAGCACCGCCTCCGGCGTCTGCGCCTCGACCAGCCGGATATCGCATTTCGCCACCGCCTCATGCGGCAGCACGGTCTTGCTGCCCGGCCCGCCATAGCCGCCGTGCAGCCCGTTGATCGTGAGCGTCGGGTGAAACATCAGCCGCTCGTAAAAGCCGCGCTCGGCTGGCTCATCGAGCCGATCAAGGCCGAGGTCGGCCTTGATCGCCGCCAGATCGAGCGGCAATCGCGCGACGGCGGCACGCTCCCTCTCGCCCGGCGGCAGCACCGCATCGTGCAGCCCCGCGATGGTGATGCGCCCGTCCGGCGCCTTCATCGTCGCCAGCAGATGCACCAGAGTCCACAGCGGATTGGGCACCACGCCGCCGAAATTGCCCGAATGCACGTCGCGATTGGCGCCCCGCGCGTGCAACTCGAAGCTCGCGATGCCGCGCACGCCGAAGAGGATGCTCGGCAGGTCGGCGGGCATCGGGCCATCGGCGGTGATCACCAGATCGGCGCGCAGGCGCGCGGCATGGCGGCGGACGAAGGCGGCGATATGCGGGCTGCCGATCTCCTCCTCGCCTTCCAAGAGCACGATCACGTTGCACGGCAGCCGGCCATGCACCGCGAGATGCGCCTCGATGGCGAGAAGCTGGGCGAAATGCTGGCCCTTGTTGTCGCCGGCGCCGCGCGCATAGAGCCGGCCGTCGCGCACGGTCGGCTCGAACGGCGGGCTGATCCAGGCATCCAGCGGGTCGGGCGGCTGCACGTCGTAATGGCCATAGAGCAGCACAGTGGGTGCGCCCGGCGCACCGTCCCAGTGCGCCAGCACCATCGGATGCCCCTCGCTCGCCACCGCCTCGGCGGCGAGGCCCATGTCGGTCAGCAGCCGCACCAGCAGGGCCGAGACCTCGGTGATGCCGATGTCATGCGCGCTGATGCTGGGCTGGCGCAGATAGTCCATCAACCGGTGCAGCGAACGGTCCTGGTCGGCGGCGATATGGGCGAACACGGCGTCCAGTGCCGTCGAGGCTGGGGTCATGGCATTGTTCTCCTACATGCGCGACGATCGTCATGCCGCGAAATGGGCGAGCGGTCGATCCCCGGCGCGCGGCCCCGATCTTGCTTGAGCGGAGGAGTTTTCCCCTGCTCTCGAGGTGCCTGATGGACATCGGCGTCTTCATCCCGATCGGCAACAACGGCTGGCTGATCTCGACCACCTCGCCGCAATACATGCCGAGCTTCGCGCTCAACCGCGCCATCGTGCAGCGCGCCGAGCATTTCGGCTTCGAGTTCGCCCTCTCGATGATCAAGCTGCACGGCTTCGGCGGTCCGTCGCAGTTCTGGGACCATAATCTCGAATCCTTCACCCTGATGGCCGGCCTCGCCGCCGTCACCACGCGCATCCAGTTGTTCGCCACCTGCGCCGTATTGACCCTGCCGCCGCCGATCGCGGCGCGCATGGCGGTGACCATCGACAGCATCGCCCCCGGCCGCTTCGGCGTGAACATCATCTCCGGCTGGCAGCGCGCGGAATATGGGCAGATGGGGCTGTGGCCGGGCGCCGAGCATTATCGCCGCCGCTATGAATACTGCGCCGAATATGTGCAAATCATGCAGGAACTCTGGGCCACCGGCCGCTCCGACTTCGCCGGCGATTTCTTCACCATGACGGATTGCCGCCTCAGCCCGCGCCCCTCGGCGCCGATCCCGATCATCTGCGCGGCGCAGAGCGACGCCGGCACGCGCTTCGCCGCCCAGCACGCCGACTATAATTTTTGCGCGAGTTTTGGCGTCAACCAGCCGACCGCCGTGGCGGCGAGTGTCGCGCGGCTGGTGCGGGCGACCGCCGAGAGCGGGCGGCGCTGCGAGGCGCTCGTGCTGACGATGGTCATCGCCGACGAGACCGATGACGCGGCGATGGCCAAATGGGAGCATTACAAGGCCGGCACCGATCTGGAGGCGCTCGCCTGGCGCGACGCGCAGGCGAAGGACGATCCGAGCACCGACCCCTACGCGCAGCCGAACCGGCGCAAGATTCTGGACAGCGAGCAATCGCCGACCAATCAGGGCGTGCTGGTCGGCTCCTACGCGAGCGTCGCGCGCATGCTCGACGCCGTGGCGGCGGTGCCAGGGGTGCGCGGCGTGATGCTCACCTTCGATGATTTTCTGATCGGCATGGAGCAGTTCGGCACACGCATCCAGCCGCTGATGGCCTCGCGCGGCGGGCGACATCCGGCGATCTGAGCGGTATAGAGCATGATAGCTTTAGCCTACGCCGCCCGCACTCAACTCCAATATATCACGCCATAGAGCTTTCAGCGCCCGATTGCGTTGCCAACGATCTGGCGATAAAGGAGATCAGTGGCGTAACAAGGGGGGCTGGCGATGCGGATCGGTGCGGCGGTGTGCGTGTTGGGTGTGCTCCTAGCCGGCGGCGCGCGGGCGGAGGGGTTGTCACTGAGCAGCCCCGATCTGGCCGATGGCGCGACCATCCCTGCCAAATACGTCTTCAAGGGCTTCGGCTGCACCGGCGGCAACGTCTCGCCGGCGCTGCAATGGAGTGGCGCGCCCGCCGGCACCAAAAGCTTCGCGCTCACGGTCTACGACCCCGACGCGCCGACCGGAAGCGGCTGGTGGCACTGGGTCGTGGTCAATCTGCCGACCAGCGCGAGCGGGCTGCGCGAGGGGGCCGGCAACCCGAAGGCGCATCTGACGCCGCCCGGCACGATCCAGAGCCGCACCGATTTCGGCACGCCGGGCTATGGCGGACCCTGCCCGCCGCCGGGCGCGCCGCATCATTACGTCTTCACCCTGTTCGCCCTCGATGTCGCCTCGCTGCCGATCAAGACCGATACCCCGGCGGCGCAGGTCGGCTTCAACCTGCATTTCCACACCATCGCAAAGGCGAGCTTTACCGCGCTCTACGGCCACTGAGCCGGTGTTAGGGTGATGTGTTCAAGGTAAGTCTGCGCCGGCCCGCATGATACGCGGGCGCTCAATGATAATGCGCGCCCGGCAGCACCTTGCCGCGAAACACCCAATAGGCATAGCCGGTGTAGAGCAGAATGATCGGCAGCAGCACCACCGCGCCGACCAGCATAAATGCCTGCGACGTGGCTGGTGCGGCGGCCTGCCAGAGGGTGATCGAGGGCGGCACGATGAACGGGTAGAGGCTGATGCCGATGCCGAAATAGCACAGCACGAACCAACCGAGCGCGGCGAGGAAGGGCAGATAGTCGCGCGTGCCCGATAGCCCGCGCCAGAACACCCAGGCGACCAGGGCAACCAGGATCGGAATCGGGCTGGTCAGCGCGATACCGGGCCAGCCGAACCAGCGATGGCCGAAGGTGGGGTTCAGCATCGGCGTCCACAGGCTGACCACCACGATCAGCCCGAGCATCGCCGCCCCGAGGGTGCGGGCGTGGCGCCGGCAGCGGCGCTGCAACTCGCCCTCGGTACGCCAGACCAGCCAGGTGGCGCCGAGTAGCGCGTAGCCGACCACGAGGGCAAAGCCGCAGAGGATGGTGAAACCGTCGAGCCAGTCGAACCAGCCGCCGGCATAGGCGCGGTCCTGCGCCGCGACCCCCTGAAGCAGCCCACCGAGCGTCATGCCCTGGCACAGCGCGGCGACGGTGGAGCCGAGGGCGAAGGCGGCATCCCACGCCCGCCGCCCTCCGAGGCTGCGCGCGCGAAAGCGGAACTCGAAGGCGACGCCGCGAAACACCAGGGCGAGCAGCATGCCGATGATCGTCGGGTAGAGTGCCGACATGATGATGGCGTAAGCGAGCGGGAAGACAGCGAACAGCCCGCCACCGCCGAGCACCAGCCATGTCTCGTTGCCATCCCACACCGGGGCGATGGTGTTCACCATCACGTCGCGGTCGCCCTCATCGTGCTCGACCCAGAACAGGATGCCAGTGCCGAGATCGAAGCCGTCGAGCACGACATAGGCGAGCACGGCGAAGGCGATCAACCCGCCCCAGACGAGCGGCAGATCGAGCCAGGGCAAGGTCATCATCGGTCTACTCCGCCGGGTTGGGGTGGGACGCGCCGGTGATATCCTCGGCAACGCTAGGAACGAGGCCGGCGGTGCGGATCGGCAGGCCGCTGTCCGGCGCCGACTCGCCGGGCAGCGGTGGGTGGGCCATCATACGCAATAAAAAAGTGACGCCAGAGGCATAGACGATGGCATAGACCAGCACGAAGCCGAGCAGCGAAACCGCAACCCCCGGCGCGCCGACCGGCGAGACGCTTTGTGCCGTGTGCAGCATGCCATAGACCGTATAGGGCTGCCGTCCGGCCTCCGTCACCGTCCAGCCGGCGAGCAGGGCAAGAAAGCCGGCCGGCGCCATGGCCACCGCAAGGCCGTGCATCCAGGGCGTGTCATAGAGCCGCCCACGCAGCCTCAGCACCAGTGCGAGCACACCGACGCCAGCCATCAGCACGCCGAGCGCCACCATGATGCGAAAGGCGAAGAACACCACCGGCACATAGGGCTGCTCGGACTCCGGCCAGTCGCGCAAGCCGCGGATACTGTCGCTCCAGCTATGGGTGAGGATCAGCGAGCCGAGATGCGGAATGGCGATTTCATAGTCGTTGCGCTGCGCCCGCATGTCGGGCAGGCCGAACAGCACCAGCGGATCGCCAGCCCCCGCCGC
>DAHXNW010000131.1 GCA_027365195.1 Acetobacteraceae bacterium
AGCACCATGGTGGAACGGGCGCGGCTGCTGCTCGGCGTGCTGCCGGCGCTGGCCGGCTGGCTCGCCCTGCTGCTGGCGATGCTGCTGCCACCGGAGGTGGCGCTCGCGTTGCTGATCGCCGGGTTCATCGCAACCGTGGTCGTCGAGGAGCAGGGCCGACGGCGCGGACTGGTCCCGCATCGCTATATATGGCTGCGCTGGTCGATCTCGCTGGTGGTGGTCGCGGTGCTGACGACGGTGCTGGTGCTCCGGTTAATCGGTGCTAAAATTATTTTATAGAATTGCTCGATTTTAGGAAATTTTTATGATTTATTAAGATTCAGCGCTTTCTGGAGGTTCCCATGTCCGACGCAGCCCCCGACGCAGCCCCTGCCCCATCGGCGGCGATCATCGCCTTCCCTCGCCGACCACGCGAAACGCCGCAGCAGCGCCTCGCCCGCGCGCTCACCGCTCTCGATGGCGCGCTGTCACAGCAGCGGGCAGTGGTCGCACAATGGCGCGACTCGGTCGCGCAATTGCAGACGAGCATGAGCGGCCTGGGGGAAAGCCTGCATCGCTACCGCGACCGCCTGGCGACGCTTTCGGGCGAGGTCGCCGTGGTGAACACGCAGGCGAAGGATCTGGCCGCTTGGGCAACGCGGCATGAGGGCTGAGCGGATGACGGCGGCATAACCGCTTTCGCGGAACTGGGTTTTCCGCTAGTCAGACGCGCATGGCCCGTTCCGCAACCCTCGCGCGCTCCACTTCGGAGACCGATATCCGCCTCACCCTCGAGCTCGACGGCAGCGGTGTCGCCGAGATCGCGACCGGGGTTGGGTTTCTCGACCACATGCTCACATCCTTCGCCCGCCATGCGCTGTTCGATCTGACGGTGCAGGCGACGGGCGATCTGCACGTCGATGACCATCACACCACCGAGGATATCGGCATCGTGCTCGGCCAGGCGCTGGCCCGCGCGCTCGGCGAGAAGCGCGGCGTGCGCCGTTTCGGCCATGCCGTGGTGCCGATGGACGAGGCGCTGGTGCAGGCGGCGGTCGATCTCTCGGGCCGGCCCTATCTGGCCTGGAGCGTCGGCTTCGGCCCCGCGAAAATCGGCACGATGGACACCGAATTATTCGAGGAATTCTTCCGCGCCCTCGCCCATAACGCACTGATCACGCTGCATGTCACGCAGCTCGCCGGGCGGAACGCGCATCATGTGGCGGAGGCGAGCTTCAAGGCGGTGGCGCGCGCGCTGCGCGCCGCGGTGGAGACCGATCCGCGCATCGGCGATGCGGTGCCCTCGACCAAGGGCGCGCTGTGAGAATTTATACCGTGCATCTGCGCGACGGCGCCCCACCGGTGCTGCTGCGCGAGGGCTTCAGTGTCGGCTGTCTGCTGTTCGGTCCGTTCTGGCTGCTGGCGGCGGCGGCCTGGATTCCGGGCGTTCTGGCGCTCGCGCTGGCGCTGGTGCTCGCGTTGATCCTTCCGCCGCCGCTGCGGCTGCCGGTGTGGTTCGGCTATCTCTGGCTGCTCGGGCTGTTCGGCCAGGATCTGCGCCGCTGGAGCCTGGCCCGGCGCGGCTATGCGATGACCGAGGTGCTGGCCGCGCGTGATGCCGATACCGCCCTCGGCCGTCTGCTCACCGCGCGGCCCGATCTGCTGGCGGCCAGCGCGCCGTGAAGATCGCCGTGGTCGATTACGACAGCGGCAATCTGGCCTCCGCCGCCCGCGCGCTCGCCGTTGCGGCCGAGCGCGCCGGGCTTGTCGCCGAGGTTTCCATCACCGCCGATCCGCAGGTGGTGCTCGCGGCCGAGCGCATCGTGCTACCGGGGCAAGGCGCCTTCGCCGATTGCGCCGGCGGCCTCGCCGCGATCATCGGGCTGCGCGCGGCGATCGAGATCGCGACCGATGGCGGCACGCCCTTTCTCGGCATCTGCGTCGGCATGCAATTGATGGCGGAGCGCGGACTCGAACACACGATCACCCCCGGCTTCGGCTGGATCGCGGGCGAGATCGCGGCGATGCCCGCGCCCGGGCTGCGGCTGCCGCAGATGGGCTGGAACGGTCTCGATTTCACCCCAGACGCGCATCCGCTGCTCGACGGCATCGCGCCCGGCGCGGATGCCTATTTCGTGCATAGCTACGCGCTGCGCGGCGGCGAGGCGGCGCAATGCCTCGCCACCACCGAGTATGGCGGCCCGGTGGTGGCGATGGTGGCGTCCGGCAATCGCGCCGGCACACAGTTCCATGTCGAGAAGAGCCAGGACGTTGGTTTGCGCATCCTGCAAAACTTCCTGCTCTGGCAGCCCGCGCGGCGATGAGCGACAACCAATCCCTGCTGGTGGAGCGCGCCAGCGAACTCGACGAGGAAGACCTCGCCGCCCTCTGCGAGGCAGCGGACGCGGCGATCATCGATGGCGGCGGCTTCGGCTGGGTCAATCCGCCCGGCCGCACCGCGCTGGAGCGCTATTTCCATGGCGTGCTGCTGGTGCCGGAGCGTGAACTCTACATCGCCCGGTTGCAGGGCGTGGTGGTCGGCTCGGCGCAATTGGTCCGCCCGCCGCGCAACAACGAGGCGCAGGCCTTCGGCGCCACGCTGATGCACGCCTTCATGGCGCCCTATGCGCGCGGCCAGGGTCTGGCCCGCATGCTGACGCGGCGGGTGGAGGATGGCGCGCGCGCGCTCGGCTACCATGTGCTCAATCTCGACGTACGCGAGACGCAGGAGGTGGCGATCCACATGTACGAAGCGCTGGGCTACATCCGCTGGGGGGTGCATCCCGCCTATGCCCGCGTCGCCGGGCGCACCGTGCGCGGCTTTCATTACTATAAGCTGCTGCAACCCGGTGGCAGGATCGGCTGATGCCGCAATTGACGCTCTATCCGGCGATCGATCTGAAGGATGGTGCCTGCGTGCGGCTGCGGCGCGGCGAGATGGCGCAGGCGACCACCTATGGCGAAAGCCCGGCGGCGCAGGCCGCCGTCTGGCAGGAGGCCGGCGCGCGCTGGCTGCATGTGGTCGATCTGAACGGCGCCTTCGCCGGGCGCGCGGTGAACCAGGCGGCGGTGCGCGACATCCTCGCCATCGCCCGCGTGCCGGTGCAACTCGGCGGCGGCATCCGCGACCGCGCCAGCATCGAGGCGTGGCTCGACGCCGGGGTGCGCCGCGTCATTCTGGGCAGTGCGGCGGTGCGCGATCCGGCGCTGGTGCGCGAGGCCTGCCGCGCCCATCCCGGCCGCATCGCGGTGGGGATCGACGCGCGCGACGGCTTCGTCGCCACCGACGGCTGGGCGCAGACCTCCAGCCTGCGCGCGCTCGAACTCGCGCTGCGCTTCGAAGATGCCGGCGTCGCCGCGATCATCTATACCGATATCGGGCGTGACGGCATGCTGAGCGGGCTGAATATCGAGCAGACGCTGGATCTCGCCTTTCAACTGGCAACGCCGGTGATCGCGAGCGGAGGCGTCGGCGGAATGGCCGATCTGCGCGCGCTGCGCGAGGCGACGCATCGCGGCGGCCCGTGCGTGGTCGAGGGCGTGGTGATCGGGCGCGCGCTGTATGACGGCCGGCTCGATCTGGCCGAGGCGCTGGCACTCCTCGCCGGCGGATGAGGCGGCGAAGGAGGCGACGATGCTCAAGCTGCGGGTGATCCCCTGCCTCGACGTGAAGGACGGCCGCGTGGTGAAGGGGGTGAACTTCGTCTCCCTGCGCGACGCCGGCGACCCGGTGGAGCAGGCAGCGGTATACGACGCAGCGGGCGCCGATGAACTCACCTTTCTCGACATCACCGCGAGCCATGAGAATCGCGATACCATCATCGATGTCGTTACGCGCACGGCGGCGCGGTTGTTCCTGCCGCTCACCGTCGGCGGCGGCATTCGCGCGGTGGCCGATATGCGCCGGCTGCTGCTGGCCGGGGCGGATAAATGCAGCATCAACTCGGCCGCCGTCGCGCGCCCGGCGCTGATCGCGGAGGCGGCGGAGAAATTCGGCAGCCAATGCGTCGTCGTCGCCATCGATGCCAAGCGCAGCGGCGCCGGGCGATGGGAAGTGTTCACCCATGGCGGCCGCCAGCCCACCGGCATCGACGTGCTCGCCTGGTGCGCCGAGGTCGTCTCGCGCGGTGCCGGAGAGATCCTGCTCACCAGCATGGATCGCGACGGCACCGGCGAGGGGTTCGACACCGAGTTGCTGGCCCGCGTCTGCGCTACGGTGCGGGTGCCGGTGATCGCCTCCGGCGGGGTCGGCAGTCTCGATCATTTCATCGCCGGCGCCGCCGCCGGGGCGACCGGGCTCCTGGCGGCGAGCGTGTTCCATTTCGGCCGCTTCCGCATCGCCGAGGTGAAGGCGGCCCTGCGCGCGGCGGGGCTGCCGGTGCGTCTGCCGCTTCCCATGCGGGCGGATTGAGGAGAGCGTATGGCCAAGACGACCAGTAAAAAGACCGTCGCCCGCAAGAAGGCGGGTCCGAAAAAGATCGCCGCCAAGAAGGCTGCGGTGCGCAAGGCCGGCCCGAAACGCCGCACCGAGGACAGGCGCGGGACCGCGCCATCCCCCGCCCCGCCGCCACCGCTCGCCCTCGGCGTCGGGCCGGAGGTGCTAGACCGGCTCTGGGGCGTGGTGATGAGCCGGCGCGATGCCGATCCGGCGGCGAGCCATTCCGCCCGGCTGCTCTCGCGCGGCATGGCGAAGGTGGCGCAGAAATTCGGCGAGGAGGCGGTGGAATGCCTGATCGAGGCGGTGGCCGGCAACCGTGACGCACTAATCGGCGAGAGCGCCGATGTGCTCTATCATCTTCTTGTGATATGGGTCGGTTGCGGGGTGCGGCCGGAGGAGGTTTGGGGGGAATTGCAGCGCCGCGAGGGCATCAGCGGCATCGCCGAGAAAGCCTCCCGCGCCCGCGCCCTGCCGCTCGCCTTCGCCATCGAGACGACGAAGATTCCGTAGAGCATTGATGTCAAGATTAGCCTGCACCGGCCCGCTCCCCCACCCGGCCACCCACGACAGTATGCTGAATGGGTGGCCGGGTGGGGAGCGGGCCGGTGCAGGCTAACGCAGAGAAACCATCAAGGAGCGTGCCATGCCGGTCACTGGCCTCGGCCCCTACGATCCCGATAACGTGTTCGCCAAAATCCTGCGCGGCGAGATCCCCTCGCGCAAGGTGCATGAGGACGAGCATGTGCTCGCCTTCCACGACATCAGCCCGCAGGCGCCGGTCCATGTGCTGGTGATCCCGAAGGGCGCCTATGTCTCCTTCGCCGATTTTTCCGCCCAGGCGAGCGACGCCGAGATCGTGGGCTTCTTCCGCGCCGTCGGCACCATCACGCGGCAGTTGGAA
>DAHXNW010000214.1 GCA_027365195.1 Acetobacteraceae bacterium
CGCACGTCGGCGACCGCGAGGTTGAGGCCCTTGGCCCCGGTCGGTGGCACGATATGCGCGGCATCGCCGAGCAGGAACAGCCGGCCGCGCTGCATCGGCTCGGCGACGAAGCTGCGCATCGGGGTGACGCCCTTCTGGAAGATGCGTCCGGTGTGCAGCCGCCAGCCGGCCTCCTCGCATGCCAGCCTCGTGTCGAGTTCGCGCCAGATGCGCTCGTCGGACCATGCCTCGGGGTCTTCATCCGGCGCGCATTGCAGATAGAGCCGGCCGACGCTCGCCGAGCGCATGCTGAGCAAAGCGAAGCCGCGCGCGTGGTTGGCGTAGATCAACTCCTCCGAGGAGGGCGCCACCTCGGCCAGGATGCCGAGCCAGCCGAACGGATAGACCCGCTCATACGTGGTGATCAGCCCGGGCGGCATGGCCGGGCGGCAGATGCCGTGAAAACCGTCGCAGCCGGCGATGACATCGCACCGCAACACCTCATCGTGTCCGGCGTGGCGAAAATGGATGCGTGGCTGCGTGGTCTCGTAATCGGCGATGCTGACATCGCTCGCCTCGAACAGCAGGGGGGCGCCGCTCGCCTGACGTGCCGCGATCAAATCGCGCACCACCTCGTGCTGGCCATAGACGGTGACGTGCTGGCCGGTGAGGGCGCTGAAATCGATCCGGTGCGTGCGCCCGGCGAAGCGCAGCAGCGTCCCGTGATGCGCGAGCCCCTCGCTCTGCATCCGCGCGCCCACGCCGGCCTCCGCCAGCACGCGCGCGGTGCCGGCCTCCAACACGCCGGCGCGGATGCGGCCCTCGACATAGGATTGCGATCGCGCCTCGATCACCACGCTGTCGATGCCCTGGCGTTGCAGCAGATGCGCGAGCAGTAGTCCGGCCGGGCCGGCCCCGATGATTCCCACTTGCGTGCGCATGCTGGTCCCTCTCCAACAGGTTTCGCGGCGGCCGCGCGCCGCCGACGCCACCGGCATGTGTCAATTTCGTGGCAAATCGGGGCGCCGTCCAGGTGTCGCTTGCGACTCGTCCCGGTTTTCTGCGACACTCATACCGGTTGTAGAGGAGCAGACCGCAGATCTCCCGCTTGACCCGCCCGGATCAGACGGCAATGACACCCCGGTACCCGGCCGGCCTGCCACGGCTGGGCCAAGAGAGGGTTTCCTTGTCATGACGCCGTCGCCAGCCTCTTCCACCCATTGTCTGCCCACCCGCCAGCTCCATGTGATCACCTGGGGCTGTCAGATGAATGTCTATGACAGCAACCGCATGGCCGATGTGCTGGCGCCGCTCGGCTATGCGCCCACCGCGCAGCCGGAGGCGGCGGACATGGTGATCCTCAACACCTGCCATATCCGCGATCGGGCGACCGAGAAGATGTTTTCCGAACTCGGCCGGCTGCGGGTGCTCAAACAGGCACGCGAGGCGGCGGGCGGGCGGATGATCCTGGCGGTGGCCGGCTGCGTGGCGCAGGCCGAGGGGGCACAGATCGTCGCCCGCGCGCCCTATGTCGATCTCGTCTTCGGCCCGCAGACCTATCACCGTCTGCCCGACCTCCTGGTCCGCGCCGAGTTGGGGAAGGGAGCGGTGATCGACACCGAATTTCCGGTCGAGAGCAAGTTCGACCTCCTGCCCGAGGCGGCGGCGGCGCAGACACCGGGGGGCCTCACCGCCTTTCTCACCATCCAGGAGGGGTGCGACAAGTTTTGTAGCTTCTGTGTCGTCCCCTACACCCGTGGCGCCGAGGCGAGCCGGCCGGCGGCGGCGGTGCTCGCCGAGGCGGCTCGGTTGGTGGCGAGCGGTGCGCGCGAGATCACCCTGCTCGGGCAGAACGTGAATGCCTGGCATGGCGAAAGCCCCGATGGCGAAGGCCCCGGCGGCGAAAGGCTCGGGGGTGTGTGGGGCCTTGCCCGCCTGCTGCACGCGCTGGCGGCGATCCCGGGGCTTGCGCGCCTGCGCTATACCACTTCGCACCCGCGCGACATGGACGCTGCGTTGATTGCCGCGCATCGCGACCTGCCGGCGCTGATGCCGTTCCTGCATCTGCCGGTGCAATCCGGCGCCGACCGCATGCTGCGCGCGATGCACCGTGGCCACTCCGCTGCCGACTATCTGCGGCTTATCGAGCGCCTACGCGCGGCGCGGCCGGATATCGCGCTGTCGTCCGATTTCATCGTCGGCCATCCGGGCGAGAGCGAGCGCGATTTTCTCGCCACGCTCGACCTGATCGAGCGGGTCGGGTTCGCCCAGGCGTACAGCTTCAAATACTCGCCGCGCCCCGGCACCCCGGCCGCTGCCGCCGCGGATCAGGTGCCGGAGGCCGAGAAGGACGCGCGGTTGCAAGCGCTGCAGGCGCTGCTGCGCCGCCAGCAGGACGGTTTCAATGCCGCCTGCGTCGGCCAGCGCGTGCCCGTGCTGTTCACCGGCGCCGGCCGGCATCCGGGGCAGATCAGTGGCCGCTCGCCCTATCTGCAACCGGTGCATCTCGATGGCCCGGCCGAACTGATCGGCTCTATCGCCACGGTGACCATCGCCGCGGCGCATCGCAACTCCCTCTCCGCAACCCTCGACGCCATGGCACAGGAGCGAACCGGCGCTTGACCCATATTGCCCCCCAGACTTCGACGCACCAGAGTTCGGCGCGGGACGCATCTCCCGCCGCCCGTCTCGCGCCTGGCAAGCCCGGCGCGGGGAAATCCATCACCCTGCAATTCGCCGACAACGCGCTGCTGCCGCTGTTGTTCGGCGATCATGACCGGCATCTCGCGCGCATCGAGCAGACGCTCGGCGTGCGGCTCGCCTGCCGGGGCAACCGGGTGGCGATCGCCGGCGAGCCGGCGCAGGTGGAGACCGCGCAATCGGCGCTGAACGATCTTTATCGGCGCTTGCAGCGGGGGGAGGGCGTGGGGGCCTCGGAGGTGGATGCGGCGGTGCGGCTCGCGGCGCCGGAGGCCGACCCGCGCCTGCCGCTCGCCGATCTGCCGGCGATCCGCACCCGGCGCGGCGCCGTGGGACCACGCACCGGCGGGCAGGCGGCCTATATCGAGTGTCTCGCGCGCCATGAGATGGTGTTCGCGATCGGCCCGGCCGGCACGGGCAAAACCTATCTGGCGGTGGCGCAGGCGGTGGCGATGCTGCTCTCCGGGCGGGTCGATCGCATCGTGCTCTCGCGCCCGGCGGTGGAGGCGGGCGAGCGTCTCGGCTTCCTGCCCGGCGACATGAAGGAGAAGGTCGATCCCTATCTGCGCCCGCTGTACGACGCGCTGAACGACATGATGCCGGCCGATCAGGTGCTGCGCCGCCTCGCCACCGGCGAGATCGAGGTGGCGCCGCTCGCTTTCATGCGCGGGCGCACGCTCGCGCATTCCTTCGTCATTCTCGACGAAGCGCAGAACACCACGCCGGTGCAGATGAAGATGTTCCTCACCCGCATGGGCGAAGGCACCCGCATGGTGGTGACCGGCGATCTCAGCCAGATCGACCTGCCGCGCGGCCAGCAGAGCGGGTTGCGCGATGCGTTGGAGACGCTGGAGGGGGTGGCCGGCATCGGTGTCACCCGGTTCGAGACGCGCGACGTGGTGCGTCATCCGCTGGTCGGGCGCATCGTCGATGCCTATGATCAGCGCGGCCAGGCGCTGCGCGACGCCGGCCAGGATGGCCATGCCAGCGGATAGAGAGGCGACGGAGGGCGGGCGAAGTCCGGCCGGGGAGGTGATCGTCGCCGATCCGGCCTGGCGCCGCGCTATTCCGCGCGTGGCGGCGATCGCCGGCCGCGCGGCGGCGCTGGCGGGCGGCGCCGATGCCATCGTGCTTGCCAATGACCGCGCCGTCCGGCGGTTGAACCGCTGCCATCGCGGCCGTGACAAACCCACCAACGTGCTGAGCTTCGCGCCCACCGATCCGGCGCAGGCCGGCGAAATCATTCTCGCCCTCGGCGTGTTGCGGCGCGAGGCGCTGGCGGCGCGGCGACGGCCGGGGCATCATCTGGCGCATCTGGTGGTGCATGGCGCACTGCATCTCGCCGGGCATGACCATCTGCATCCGGGGGCCGCGCGGCGGATGGAACTCGCCGAGGCGCGCATCCTGCATCGGCTCGGCGTGCCGAACCCATGGAAACGCGCATGACGGAGACGCCGCGCGGGCAGACCCTGCTCGGGTTCACCGCCGATGAGGTGCGCGCCGCCGCCTCGCCCGACGCCCCAGGCCCGCCGGCGCGCACAAGTTTCCTGCTGCGCCTGCGCCAGCGGCTATGGCGGCGCGCCATCGAGCAGAGCGTGCGCGAATCGATCGCCGAACTGGTGCAGGAGGCTGCGGCGGCGCCGCATCTGCCGGGCGAGGTGCCCGAACTCGACCGGCAGGAGCGCGCGCTGATCGCCAATGTGCTGCGTCTGCGCGGCACCACCACCGACGACGTGATGATCCCGCGTGCCGATATCGTGGCCATCCCGCTCGATATCTCGCTCGCCGACGCCCTCGCCCAGATCCGCCGCGAGGGCCATTCGCGCCTGCCGGTGTATCGCGAGCAACTCGATGACATCGCCGGCATGGTGCATATCAAGGACGTCTTCGCCTACGTCGGCCGGCCGGAGACGTTCAAGCTCGAAGCCATTCTGCGTCGCCCGCTGCTGGTGGCGCCGCAACTCCCGGTGCTCGATCTGTTGTTGCAGATGCGCCAGGCGCGCATGCATCTCGCCCTCGTCGTCGATGAATATGGCGGCATCGACGGGTTGGTGACGATCGAGGATCTGGTGGAGACCATCGTCGGCGACATTGCGGACGAGCACGACGAAATCCAGCAACCGCTGCTCAGCGAGCGGCCCGACGGCGCGCTCGATATCGACGCCCGCCTGCCGGTGGAAGCGTTCGAGGCGAAGCTCGGCCCGGTGCTGACCGATGAGGAGCGCGCCGCCGATATCGACACCGTGGGCGGGCTGGTGTTCGCGCTGGCCGAGCGGGTGCCGGCGCGCGGCGAGGTGATCGGCCATCCCTCCGGCATCGAATTCCGCGTGCTCGACGCCGACCCGCGCCGCATCCGCCGCCTGCGCGTCCGCCGCCCCGCGCCGGATACCGGCGGGAAGGCGGCCGAATAGCCGATGACTACTTGCGCCGCGCGGCCGGCCGCACGCCCAGCGCCGCATGGAAACAGGCGTCGAACGCGAGCGCCAGCCCGCGCGCCAGCCGGCCGCCATCGGGGGCGAGCAGGCGGATGGCGATGCCGATCTCGTTCGGCAAATTCGCGATGCCGGAAAAGCAGCCGGTCCGATCGATGCCGGCCTGCAAGGCCGCAGGATCGGGCAAGCCCGCGCCGAGCAGCAAAACGCTGCCGCTGGCCCGAAAGGGGCCGAGCGGCGAGGCCGGCGTGCCGAGAGAGTCGCCGGTGATCCTGCTGCGGTCCGTCGCATAGACGCGTCCATCCGGCGCACGCACGGTGGTATCGGTTTCGATATGATCAAATACGCCGGCGTTTCCATCGGGATCGTGGCAGGCGAAACCCTCCTGGCACAGGGCGATGGCATCCGGCGCGAGCGTTATCTCGAGGCTGCTGCGCAGCGCGGCGCCGGGAAACACCACCAGCGGGTCGGGCGTGTAGAGCAGCACGCTGTCACGCGCGAGCGAGAGATGGGCGCGCTGCACCGCTGCCTCGCCACGGCAATCATGCACCAGCGTTGCCGCTTGCGTGGTGACGGCGAGTGCCGATCCCTCGCGCGCGTGTAACGAAAGTTCGAGATGATCGCCGCTGTACAACCCGCCGGAGGCGGATTGCAGATAGAGTGTGGCGAGATCCGGCCGCGCGGCGTCGAGATAGAAGGGCTGCGTGATATGGAACGGATACGGCACGTGCTGGCGCAGGATGCGGCTGCGCCCGCCGGCGACGCCGCAATCGAGCACGGCGCGGACCGGCGTCGCCTCAGCGATCGAAGAGGACGGCACGCAAGATCGCCTCGGCAACCGCCTCGATGCCGGCACGCTTGCGCGCATCGGTCGCGACCACCGGCCGCCCTTCGCGTACGTCACGCGCCTCGGCGAGCATCAGCGCCAGATCGACGCCGACATGCGGGGCGAGGTCGATCTTGTTGACGACCAGAAGATCGCAGCGGATGACGCCGGGGCCACGCTTGCGTGGAATATCGCCGCCGCCGGCGACGTCGATGACGAAGATCCACCAATCGACCAGATCGAGCGAGAAGGTGGAGGCGAGATTATCGCCACCGGACTCATAGATCAGCAGATCGAGACCGGGCCAGCGTCGTTCCAGCGTGTCACCGGCGACGATGTTGAGCGTCGGGTCTTCGCGAATGACGGTATGCGGGCAGGCGCCGGCCTCCACCGCGGCGACGCGGCGCGGATCGATCAGCCCGGAGCGGCGCAGACGCTCGGCATCCTCCTCGGTTACCAGATCGTTGGTCACCACGGCGAGATCGACACCGCGCCCGACGAGCACGGGGATCAGTGCTTCGATCAGCGCGGTTTTGCCCGAGCCGACCGGGCCGCCGATGCCGATGCGTGCCGCCGTCATCGCAGCATGTAGCGTTGTGCCAGCGGCAATTCGCTGGCCGGTTCGCAGGTCGCGAGGGTGCCATCGACGAATACATCGAAGGTTTGCGGATCGACGCGGATATGCGGGCAGGCCGCGTTGCGCAGCATGTTGGCTTTCGTCAGACTGCGCGTTCCGGTAGCCGGCAGCAACGGTTTTTGTAATTCGAGTTGCTTTGCAAGACCGCTCTCGATGGCACGCGGATGCACGAAGCAGGCCGAGAGCGATTGTTTGGCGCGGCCGAAGGCGCCCCATTGCGGGCGCATCAGGATCGGCTCGCAGGTCATCAGCGAGGCGGCGCTGTCGCCCATCGCGCCCCAGGCGATGAAGCCGCCCTTGATCACCAGTTCCGGCTTGATGCCGAAGAAAGCCGACCGCCACAGCACGACGTCTGCCATCTTGCCATCTTCCAGCGAGCCGACATGATCGGCGATGCCGAAGGTGCGTGCGGCATTGATGGTGTATTTGGCGATGTAGCGCAGAATGCGCTGATTATCGCCCTGGCCCGCGCGTTCCTCGGGCAGCGGGCCGCGCTGGATGCGCATCTTGCTCGCGAGTTGCCAGGTGCGGCAGATCACTTCGTGGATGCGGCCCATGCCCTGACTGTCCGAGCCGAGCATGGAGATCGCGCCGATGTCGTGCAGCACATCCTCGGCGGCGATGGTCTGCGGGCGGATGCGGCTTTCGGCGAAAGCGACATCCTCCGGCACGCGTGGATTGAGATGATGGCACACCATCGTCATGTCGAGATGTTCGTCGAAGGTGTTGACCGTGTAGGGATTGGTCGGATTGGTGGAACTCGGCAGACAATGGGCCACACCGGCGACGCGGATGATGTCCGGCGCATGGCCGCCGCCGGCGCCTTCGGTGTGATACATGTGGATCGTCCGCCCGCCGATCGCGGCGAGCGTATCTTCGACGAAGCCGCTTTCGTTCAGCGTGTCGGTATGCAATTGGACCTGGAAATCCAGCGCGTCGGCAACCCGCAGGCAGGCATCGATGGTTGCCGGCATTGCCCCCCAGTCTTCATGGATCTTGAGGCCCACACAGCCGGTTTCCATCTGCTCGATGAGGGCCTGCGGCTGATGTGCGTTGCCACGGCCGAGAAAGCCGAAGTTGATCGGCCACGCCTCCGCCGCCTGCAACATGCGCGCGGTGTTGAACGGGCCGCCGGAATCGATGCCCACGGTGATCGGCCCGAGCGAGCCGCCGAGCATCGTGGTGATGCCGGCGGCGATCGCGTGTTCGCAGAGGGCCGCACTGTCGAAATGCACATGCACATCGATCGCCCCGGGGGTTGCGATCATGCCCTCGCAGTCACGCACCGTGGTGCCGGCACCGACGAGCAGACGCGGATCGACACCGTCCATCACCGCCGGATTGCCCGCCTTGCCGAACCCCGCGATGCGCCCGCCGCGCAGACCGAGATCGCCTTTGACGATGCCCAGCACGGGATCGATCAGCAGCACGTTGCACAGCAGCATGTCGAGCGCGCCGGCGGCACTGGTGATCGCCGAGGCAAGACCGATGCCGTCTCGCAACGTCTTGCCGCCGCCGTGCAGGCATTCATCGCCATAAACCGCATGATCATGCTCGACCACGGCAATCAGTGCCGTATCGGCGAGGCGCACGCCATCTCCGGTGGTCGGGCCATAGAGGGCGGCGTATTCGGCGTGGGTGATGCGGGCCATCGTTCAGGCGCCACGAAAGCCGGCGGCGCGGGCGCGCGCCAGGGCCGCTGGGGCTGCTGCGGCATCGCTCGCGCCCTCGGTCAGGCCGTTCAGCCCGGTGAGCGTGCCGCTGCCGCCGAAGGCCACCAGCGTCACCTCGCGCGCCTGCCCCGGCTCGAAGCGGGTCGCGGTGCCGGCGGGAATATCGAGCCGCATGCCGAAGGCCGCGGCGCGGTCGAATTCCAGCGCGCGGTTGGCCTCGAAAAAATGATAATGCGAGCCCACCTGCACCGGCCGGTCGCCGGTATTCACCACCGCAACGACCGCGCGCCGCTTGCCGGCGCCAAGTTCGATCTCGCCGGCCGCCGACATGATCTCGCCCGGCAGCAGGGTTTCGGCGGGCGCTCCCTCGCGCGGGCGGATCGGGTCATGCACGGTGACGAGCTTGGTGCCGTCGGGAAACACCCCTTCCACCTGGAGCATCGGCAGCATCGCCGCGACACCGGGCAGCACATCCTCGGTGGTGAGGATCGCGGAGCCAAGACCCATCAAGGTGGCAACGCTTTTTCCGTCGCGCGCGCCTTCGAGGATTTCGTCGGCGATCAGCGCCACCGCTTCGGGATGGTTGAGCCGCAGCCCGCGCGCCCGGCGCCGGCGCGCCAGTTCGGCGGCGGTGAAGATCGTCAGCCGTTCCATCTCGGTGGGGGTGAGAAGCATGCGGGGCTCCGATCTCGTTCAGGCATCAACTGGCGAACAGACGCAACGATGCACTCTGATGCCGCGCGCAGGCAATATCCAGCCACGGCAGCGAGCCGCTCAGCGGCTCGTCTTCGCCGACGTCATGATGCGACAGCGTGGCGATCAGCGGCAGCGCATCGCGCAGGGCGGCCTGCGCGGCGAGCGCGCCGAGACAGCCAAGCCGGACCGCCGCCGCAGCCAGACCGCTCGCCACCGTATAGCCGGAAACCTCCATCGCCATTGCCTCGTCGAGACCCACATGGCGCCACAGCGCGCCCTGCAACACAGGGAGATGGCCGAGCAGTCGGCTCGCATCCAGCGCGCGTTGCAAGGCCGCGGCACCTTGGGTCGCGAGGCGCCGATGGGCGGCGAGCAAGGCGGCGCCGTTGCGGCGCGAGCCATGCCGCAAACTCGGCGCCATGGTAGCGGCTTCGAGCGCATGATCGAGGCCGGCGAGACGATCGAGATCGTCGCCCGCGCGCCAGGCCCGGATCAGAACGATGCGGTCGCAGCCGGCCCAGCGATGCCGCAGCACGGCGGCGATGACACCGCCGAGTGTCGGCCGGTCCAGCTTCACCCCGCCTGCTGCCAGCGCTTCGATGCCATTGGAAAACGCGAAGCCGCCGCTGGGGAATGCCGCATCGGCCTGTTGCAACGCCAGCAGATGGCTCAACATGGCGCGTGATCGACGATGTCGCAGTGCAAGCGGCCAGGGGTGGCGAGCGCGCCGAGGCGGGCGAGATAATCCTCCGCCGGTGCCTCCAGCGCGACCAGGAGCGCCCCCTCGGCGAAACGCACGCGCCAATGCAGATTGCCGGCGTGATAGCCAAGGGCCAGCGCATCGTCGGAGGTGCGCGGCCGCAATCTCAGCCAGCGCTGCGGGGCGACCCGCAGCACGAGGGCGTGGTTGTCATCGAGCCAGAGCACGGCACCGTCGAACAGCGTCTCTGCGCGCGGCAGGGCGATCTCGATCGTGCGGCCAGCCTCGCTGGTGGCGCGGAAGCGCCGGCGCGGCACATCGGCGGCGGCGATCAGCAGTGTGTCGACGGCGCCGCGATGGGAGAGGCGATGGATCTGTGCATCCAGCGCGCTATCCCGCGCGCCGCCGAGAATGCGGTTGATGCGAAGCGTGGTTGCATCCGATTGCGACACGACCCGGAATTCTCCTTGATGGCGCCAGATATTATCGATATAGAGTCGTGACGGTAAGGTGGCAATGAGGCCGCCGGCAATCGGGCAATGCAGCCCTCAATTCCTGTTCTCCGTGGCGAGAATGGGAGTTGGGGGTTTTTGTTGTGCTGTGGCTGTTCGGGTTTAACGCACGACATTGCGCGTACGACAGGGGGTTTTCAATGGCCAGCTCAATGCAGAACCATTCCAAACTGGAGGATGCCGAGGATCAGGTCGATCATCTGTTAGGCAACGAATACGAGCATGAACCGGTGCCGGCACGCGCGCGGCGCAGCCTGTTCTCTGTGACATTGGTATGGGCCGGCTTTCCGATGATCATCACCGGGGCGATGACGGGCTCCATTCTGGTGCTCGGGATGGGATTCACCCGTGCGCTCGCCGCGATGATCATCGGCAATCTGATCATGCTGGCCTATGTCGGCGCCCTTGGGATTCTGGGCACGCGGCGCGGGGTGAATTTTGCCCTGCTGGCCAGCGTCGTGTTCGGGCGCAAGGGGTATGTGCTCGCTTCCGGACTGCTCTCCACATTGTTGCTCGGCTGGTACGCGGTGCAGACCGGCATCACCGGCGCTCTGGTCAGCGGTACATATGGATTGAGCTATGTGCTGATGACGGTGATCGCCGGATTGTTGTATATCGGTATCACGTTCATCGGTGTGCGCGGTCTGCATTACATCGGCCTGATCTCCATTCCCCTGTTCGTCATCCTCGGCGTATGGGTGGCGGCGGACGCGGCGAGCACGACCAGTTGGGCCGCGATTCTCGCTTATCACGGCAATAATGGTGTTGCCAGCATGCCGATGGGTGTGGGTCTCACTGTCGTCGTGGCGCTGTTCATCGATGCCGGCACGGTGACCGCCGATTTCAACCGATGGGCGAAGACGTCACGCGATTCCTTTCTCTCGACTTTCAGCGCCTTTCCTTTTGCCAATCTCGTTGCCATGCTGGTCGGCGGTGTGATGACCGCCGCACTGGCCGTGCCGAATGCCAATCCGTTCGGTGCCGACAATATGTTCGGTTATTTGAATCATCTGCGTTTGGGTTGGGTGAGCGTGCTGGCCTTCGTGTTCCTGTATCTGAATCTGGGGTCGGTGTGCTCGCATTGTCTGTATAATTCGGCCACCGGCTGGTCGCGCATCGTGGGTACGCATATGCGCACCGCGGCGGTCATTCTCGGTGTGATCGGCATCGCCGTTGCTGCGGGCAATATCTGGGCGTTCTTCATTCAGTGGTTGAGCCTGCTCGGTGTTCTGGTGCCGCCGATCGGTGCCATCATTCTGGTTGATCAGTACGTGTTCCGTCCTAGTGCGACGGTGGCGGCCGACTATCGGCCGACCGCTTTCCTTGCCTGGGCGATCGGCTCGGCGGTGGCGTTGGTCGTCGAAAACGCGGCGCCACAGTTTTCCACCGCACTCTGCTCGATGGTGGTCGGCGGTGTCGCTTATTGGGCATTGTCGGCGGTGGCCAAGCCCGCGACACAGGCGATCTGAGTGTCGTTACTTTGAATCCCGCCGCAGGAGATAATTTTATGGATTATGAGGTCTACAACCTTGGCGACGTGGCGTTGCAGAGTGGCGCCACCATTCGCGGCTGCACGCTCGCTTACAAAACCTTCGGCACGCTGAATGCGGCGAAGGATAATGTGATCGTCTACCCGACATGGTATTCCGGGCAGCACGATGCCAATGAGTGGCTGATCGGCGCCGGCATGGCGCTCGATCCGGCGAAATACTTCATCATCATCCCCAACATGCTGGGCAACGGTCTCTCATCCTCGCCGAGTAACACGCCGGAGCCGTATAACGGGCCGCGGTTTCCGCATGTCACGCCATGGGACAACGTGCAGTTACAGCACAGGCTGTTGACCGAAAAATTCGGCATCAAGCGGGTCCGTCTGGTCACAGGGTGGTCGATGGGGGCGTTGCAGACGTTTCACTGGGGCGCACTGTTTCCCGCAATGGTCGAGCGGATCGCGCCATTCTGCGGCTCGGCCAAATGTTCGCGGCATAATTTCGTCTTCCTCGAAGGCGTCAAGGCGGCGCTGACCGCCGATGCAGCCTTTGCCGGCGGATGGTACAAAAGCAAGCCGGAGACCGGGCTGCGGGCGATGGCGCGGGTCTATGCCGGATGGGGTCTGTCGCAGGCGTTCTATCGCCAGGAACTCGATCTCAAGGCACTCGGCTATTCCTCGCTCGAGGATTTTCTGGTGGCTTTCTGGGAAGGCTTCTTCCTGCCGAAAGATGCCAATAATCTGCTGGCGATGCTCTGGACCTGGCAACATGGCGACATCAGCGCGAACACGCTCTATGGCGGCGATTTTTCCAAGGCGTTGGGGGCGATCACCGCACGCGCCTATGTCATGCCGGGGCAGACCGATCTCTATTTTCCGCCCGAAGACAGTGAAATCGAAGTCTCACACATGCCCAATGCGAAACTCATCCCGATCCCCTCGGTCTGGGGTCATTTCGCCGGCGGCCCGGGTACCAATCCGGTCGATGTTCGCTTCATCGACGCGCGGCTGTCGGAGTTGCTGGCCGAGTGAGTACGACGGATCGGCAGGAGGTGAGCGGCGCCGAGCGTTTCCTGATCGGCGAAGCGCCGTATTACCGCCCGGTCGGCGATGAGGTGGCGGTGTTCGAGGCGGCCTATCGGCATCGCCTGCCGGTGATGCTGAAAGGCCCCACCGGCTGCGGCAAGACACGCTTTCTCGAACATATGGCCTGGCGGCTGCATCGCCCGCTGATTACCGTGGCGGCGCATGAGGACATGACGGCAGCCGATCTGGTCGGCCGATTCCTGCTGGTGCCGGGCGCAACCGTCTGGCACGATGGGCCGCTGACGTTGGCAGTACGTAACGGGGCGATCTGCTACATCGACGAGATCGTCGAGGCACGGCAGGATACCACCGTCGTCATCCACCCGCTCACCGACGCACGGCGCATTCTGCCGCTCGAGAAAAATAACGAGCTGGTGGTCGCGCACGCGGATTTCCAACTCGTCATCTCCTACAACCCTGGCTATCAGAGTGCGGTCAAGGATTTGAAGGAATCGACCCGGCAGCGCTTCATCGGCATCGATTTCTCCTATCCGGAGGCGGCGGTGGAAGCCGAAATCGTGGCACGCGAGAGCGGCGTCGAGCCGGCGCTCGCAGCGTTGCTGGTGGAGATCGGCCGACGCTCGCGCAATCTGCGTGGCCATGGGCTGGAAGAAGGCGCTTCCACCCGCATGCTGATCCATGCCGGGCGGCTCGCCTTGGCCGGGCTCGATCTGCCGGCGGCGGCGCGGGCGGCGATGGTGCTACCGCTTACCGACGATGCCGAACTGCGCGAGGCGCTGAGCGCCGCCATTGCCGCCTGCCTGGGATGAGGCCGGCCGAGGGCGAGGCCGCGCGGCTCGCTTCCGCGCTGCGGGCGCGGCCGGGTTTGCAGGCCGCGTACCGGCAGGCGTGGGAGCGGCTGCTGGCGCAGAACGATGCCGCCGGCCGCGAGCGCTGGGCTTCTGGCGTGCTTGCCTTGCTGCACGCCAATGCGGGGACGGTCTGCCTCACCACCCTGTTCCGGCTACAGGGTGAGGCGGCGACACTCGCCGATGTGGCCGAGCATGCGGCCGACATCTGCCGCCATGCCGGCGCTGCAGCCGCCACCGCCTGCATCGAGGCTTGGGATCGCGTGCGTACCCCTGGCTTGTGGCCTGGCTTCTGCCGTCTGGCGCGCGAGGCGGAAGACTGCGTCGCTGCCACCGCCGGCCATGCGGCGACCATCGTCGATGCGATGGGCGGCGACGGTTTCGCCAGCTTCGTCGCTCTGGGCTTGAAGGCGGCGGGAGGCGACAAGGCGCGGCGGATGGCGTTCTTCACCCTCGCCGATCCACTGGCCCGCAGCACCCTGGCGCAGGGCGGCGAGGGTGGATGGGCGCGCGACGAACGCGGCCTGAAACTGTTCGGCGCCGCACTCTGGGGGCGCATGCCGGCGCTGCGGCCGCTGCCGGTGCCGCCTGGGCGGCCGGCCCCGCGTCGCGCCAGCCTCTCCGACGGCGTCATCCTGCTGCCCGAAAGCGTGCCGGGCGTGCCGCCGTCGGCGCAGAGCGCGCTGCGCCGCGCCACGCTCGCCCACGCGCTGGCGCATCTGATGGCGGGGATGCCGCGCCAGACAATCGGCACGCTGAAGCCGCTGCAACTGGCGTTGATCGGGCTGCTCGAGGATGCCCGCGTCGAGGCGCTGGCGCTGCGCCGGTTTCCGGGCCTGCGGCGGCTTTGGGCGCCCTATCACACCGCGCGGCCGGAGGGCGGCACGGTGCCGGCCCTGCTCGCCCGGCTGGCGCGTGCGCTGTTCGACGCTGGCTATGCCGATCCGCACGGCTTCATCACCAAGGGGCGCGCCCTGTTCGCCGAAGCGGCGCTGGACGATCCTGCGGCACCCCGGCGCATCGGCGGGCTGCTCGGCAACGACCTCGGCCAGATGCGGCTGCAGTTCAATGCCCGAACTTATGTAGTCGAGCCGGCCTATCGCGACGACGGGCTTGGGTTATGGGAGTTCGACACCCCCGCCGAGGCTGCAGCCGACTCCATCGACCTCATGATCGAGGCGGCGCGGCTACGCCAGGCGGCGGGCGAGGGCCGCGCCGACCGCCAGGCCGAGGAGACGGGGAGCGCACGTGCGCGTCCCTCGGCCGCGCCGGAGCCGGAGGGGGTGCTGCTCGCCCGCTATCCGGAATGGGACCGCGGCGAAGCGGTGGAGCGGCCCGACTGGACCAGCGTGCGCGCCGTGCCGGCCGTAATCGGCGACCGCCGGCGGCTCGATGCGGCGCTCGATGCGGCGCCCGATCTGCGGCGGCGCATCGACCGTCTGGTGCGCGCCGCCCGCCCCGGCCGCCCGCGCCGGCTAAAGCGCCAGCGCGACGGTATGGAACTCGATATGGATGCGGTGCTGGATGCCGAAGTGGCGCGGGCTTCCGGTGAGTGGCCCGACGAGCGGCTGTATCGCGCGAGCGCGCTGCAGGCCCGCGATCTGGCGACCGTGGTGCTGGTGGATGTCTCGGAATCCACCCGCGCCGCCGCGGTGCTGGAAACCGAGCGTCTCGCGGTCGCTTTGCTGGGAGAGGCAATGGCGCGGCTGGGCGATCCGTTCGCGCTCCTCGCTTTCGCTTCCGACGGGCGGGCGCGGGTGCAACTGACGCGGA